>NZ_PVWK01000006.1 GCF_003003795.1 Stenomitos frigidus ULC18 | reverse complement strand
ATTCGGGAACTGCGAAAGCGGGACTGAATGTTGGCCTGACGCCATGTCGCTTTACGTACTTTTGCGTAAAAGAACCCACAGTACGGCTACTAATTTGGGGTGCAGGCGGGGTAGGCAAAACTAGCTTGGCTTGTCACTTGGCAAAGTTGGCTATGGAAAGAGATTCTAAGAAGCGGCTATGTGCCAAGCATCTTATGTTGCCTGTTTTGATTGAACCGGAGCTAATCGAGCAAGAAATTGGAGTAGAGGGCATAAAAGAGCCTTTAGTGGAAGCTGTTCGTAAACGCTTACAGGACCTAGTGAACGAACAGGAGCCAATTCCCGACCAATTGCTGCACTATTTGCTTAAGCGTGGACGAGTACTAGTGATTATTGATCGCTTCTCAGAGATGCGAGATCCAATCCGAAAAACTGTTGTTCCCAACTCCAAAACAAATCCGTTCAATGCTCTAATTGTTACCTCCCGCACAAGAGAAACACCCGAGAAAACTACTATGGATTGGTTGGAGCCACTTCAACTAAAGGGATCTGAGTTGGTACGTTTCATGGAGGACTACCTTAAGAGCCAAAATAAGAAGGAAGAATCCCTGCTAGAAGCTGCTAGCCAATTAGAGAAAATTGTAGACAATCGACCGATTACAGCTTTTCTTGCCAAACTCTACATAGATCAACTAATTACAGTTGGAAACCGCTCAGTCCAACTACCTAAAACCATCCCTGATTTAATGATCAGTTGCCTAGAACGACTCAACACAGAAATTGCTCACCAGTCAGATGTTGTCGAAGTCTACCTCGACAACAACACTGTATGCCAAGATGCTAAAACCGTGGCATGGGAGTGCTTAAGGTATACTTATCGACCCAATTCAGCTAAAAGAGAAGTGCTTCTAGCCAGTTTAGCTGGAGATGATCCAGTTTCTCGACTTAACTACTTAGAAAAATCTCTGCGGATTGTTGAAACTGTTGGGGAAGAACAAAGCCGGGTTCGTTTTACCCTTGACCCACTAGCCGAATATTTGGCTGGGTTATATTTAATTGAACAGTATAAAAATAATCTGACTCTATGGCAGGACTTCCTAAAAACTGCTGATACGTTTACTCCAGAAGCAATTCAGGGCTTTATCCTGGCTATTCAAGACTGCTGTTTTGCAAGGAGCGCTCAGACACAGATTCCAGAGTCCATTGTTAGGGAGTTAAGGCAGCGAACGGCTTTAGTAAATACTTTTGGAATTGAACCAAAATCCAGTCAGCAAATCACTGTATAAGCGTCGAAGCTTTTTTGATTCGTTTCAGCTTTTGACTCAAAATGCGTCTTACTGCCCTTGGCTAGTCGCTTAACAGAAAGTAAGATTCGTTCAAGCTCAGGTAAGCAGATTGAATTGTCGAAATCGGTCATTTTCGGTAGTTTTGCATCAGTGCCTCAAAACTCATTGATGCAAGACCATTGTGAGAGCTTGCGTTTGAGATGGGTTTTGAGTTACCAGAAAGCCGCTGCTGTCGTCAAGGTGCGATCACCCTGCTCAAGCTTTCCTTTGGGGCCGTTTTTGAGAAGCTTAGGCAAGCTAGAAAGAAAGAAAGAGACAACTGAAGTTTAAGATGTGAAAGACGTTAAACATCTGTCCGAAGGTTGTGAAGACTGATAGTCTGTTCTATGAATTATTTCAGTCCTCGCCAGGAGTTTTACTAGAGCTGATGGGGATGCCTCCGGCACAGGGAGGAAACTACAGCTTTGTTAGTCAGGAAGTGAAGCAGACTCGGTTTCAAATTGACGGTGTTCTCTTGCCTCATGATCGTTTTGCTGACTTACCCATCTATTTTGTCGAGGTGCAAGGCTATCGGGACAGACGCAAGGGAGAAAACTTTTACTACGGTTTTTTCAGTGAGATTCTTTTATACCTCAATGACTACCGTCCTCAACATGATTGGCAGGGAGTGGCGATCTTTACTGAAAGACGCTTCGATCCTGGTTTGCCCGCACACTTTCGTGAGTATGCTTCTGGAGGAAGGCTCCAACGGATTTATTTAGATGAGACACCTGAGGATTGGGAAGGTCATTCTTTAGAAGTTTCTGCGATTCAACTAATTGGGGTGAATGAAGCGATCGCTCCGGAGAAAGGGAGGGCGTTGATTGAACGAGCCAGAGTAAGCGTTACGGATGCAAAAGCACTGCGAGACATTCTAGAATTGATAAGTACCATCTTCGTTTACAAGTTCGGCAACCTGAACCACAAGGAGATTGAATCAATGCTCGGATTAAGTGAACTAAAACAAACCAAGGTTTACCAAGAAGCCAAGCTTGAGGGGATACTCGAAGTGGTACCTGTGCTACTTGAAACAGGTTTGACGGTAGAACAAATTGCAACACGGTTAGGCTTAGATCTCGCGACGGTCAATGAAGTGGCTCAACGACCTTCCACGCCAGTTAAGAAGCCAAAAACTACCACCCCAAGGCAGCCTGGCAAGAGAACTAGGGGTAGAAAATCTTCTGATAAGACTGATTAATTCAGAGATATTCTAGGGGTTGATAGCTTCAAAGAGGAATGATTGCCTTCTTTGGCAGCGAGCCTATCAACCTGTTAAGACAGACTTCATTCTTCCGATATTAAGGCTTCTAGCTTGATAAGCAAAGCTTGAGCTTGCTTCCATTTTTTGGGGTCTTCCCATAGCTTAGCTTGGATCACTCGGCGAGAGAGAGATTCAACAGTGGCTTTTGGGGAGGTTTTGTCTGCTTCTGGCTGAAGAGCTTTAATTCGTTCTCGAATTTGGCTGAGGGAAAGGTCTTCTTTGATTGCTGACTGAAGCAAAACTTGACGTTGGGTTTCGTCCTTCACACGGGAGATTGTCTGAGCCTTCGTATAGGCAAGCTTGCCCTGGCGCAGAGCTTCTAGAACATTGTCTGGCAGATTCAACAGCGGAAGTCGATGATTCACGAAAGATTCCCAGGACATCAGTCCTAGACCTGTGAAGACGCTTTCGATCGCTTCGATTTCTGAGTTTCCAACAACGTTGTTGGCAGATTTTTTGCGCTCATGTTGGAGGCGATGCAAGAGAGGGGGCAAGTCACTTACAGCTCGGTTAAGTTGAATGCTGAGCAATTGCAGGATACCTTCAGTTTCTTCGACGGGGTTGAGGTCTTCCCGCTGTAAGTTTTCGACCAGGGCGAGTTGCAGGGCTTCGGTGTCGGACAGGTGTCGAATGACAACGGGTATTTCGGTTAGCTTAAGCTGCTGAGCCGCTCGGTAACGCCGTTCTCCGGCAACAAGTTCGTATTGGTCAGGCTTACCCTCAACTGGCCGCACCAGAACAGGTTCCAGAATGCCATGTTCTTTAACAGAGAGGGTTAATTGTTCTAGCTTCTCTGGGTCGAAGTAGCGGCGAGGTTGCTGGGCCGGTAGGCAAATTGATGTGAGGGGAAGATCGCGATCTCCTCCTGACTGGGTTTCAACCTGGTCGAGGCTGTCACGCAGTTTGCTTAGGCTACGCCTTGCCATAGTTCAATGCCTCCGTAAAGAGCTGTTCGTATTCTTCAGCAGCAACTTGGGCAGCTTCGCCTGACATATTAAAGACGGTTGCTGATTGTCCGGGAGCATCGGCGATTGCGGTACGGCGATAAATAGTTGTTTCCAGTAATTTGATACCAGAAATGTCAGCCAGGGCAGCTCTGGCTTCCCGCAGTAGAATACTGCGTTTTTCAGCTTTGTTGAGGAAGATTGCAGCATGGGGGTTTCCGTTCCGCACCTTCTGGACGTTGTGAACCAGCCGCACGATTTTCTCGGTACTTGCCAGATCGAGCTGGGCGGCTTGAACTGGAATTAATGCTAGGTCAATTGCTAACAAAATGGATTTGGTGGTTTCGCCCAGTACGCCGGGTGCATCAATGACGATCGCATCGTATTGGTCGGCAAGGTCAGTGGCAGTTTCAAATAACTCTTCGGGATCATCAATGACGCGGAACTCCATACCCATATCTTGTAGCCATTGACTGGAGCTTTGCTGCGAGTCAGAGTCAAGGACAAGAGTGCTTTGCTTGCGATGGCGGCTCAACCAATAGGCAAGGTGAGCCGCTGTTGTGCTCTTGCCCACGCCTCCTTTCTGGTTGATCACTCCGATTAGCATCTGTTTTTAGGTGTAAGGATGCGATTTGAGTATAGCGGAGAGATGTCCCGATAGAGCGATAGAGCTTAAACGAATTTGGCTCTCTCAAGTTACTCAAACTAATCCCACTCCAACTTTTGTCGATTATTCGTATTGGTTCTTAACGAACAGCGTAGGAAGGCTAGAATCACTATCAATGATTTAGATCATCCAAAAACTCAGAGGCTGGATTCACTCCAGTGATGAGCAGGTAATCCCGCGCACGGGTGCAGGCAACATAAAGAAGATGGCGCTCGGTATTATAGACCTCTTCGAGATCGGACTCGTCGGAAATGCTTTCAATACGCTCCTGGAGTGGCAAGATTTCGTCGTCGCAAGCCATGACCACAACGGCACGAAACTCAAGCCCTTTTGCTAGATGCATCGTGCTGACAGCAATACAGCCTTGAGCCGGGATGACTCGATCGTCCAACTCAACTGGCGTTGCTCCTGACTGTTTGATGGCAGCGATCGCCCGTTCAAGCTGAGGCGTATCCCGGACGAAGACCCCGATTTCATCTGGTTGCAGCCCAGCGGTAAGACGATTCGCGATCCACTCGCTGACAGCTTCCGTTTCTTGCTCCAGGTCAGCATAAAGCTCGATCGCTGGGGCGGGTCCGTTAAAGACTGACACTGTGTTTTGCCGATCCTCAACATTGCCGTCTACATCAGCCAGTGTTTTGGGCAGTAGGCGATCGGCTTGCTGGCGAATCTGGTGAGAAGTCCGGTAGTTGATGGTGAGTGTTTGCGATCGCCCACGAATATCGACACCCAATGCCTTCCAGGAGAACGGCTGCTGAAAAATGCGCTGCCCCAAATCACCCGTAAAGAATAAACTGTCGGGTCGTCGCTTGCCCATCACGGCTAAGAGGCGCAGTTCGGAGATGCCCATGTCCTGAGCTTCGTCCACAACCACGAAGTCAAAGGGTTGTTCATTCGACTCGGTGAGATAGTCTGCGACCCGGTAAAAGAGTCCAGGTAAGGTCAGAAGGTTTTGCTGTGCGATCTCATCATGAACCTGCTGGAAGATCGACCAGAGGAGTTCTCGCTGTTTGCCACCAATCCGGGTTTTGCGCCCCAGGCGTTGCACATCCCGGTAGGCTTCCCACGAGTCTAGCTGCCATGCATCAACGACATCGCGCCATTCTCCGAACAAAAATGATTCTGTAAACCGATGCCCTGGAACGTTGGCGGCGGCTGACCTTAACAGCGATCGCACCTGCTCTGGTGTCACAATCTTCGGTTCCTCAAAGGCTTCGGTATAGAGTTCGTAGGCGATTCTCTGAATGGAGCAAACTACGAGCCGATTGCTAACTTCAGGCTCATTGCCAATGAATCTGTTTAGTTTGACCTGGAGGGCATTCGCTAGGGCATCAGAGAATGTGGTCAGTAAAAGGCGTGCCTGAGGATGCCGACGTGCTAAAAAGACAGCGCGATGGAGTGCCACAATAGTTTTGCCAGTGCCTGCCGAGCCTGAGATGCGGGCAGGTCCAGTGTAATCTCGCTCAACCAGGTAGCGTTGGGCAGGGTGAAGGAAGACTGTCCATTTTTCCCAGGGGAAAGCCAGCGCCCGTTCCAATTCCTCCATGTTGGTCATCACCCGGAAGCGGCGTTGAGCATCGGGGTGACTGAACGGATCGATGCTGGTTGGGATGGTGGTTGGTTTTTGGGGTTTGCCGCCTGTTGCCAGTTCCAGGAGTGCTTCGGCTGCTTCCTGGGGTAAGCGATCAACCAAATCAAATAGGGTGTCCTCAGTCGCTTGCCGTACATCGTCCAACCACTCTACTGGAACCCCATAACTCAGCAAGTCGTCGTCGGAAACTTTGATGAATAGAGGCAGTTTTGTGGGTGCTGTTCGCTCGACTGGTTTTTGGACGATGACTTCCTCGACTCGTTCGCGTACTTCCACCAACTGGGCAGCACCAGTTTTGGGATGCCGCTCGATTTTGCGACGGCTCGCCCAGGTGTAAGCAGCGTCGTGGTGATCGACATAGCAGAGTAGCAAGCTGGTCTCTGTTCGGTGGACAATCAAGCGAATGTCCATGTTGATGCTGACCGACCAGAAGTTAGGGTCTTTTACCCGATCGAGCTTATGGAATCGCATCCCTGCACTCGCTGGATTCAGTTGCAGGTCAAAAGCTGTAGTTTTGACCGCTTTCTGCTCCTGACTGGTGAGTTTGACCAGACTATCGGTGAATGTGTCAGCAATGCGAAATTCCATGAGCTACTAAGCCATTAGTAAAGTATTGCTATCTTTATCCGAATCGTTTTTTATGCTTTCCATGTCATCTCGAAATAAATTGGCTGTGTAGAATTCTCACGTTTCTGAGATTGCTTCTGAAACCCCATTTTCTTGTAAAAACTCACAGCATCTCGATTTCTCTTGTAAACAGCCAGCTTAATTATTTGCTTCTCGCTCTGGATATAGTTCATTAGCTTTCTACCCAGACCTTGACGCTTAAGTTCTGGGTTGACAAAGAAACCAGACATCTTGATTTCAGTCTGAAATGTAGCAAATCCTACAATTATCCCATTTTCTTCTAAGACAAAAGTTTTGGTAGCAAGGTCGTCAAGTGATTCTTCCGCCAGTTGGCGATGTCTCATGCGAACACTTTCTTCCAGAAAATGATGAGCTGATGGAACAGCAGCATCATAAATTTTTAGCAATGCTGGTTTATCGGAGTGTTGATAAACTCTGATTGTCCTGTTTTCAGCGTTCATATTTGTCTTTAATCCACACTAAAAACAATCATCACTCCGCCACCCAGGTAGCTACTAACCTTCACGGCTTCAAAATATCTCGCACATTGCTTAACTCGATTTGATCTGACGGCAAGTTCAGTGGATAGCCGAGCTGAGTAGCACGACTTTTCATCGCTTTAGAAAAGAAATCTGGTCCTACGATGTTATGGCAAGTTGCCCAGTAGACCGGGTAATCAGACACGTTATAGCCAAACCAATCGCCGCCTGGATTGAGAAGATGAGCATAGGTTTTGCCTTCGATCTCAAAGACATAAGCAGGTCGAGTTGTTGAGCAGTAGACGTAGCTTGTATGGGGAGGCTCAAAAGTAGCTGGTGGCTTAGATTCTGTCGGCCAGGAACGACCTGCTAACTTTGGGTTCTTTTACGCAAAAGTACGTAAAGCGACATGGCGTCAGGCCAACATTCAGTCCCGCTTTCGCAGTTCCCGAAT
>NZ_PVWK01000099.1 GCF_003003795.1 Stenomitos frigidus ULC18 | reverse complement strand
GGTTGGCCCTTGGGGTAGCAGGTACACATCCAAACGGGCGGGACAAACATCAATACCAACCCCTGTTTTTTCTCCAAGCAGCGTTTCGGCGGCGGTCGCTTTGGGTGGCCCTTTGACAACGCGTCCTTGCACAGGCGCGCTCGCACGCTCTAGCGAGCCTTCGAGTTGGCCTCATGGGCCTATGCGCGTGGCGCCAAACGCTACCAAACGGTGTCAAGCACCTGGGGCGAACTGGATGGCCACGCGCTTCTTAAAAATACAGGCACCCAAGCAACAGAGCCGTGTTTGATGCCCCTTAGGAACGACCGGTTACCGACCGCTGAAGCGACAAGGGACGTTCCATGAAACGTCCCTACAAAAGGGAACTGACCAACTGGAGCAATTAGTTGGTTCGATCGTCGCCACTTGCAGGTTTGAGCCAAATCCAGTTGTCTTCGACGTAGGCGATCGTGCCTCCAGGAAAGGGATCGGTTTGCGATCGGTTTGGTGCGGTGATTAAGCTCACCAGTTTCTCAATATGGCCGAAGTTGGGCGCACAAGGTAAGGCTTGCTGAAGAAATTGACGCATGATACGGCGTTGCAGCGCGAGGGCAGACTGTTGGAGAATTGTGCGATTCAGCCCTGGGCGATCGGCATGCTGAGCTTGCTCCAGTAAAGCCGCCGCTTGCGCTTCCAGATACTCTACATCTGCCTGGAGGAGTGCTGCCGTTTGGGACAAGGCGTTTTCTGCCTGCGGATTAAAGTGAGTTTGCAAGTAGGGCAAAAGTTCTTGACGAATGCGATTGCGGGCATAGGTCAGGTCGTGATTAGTGGTGTCGTCCCAGATTTGCAACTGAGCCGTCTGACAAAATTGCCTCGTTTCAGCACGAGTAACGTCTAACAGTGGACGCACCAATTTGATGTCTAGTGTGAGAGGACGCTCCCAGACGAGGGCTTGCAGTCCATCCGCGCCGCTACCACGCATAAGGTTGTAGAGAAGGGTTTCTGCCCGATCGCTCGCAGTGTGTCCCGTCACAATACAAGTGTAACGATACTGTTGCGCGATCGTCGTCAAGGATTTATAGCGCCATTGTCTCGCAGCGGCCTCACTAGTCGTCACAGCTTCAGCCGTCTGCTGATAGTAAGGAAGCTGCCAGCCTTGCGCGAGCTGTTGCACGTGCTCGGCATTGGCATCGGCATCAGCACGCCAGCGATGATTGCAGTGGGCGATGGCCAGTTGCCAGCCCCATTTAGGTTGTAGGTCGAGCAACAACTTGACCAAGCAAAGCGAATCTTGTCCCCCCGAAACCGCCACTAGCACCTGTTGACTTCGCTCTAAGAGACGCCTTTCTTTCAGCGTACGATGCAAGTGGGCGTGCAAGGGTGTCCAGTCATGATTCGGAGTATTCTGCATGGCTCGCCTTGCTCAATCACCCATCGCAGATCAACCCGTAAGCAGCTTTCATTTGCATTCACCATCCTCCACACCCTACACCCAGATTGATTAGGCTGTGTATTGATCTAACAACGGCTGTAAACAGTGCGGCGATCGTGCCGCGCTCACTTCCCAGGTTTTAATGAACCTCGGAGCTAGATAGCCGTCCATTAAGTGGTTCGTACTCGTCTTCCAAAAGCCAGAGTTGTGCGTCTTCATAACGTTGGAATGCTTTCACAAGCCCATAGCTCTCGGCAGGGTCAAAGACGTAACAACCGTTAGTGCTGTCACCCAGTAAGAGCAACAGATAGGGTGGGGATTGCATTGGATCAATCCAGGCTTCTAAAAACTCCCAGTTAACCTTCACTGGGCCGGGTGCGAGGAATGACGTGGTATCAGTTGTCTGCATCAATTTTCACCTCACCGTAAAACAGTAGAGTTCTGGAGCCATCAGGACTAATTCGGTAGCCGATCGCCTCAGTGAAAAATAAGCCGTAACGCTCGTAGTTCCGGGCAGTGTCCGTATATTCACTTCTATCCATAATAGCTTGCGCCACTCGCCGCATCGTCTCCTCATCATGGAGAACATGAGCCGATCGCCCTCGTAAAAGGAGCCTCTGCGATTGCGGCGTATTCGGTAGGTGCTTGGGAAGATGCTTAAGATCAAGTACGATTCCGCAATCGATTCCACTCATAAGGGGCTTAGGCGATCGTGCACACTGCAAGGCAATGAAGGCAGCATGCGTTACTAGTAATCGTCGTCTACATCGCCATAGACGTCGTCGATTTTGGGATCGGGTTTCTCAGGACGGCGTGGTCTTTCGCGGGGCACATCCAGCATTTTGGGTTTATTGGTTTCGGGAACAAACTCCAGACGAATGCGGACGCGTCCGCGCTGCCAGCCTGGGGTGCCAAAGCGGAGTGCTTCACAGGGTAAGCCTTCGCCAAACCAGCCTTCGTTATCGTCAGACCAATCGTTTTCGCGATCGCTAATCGCCTGCGCCAGTGCATCAATAAACTCGCCGACTTTGAAGGTGGGATTGATCATCAACACCCGACCCACGTTGATGAACAGCACCTCATCGTTATTCAGCGGTTCAAATTGGTTATCCATTAAAGAAACCACCCATAGCTATGAAGTCCCTTACCCAACAAATTCACACCCAGGTAGCAAACCCAGACGACGACAAAGCCAACGGCTGCCAGGATTGCCGGACGCCGACCTTGCCAGCCTTTAGTGATGCGGGAATGCAGGTAGGCAGCAAACACCAGCCACGTAATGAGTGCCCAGGTTTCTTTTGGATCCCAACTCCAGTAAGACCCCCAAGCCTCGTTTGCCCAGACGCCGCCAGCAATGATGCCGATCGTCAGCAGCGGGAAGCCCAACCCAATAATGCGGTAGCTGATGTTGTCGAGCGTATCGGCAAGACTTAAGCGCTGGGGTGATAGGGGTAGTGCCGTTGCCGTTGCAGGCGGAGCATTGAGTACTGCTGTGACGGAGCCGTTCAACTCAGATTTCGTTGTTGTCAGCGGAGTGGCAGGTGCGACTAATTCACCATCGCGTCGGAGTTGATAGGTGCGATCGCGGTACGCACCTGTGCCAACCGAACTGCCACGTAGCTCGATATTCTGACCGTACGTCACGACGAGAAACGCGATCGCCAGCAGCGACCCCACCATCAGCGTGGCGTAGCTGAGCATCATCACGCTCACGTGCATCATCAGCCAGTTTGACTTCAGTGCTGGGACGAGCGGTGCAGAGGCTTGCATGTCGGTTGGCAGGGTGAGAGCCGCGAAGGCTGTAATGCTCATGGCTACAGGAGCCGTCACCACGCCCACGAGGCGACTACCACTCATGTTCTCGGCTACAAGGTGGATCGTCGTAATGCCCCAGGTCAGAAAAAATAGGGACTCGTAAAGGTTACTGAGAGGAAAGTAGCCTGCCTCTAACCAGCGTGCTCCTAGCAAGGCAGCAATGCAAAGATTGGCGATCGCCATGCCCGTTGTACCCAACATGGACAAATACGGTACACGGGGAAACGCCGCACCGACCCAGTACACCAGGACGGTCGCAAACAGGATCGCGAAGGACGTGTTATCAAAAATATTCTGCAGTCTCACTAAATCCATGCCGTTCTCCTCTCCAGGCTTTGAACCGATGCCCTACGACTATCCTACGATTCTTGAGAATCGTTATGAGTATTAAGTGTTGAATTTTACTGAGAAGTTGAACTTTGGGCTGGAGCAGGCAGCTATCGGCTGTCAGCTATCAGCACTGACTACTGAGTTGAGTTTTGAGTTTTGAGTTTTGCATTACTTCCCCTACTCCCTACTCCCTACTCAAGGAGACGGAGCCGTAGGAATTTCTAACGCTGGGTTGCCTGAAGGCGCTGTGTTCGACGGGGTTGTCGGACTGGGGAGCGGTGCCGGTTTACCTGCTTTTTGCAGGAGGAGGGAGACGTCATAGCGGGTGCTGCGATCGTCACTAATAGCAGCGGTCACGCCGATCGAGCGAACTGCATCAATCAAATTCTGATTGCCCAACGGCAGTTGCGGTAGCGGTAGTTTCTTCGTCTTGTAAAGCTCTAAGTTGGCGAAGAAATTGCCGTTGTTGGGGTTGGGGTCAGACGGTACGCTGGCTTTGAACGCTTGGCTATCTGCCAGGGACGCAGAAGGCTTGGGCACAATTTGGTTCACAACAGGAACGCTCGGCGAACCTAGCGCAATAAACGTTACATTATCGTTCAGCCAACCATGCGTTACCGAAAATCCGATCGCGGGCAACGACCAGTTTGTCACGGGTTGATCGCCTGCTTTTGACTCTTCCACCTTGAACTTATACTTTTCTGCCATCACCTGATCGAGCTGCTTCAACGTTGCCTCAGTGGCACGACGATCACTCGACTGCACCATAAACAGCAGGTTAAACGGCAAACCAGACGGGCTCCCTTCCGGTACGCCCACCATCGCCAACGAAAATTCACCGTTCATCCACGTGAGGAAGTCCTTGTCTAAATCCATATTGACGGTTGACTTCAGCGCGTTTTGCAGCCAATCGGGCGGCACTGGCGGCAGGGCGAGGTTAATTGCCGTTGCGCCTTGACTGTAATTTTGCCAAAATTGCTGTAAGTTACCACCTGAAGCCATCAGCAACGTGTCTGCGGGTAGTCGACCAGGCATTGTTTTCGCCCGGTTCTCCACTTGATACGTTTTCTGGCTGTCGGGCTTATACCAGGTAATGCCCTTAAACCGCACACCTTCAGGCTGCAGGCTTAATGTTGCAGCCACACCTTGCGTCTGGGACAATTGGGCGGCATTAGGGGCTGCCGCCTTGCCAGAATTGGCTAGCGTAAAGGCCGTTGCCGCTGGAAAGTTGAGGTAGAGCTGACCGAACGACTGTGCCGTTTGAATCTTCCCTAACGCTTTAGTAAAGCCAGGTGTTGCTTTCAGCGCACTTTGCCCCTGCTCTCCTTTATAGGTATCGATCGCCCGATCCATCGCCTTTGGATCAGTCGCCACCACCAGCAATTTGCCATCAAACACGGTGACCGAAAAATTCTCGGCTTTGCCCTGCGTCTCTTTAATCTGGAAGCCTTTGTAGCTACGGTCTACTAGCTTTCCTGCCGCCTGCGATCGAGGCTTTTCGAGCAGTTGCTTTGCCTGTAGCGGATTTTGAATGGGCATGACCACGATCGCCACAGGCTTTGGCATGATCGCTGGTGCGGTATTGGGAGCAGTGGCAGGAGCTGGTGGTGCCAAAAGAGCGATGCTCACTTCCTTCCCAATCCAGGGCTGGATGTCTTTCTCGTAGTCATAACCATTCGCAGTAAGGAGCCGATCGCGCAGTTGCGCCAAATTCTTATCAAACGCCGCCTGACTCTGAGGTGTGCCAAACTCGCGCAATTGTTGCCATTGCATAGGGTCAGTCGAGACCGAGAGCGTCATCAGCGCATCCTGCGGGATCACTTCCGCGCCAACAGGCAAAGCTCCTGAGCCAACCAACCCCCCCTGAGTGAGTGCCCAATAGGCAGCGCCACCCCCACCAATCAATAGCACAGCAGCACCGATCGGGAGCAATAAGGACGGCTTCTTTTTCTTGATCATAAGGAGAGGGCTTTCCTAAATTAAGACAGCACGAGCAACGCCCCTGCCACTTTAGCAAACCTGACGCGCAACGGGTGAGGAGATTACGTGAAAGTTGTGGGAGCGGTGAGGGGTGAGGAGTGAGGGGTGAGTTGGAAGAGAGGGGTGAGGAGTGAGGGGTGAGTTGGAAGAGAGGAGTGAGGTGTGAGGTGTAAGACAGTTCAAATAATTCATCCTTTAGCCTTTAGCCTTCAGCCTTCAGCCTTCAGCCTTTCTCACAACTAACCACTCCATACAAAGTATCCCGCTGTCGATAAGGACGATCGAGCGATGCGATCGCCCCCACCAACGTTTCAACCTCCATGCACGTACCACCCTGGGCACCTGCCATTGTGGTGATGTGCTCTTCCATCAGCGTGCCACCGATATCGTTGCAGCCCCAGGTCAGCGCTTCGGTGGCGCCAGCCAGCCCTAATTTGACCCAACTGGGCTGGTGGTTGGTGATCCAGCGTCCTAGAAAAATGCGGGCAACAGCCATTAACAGCAACGCATCCGCCAGAACCGGCTGATCGCGTCCAACTCGTCGACGAAGCGGTTTGGGCGCTTCCTGTCCCACGAAGGGTAGCAGGATAAATTCTGTGATGCCGGGATAGCCCTTTTCTAAAGAGGACTGCTGGAGCGATCGTAGTAAGTCCAAATGCCGTATCTGCTGCTCTGGCGTTTCGATGTGTCCAGAGAGCATCGTGCTGGTCGTGTGCAAGCCCTGCTGGTGAGCCAAGCCAACAATTTCTAGCCAGGTTGCCGTATCAATTTTCTCTGGACATAGCACCCGTCGCACGTCGTCATCCAGTACTTCTGCGGCGGTTCCGGGCAGTGAATTGACGCCTGCATCTCGCAACGCGGCAATCACTGTAGCGTAACTCAGACCATCCTCTCTGGCGATGAACTGCACTTCCTGGGGCGAAAATGCGTGCAGATGGAGTTGGGGGAACGCGTCTTTGAGGGTCGTGACGATGCGTAAGTAATAGGCTAAGGAGGAGCCGTTTAGCGTTGCCTTCGGATTCAAACCGCCCTGCATACACAGTTCGGTGGCACCGCGCTGGACAGCATCGGTTGCCTTTTCTAGCAGTTGCTCTAGCTCCAGCCAATAAGCGCCTTCGTCTCCTTCGTCTCGCCGAAAGGCACAGAAGCTACAGTGCTGTTCGCAAATGTTGGTGAAGTTGATATTGCGGTTGATGATGTAGGTGACAACATCGCCGGACTGTTGCTGTCGCAGTTGGTCTGCCGTGCTGCGAATCTGCGCGATCGCGTCCGGCGATCGTGCCTTCAACAACCGCACTCCGTCCTCCCACGACAGCTCATGACCGTTCAGAGCGCGATCCAGAATACCTTCAACCGTTTCAGTAGGCACAGGGCATGACGAACGACTACAGTTCTCATTGTGACAAGGGATTTGAGCTTTGAGGCTGCAAACTAGAGAAAGGACGATCGTTATCTAGTCAGAGACGTAACGTTATGGTTCTTGCTATCAGCTATCAGCTATCAGCTATCAGCGGTCAGCAGATCGTAAGGCGGAAGCAAGATCAAGCCGTCAGCTGTTTTCTGTAGGCTGACGCTGACCGCTAATCCAAGCGCTGTTATTTTTAACGAATCCTTAGCCGTTTATCAACCATGTCCGATCGTGCCCACTCAGCTACCCAAAAGCCCTTCATTCCGCATCGGGAGCTGATTGAGGAACTCGATTTGATGCTGCGGGCGCGGTATCCGTTGCTCTATATCGTAGCGGTGGAAGAAGAACCCGTTGAGGCCGTCTTGCGGCAGGTCGCAGCCAAAGTGCAGCCAAACCGTAGCGTCCTGCTGTGGGATGTGGTGCGCGGTTGGAGTGACAACGGAGCGGCAAAAGGTAGTGTCATGGCGGCGCTCGATCGCATTGTCAAAGCACCCACCGACGAAGACGCCATCTTTGTCCTGTGCGATCTCCACCCCATCTTGAAGAACGCCAGCAGCGACAGAAATGCTCCAGTGGTACGAGAGCTGAAGAACCTGGCGAAAGACCTCAAGCGCACCCGCAAAACAGTGGTGTTCCTTAGCCACACCCTTGAACTGCCCGCTGAATTAGCCGAAGCCGTCACGGTCATTGACTTTCCCTTGCCCAATGCTCAGGCGATCGACTACCTGATTTCGCAACTGATCGTACCGGAAAAGCTGAAGGTCACAGGTCTGGCACGCGAACAGCTAGTCAAGGCCTGTCAGGGGTTGAGCTGGATGCGCATTCAACGCGTGTTGGCAAAGGCACTGGCAGCCAGAGAGCAGGTGACAGAAGCTGATATTGATAGCGTGCTGGAGGCAAAGCGGCAGGCGATTCGGCAGACGGGCATTCTTGAATTCTTTACGGTGCGAGAGTCGCTTAAAAGCGTGGGTGGGCTAGAGAATCTGAAGCAGTGGGTGCAGATGCGGCAGGATGTGTTTACCGAAGAGGCGCGGCGCTACGGCATTCGCAATCCCAAAGGTGTGCTACTGGTCGGTATCCAGGGAACAGGCAAATCGCTGTCAGCAAAGACGATCGCCCACGAATGGCGACTTCCTCTACTCCGACTGGACACGGGACGGCTGTTTGGCGGTGTTGTTGGTGAAAGTGAAAGTCGCGTGCGTCAGATGATCCAACTTGCAGAAGCGATCGCGCCCTGTGTGCTGTGGATTGACGAAATCGACAAAGCCTTTGGCAATATCAACAGTGGCTCAGATGGCGATTCGGGCACCAGTCGTCGGGTGTTTGGTAGTCTCATCACCTGGATGCAGGAGAAGACCAGCCCTGTCTTTATCGTCGCGACTGCCAATAATGTGCAAATTCTCCCTGCTGAACTGCTCCGAAAAGGGCGCTTCGACGAAATCTTTTTCCTGAATTTGCCCACTGAGCAAGAACGGCAGGACATCTTCAAAGTGCATTTGCAACGGCTGCGTCCCAACCGCCTGCGCGACTTTGACTGCGGACTACTGGCACGACAGGCAAAAAACTTTAGCGGTGCCGAAATTGAACAGGTCGTGATCGATGCCATGCATCAGGCCTTTGGTCGCGGGCGTAGTGGTCAGCGGCAAGATTTTACAACCGAAGACATAGTACGATCGATCGAAGAAACCGTTCCCCTCGCCGCGATCGCCCGTGACCAGATCGAACACCTCAAACAATGGGCCGCCGAAGCAGGCGCACGCACAGCCTCACGAGACACACAGTTGGTCGAAGAACTAAAGCGACTTACTATTCAAAGAGGCATGAGAAATGAAGGGGAAAGTATAAAGGATAAAGGATAGGGGAAAGAATAAAGGATACGTTTTGAGTTCTGAACAAGCCCTTGCCTCCTTCTGCCCCCCTTGCCTCTCCTGCCTTCATCCTTTAGCCTTCATCCTTTCTCTTTCCCCCATGTCCCACTTCACTGCCATCAAAACTCAAATTAAAGATACCGATGCGCTGGTCAAAGCGCTGGCGGATGTGGGCTTCAAGCAAGTAGAAGTGCATGAAACGGCTCAGCATCTCTATGGCTTTCAGGGCGACATGCGATCGCAAACCGCAGAGGTGATTATTCGGCGCAAGTATCTGGGCGGTGCTAGCAACGACATCGGCTTTCAACGACAGCAGGATGGCACGTTTGAGGCCATTATTTCGGAGTACGATCGCCGCAAATATTCCCAAACCTGGCTCAAGCAAGTGATGCAGCGCTACGGCTATCATGCGCTCATGGCAACGGCACCAGCACAAGGCTTTACGGTGGAAGAAGAGGAAGTGTTGGCAGATGGCACCATTCGAGTAGTAGTAGGACGGTGGACATGACGTCATCAAAAAGCATGCCAACATGAGGCCACGGTGCACATAACGTATGAGACTTAAGCAATGGTGACCGATCGGATCATCTTTCAAGCAAAGTGGATCGCGGTGAAGGAGAGCCCTAGAGGCTTTCAGTACCTGGAACGCAAGGGCAAAAATTCGGTTGCAGTCTTTTTGTTGAAAAAGAGCAGTGTGAACCCACAGCAGTATGAGGTTCTGATTCGGCAGCAGCATCTCTGTCTTGACAATCGGGAAGTAGACGGAAGGTTTAAGCTCTTCCCCTGTCCGATTACGGGGGCATTGGAAGAGGGAGAATCGCCAGAAACCGCTGCAAGGCGAGAGGTCTACGAAGAAGCGGGGTATCGGGTACAAGTACAGTCATTCGGTCAGTACATCGTCGGTACTCAGGTGAATGAAATTTGTTACCTCTACTATGCCGATGTGACTGCGATCGAGCCTGATATAGCGCCACAGGATGGTACTTACATGGAATCGATCGGGCGCAATGAATGGCATCCCTTTGACTACCTCAAGGACTGTGACTACGCCGCCTGCCAAATCGGTTACTTTAAGCTCCAAGCGCAACTCTTCCAGTAGAATAAATTGGCTTCGCTCGTGAAGTGGTGATTACCAAATCGCAACCCCTATGAGACTCTATGACAAGCCCAAAAGACGCAAACCGGGACTATTGGATCAAGCAAAGTGAGATGTTGCAGAATGCGATCGCGCGCATGGCAAACAATTCACTAGAAGTGAAAAAAGTTGGCATCGCGGTTTGGGCGGCGATCGTGGGCTTTGGCTTTACTACAACCAATCGTTACTTATTTCTGCTAGCGTTTATCGCGTTTGCTTTATTTGGTGTTTTAGACCTTTACTACCTGGATCTGGAACGCAAGTTTCGCGATAACTTTAATCGACTCACTCGGATGATTAGCGGCTATATCACCAGTGAAGATGACGCATGGATTGAGAAAGTGAAAGGGAATTTTCTCAAGCCAGATGGATCAACCAAATTCCTGGACCGGATGCCTACCACGCTTCAATCCTGGTCAAACTTGCCTTACTTAATTACGTTTTTGGTCACAATTTTGCTTCTGGCTTTGCCGTTGCCGGCGTCGCCATCAAAGTAGGACGATGCTCCACAACATAAACAATCATCTCTAAGAAACTGCTTTTGGAGCGTATTCTTCACTTATCCTGGTACTAAAACGCTCTTACAGTTAAAGATGTAAACCATTCGTCAAGTGATTGAGGTCAATGGCGATCGCCCTACGTAACCACCCAAACTTGTTTCGATTGATCGTTTAATGCTCTCAGTAATTGCGAGAGAATGGATCTTGAAGCGAATGAATTAAAGGAGCACGATCGTGGCTCGCAAGCAATCGAAAGGGAAATGCGTTTACTGCGGCAAAGAGCTTGCCAAAGCAGGAATGACCAAACATCTGGTGACCTGTCCACAGCGACGGGAAGCAATCGCCACTGCCGAGACTAGAAAAGGCAATAGCGAACCAATTTATCACTTACGCATCCAGGATGCTTACAGGGGAGAATTCTGGCTCGATCTCGAAATGCGCGGCTCCAAAGCCTTGGTCGATCTGGATGACTATCTCCGGGCAATCTGGTTGGAATGTTGCGGACACATGAGCCAGTTTTCTCTGGGTGGGGGCTTTGCACGGGAAGTAGGTATGCGGCGAAAACTCACCGATGTGTTTAAGCATGGGGGCGAACTCACGCATATTTATGATTTTGGTACATCGTCAGAAACGATCGTGAAGTGTGTGGATGTACGCGAAGGCAAACCCCTGACGACTAACCCGATCGCGCTGATGGCACGAAACAACATGCCAGAGTGTCTCTGCATCGAATGCGGCAAGCCTGCAACGCATCTGTGTATCGAATGTCTGATTGAAGAGCACAGAGAAGGGACGTTGTGCGACGAGCACACAAAAGATCATCCCCATGACAATTACGGCGACCCCATGCCGCTGGTCAATTCTCCGCGTGTGGGCATGTGTGGCTATGATGGGCCTGCTGAACCACCTTACTAAGGAACGTAAATTAAATAATCTGTAAATCTGGCATCCTGTAAGGGCATGGCAATGCCAGGCTCTTACGCGAGACATTATTTATAATCTGTGTTCCTCAGCATTTAAAGAGTAACGGCATATTTATGGGTCAGCTAGCAGCTTTTTTATCACTGCTGACCGCTGACTGCTATAGTCCATGACCTACAACACCGAAGTGCAATCGACTATAAATTTGTCGTCCAGTCTTTAGCCAGTGCATTTGTACCTGCTACGATGCTGAAAGAATTGTCTGTGCGCTGCCATCATGCCTTCCGGTCGGACTCATGACAGTATTACCCTTTGGAGTCTGCCGCTCATCGCTGGGTTGACCTTCGCGCGCACCCAGAGCAGCAGCCTGACGCTCTGCATTGCTGGCGGTTATCTTTTCAGCGGGTTGATGTTTGGCCCTGATTTAGATATTTATTCCTATCATTACAAGCGATGGGGTTGGCTGCGTTGGATCTGGCTGCCCTATCGGCGGAGCATGCGTCATCGCTCCTTTTGGTCTCACGCTCCCATTGCAGGAACCGTGGTACGCATTGCCTATTTACTGATCTGGGTGGGGATTTTTGGCATCGGGGGTGGGTTAGCAAGCGCGATCGCCTGCCAGCTAATTGGCATCACCAACGATTGGTCGTTGTTAGCGCAGCAATGGTTCAGCAGTAGCCGTCTGTTTTTTGAGCAATCGTCTCAACAATACTCAACGGAAGCGATCGCGATCGCCATTGGTCTTGAACTGGGTGCGCTCAGCCACACCTGCAGCGACTGGATGACATCAACCTATCGACGAGCCTTCAATCAACGCTCAAAAAAAGCTGCCAAATCTGCCCAACAGCCCTCCTTACCACCGGATCTATTGCCATCATCATCCAACAACGACCCTATGAAACCTTCATTCTTAGAGCCGCCACCACAAACTCGCCGCGAACCTCAGCTACCACCCTTTAGGCGCAGAAGAGATGACGGGATTGGGAGATGAGAGGGTGGGAATTTTGAGTTTTGAGTTTTGAGTTTTGAGTTACGAATTAACTTTGACCCCTGCCTCCTGCCCTCTTGCCCCTGTCTCCCCACGATTTTCCATCACTAATCCGCTCTCACTGATCGCTAAAGTAGAGAAGGTCAATCATCCCTGAGTGTTGCATGTCTAATTCCGAGCGATCACCTGAGCTGTTACAGACTGCCATGTTGGAAGCGGTGCAGCAGTTAGTTGCAGTTGTTGCACAATTGCGATCGCCCACTGATGGTTGTCCCTGGGACTTAGCTCAAACACCTGAAAGCTTGACTCCTTATGTGATTGAAGAGGCTTACGAGACGGTTGATGCAATTCAAAGCGGTGATACCAAGGCGATTTGCGAAGAACTGGGCGATCTCCTCTTACAAGTTGTGCTGCAAGCTCAGATTGCCAGCGAAGCCAAGCAGTTCAATCTGACAGACGTTGCTCAAGGTATCAGTGAGAAGCTGATCCGCCGCCATCCGCATGTGTTTGGAGATGTGAACGTCGAGACGGTGGACGATGTGCATCGCAATTGGGAACAAATTAAGGCGATCGAAAAAGGTGAAGATCCCACAATCGCACCACCCCTGAGCAAAAAGCTGAGTCGCTACACGCGCTCGCTCCCTCCCTTGATGGCAGGCATGAAAATTTCTCGCAAAGCGGCTGAGGCTGGTTTTGAGTGGGAGGCGATCGACGGCGTTTGGGCAAAGTTTCAAGAAGAACTGGCCGAATTTAAGGAGGCAATCGCCGAAACCGACAAAGCTCATCAGGAAGCCGAATTGGGCGATCTCCTCTTCACCGTTATCAACCTTGCCCGCTGGTATGATTTAGACCCCAGCGCCGCGTTACAAGGCACCAACCAACGCTTCATTCAACGCCTGGAACAAATGGAAGCCGTTGCCGATCGTCCCCTTTCCGATTACAGCCTGGAGCAGCTAGAAAAACTCTGGCAGCAAGCAAAGGCGCGGTTGAGAGGGGAGGCAGGGGAAGCAGATTGAGCAATGCAAGATTCATTCTTTAGCCTTCATCCCTCACCTCTTCCCCCATGCCCAAACAGCGCCTCGATCTTTTGCTTGTTGAACGTGCCCTTTGCGATACACGACAGAAGGCGCAACGGTTGATTCGGGCTGGAGAGGTGATGGTGAATCAGCAGGTAGTTGACAAGCCAGGGACAGAGATTGATCTGTTAGCGAAAATTCAGGTCAAGCAACGATCGCCCTATGTCTCTAGAGGTGGTGAAAAACTGGCAAAGGCGATCGCTCACTTCGCCATTCCAGTAGCCGATCGCCTTTGTTTGGATGGGGGCATTTCAACAGGTGGCTTTACAGATTGTTTGTTGCAGGCAGGCGCACAGCACGTTTACGGCGTTGATGTTGGCTACGGACAGGTTGCCTGGAGTGTGCGACAAGACCCACGAGTCACCTTGCGAGAACGCACCAATCTCCGGCATCTAGCCCCCACAGATTTGTATGGAAGCGATCGCCTAGCAGATTTAGGCGTGGTCGATGTCTCGTTTATCTCACTCACAAAAGTAGTCTCTGCGTTATGGCAACTCCTCCAATCGCCGCGCGAAGTTGTGCTGTTGGTCAAGCCCCAATTTGAAGTAGGACGATCGCTGGTGGGCAAAAAGGGTGTTGTGCGCGATCCCCAAGATCAGGCAATGGCAATCTTGCAGGTTTTGCAGGCTGCGGAAGCGTTGGGCTGGCACTACCATGGTGTCACCTGGTCGCCATTGCTGGGTCCCGCTGGCAACATTGAATATCTGCTGTGGTTGAAAGATTTCGAGCCTTCATTAGAACAATCTGAAGGCGTGGTGAGACTTGATCAAGCAACGGCGATCGCCTCCCAAGAACCGCAAGAACCAATTGTTGCGCCAGATTTGCACACGCTGAAACAACTAACCCTGAGCGCACAGCAGACGTTAACCCGTTGAACGCTACGGTTGCGGCATTTTGTAGGGACGTTACCTGTAACGTCCCTACAAAATATGAATTCCCTACTCCCCTTCTTCAGTCCACAATCAGTCCATCTTTCACGTGAATGATGCGGTTTGTTTGCTCGGCAACGTCTGGCTCGTGGGTAACAATGACGATCGTGATCCCCTGACGATTCAAATCAGTCATTAAATCCATCACTTCCTGTGAGGTTTTACTGTCAAGCGCTCCGGTCGGCTCGTCTGCTAATACCAGCGCGGGGCGGTTGACTAACGCACGGGCGATCGCGACTCTCTGCTGTTGTCCACCCGACAGTTGATTCGGACGGTTAGACAAACGCTCTGCCAGACCCACTCTGGTCAACGCTTCCATCGCCCGCTTTTGACGTTGGGGCTTCGAGACGCTGGCATAGACCATCGGTAGCATCACATTATCAAGAGCGGTCGATCGCGGTAGCAAATTGAACTGTTGAAACACAAACCCAATCCGCTGGTTGCGAATAAACGCCAGTTCATCATTGTTCAGCGTTGTCAGGTTTCTGCCTTCCAGAATGTAGTGCCCGCCGCTGGGACGATCGAGGCACCCGATGATGTTCATCAGCGTTGATTTTCCCGACCCAGATACACCCATGATGGCGACATATTCCCCTTCTTCGATCGCTAAATCAATGCCCTTGAGTACAGGCACGTCGATATCACCCAATCGGTAGGTTTTGGTGATATTTTCCATCCAGATCATGGTTGCCATAGGGAGGAGTTCTAAGTTTTGAGTTTTGAGTTTTGAGTTCCAAGCTAACTTTGACCACTGACTACTGCTACTGGCTCCTAGCAGCTTCTACTCACTTCTTAGCGCCGTGATCGGATCAAGTTGTGCGGCATTACGGGCGGGGATTACGCCCGCGACAAGTCCAATAACAAATGACAGTCCAAAGCCTGCGACGATCGACCAGACGGAGATGACAAACGGGAAGGAAAAGAGCGTTGCTGCACCAAAGGCAATCCCAACGCCTAAACCGATTCCAAGCGCACCACCGGCGATCGAGACCATCACGGCTTCGGTCAAAAATTGACTTAGGACTGCACTGTTGGTCGCGCCTACCGCTTTGCGAACACCAATTTCTCGTGTGCGTTCTACCACAGAAACGAGCATGATATTCGCAATACCAATGCCGCCAACGACGAGCGAAATGCCTGCGATCGCGCTCACCATCACGGTAAACAGCCCCACGATATTACTGAAGGCACTGATAATATCCGCCTGGTTGGTAATGCGAAAGTCATCTTGCTGTGGTGGGTAAATATTGTGCCGAATGCGCAGTAGATTCGTTACCTGAAACTGTGCGGCATCGAGCCCTGCCGCGTCTTTTGCCTGTACCCAAAAACCGCTGATAGCGACACCATTGAGCGAGTTGTTCCCAACGATGCGAGCAGACATATTCGTTAGAGGGACGTAGATGCGATCGTCCTGGTCTTGCCCCCCCACCGACCCTTTCGACTCCATCACCCCAATCACGTTGTAAAGTTCACTCTGCACGCGGATCTGGGCACCAATGGCCGTACCGTTTTCGCCAAAGAGTTCGTTCCGTACCGTGCTACCCAGCACCGCCACAGGTCTAGCAGCATTCAGATCGTCCTGGCTAAAAAATTGCCCTTCTTTGGGATGGATATTCTTCACATTGGGATAGTTCAAATCGGTGCCCAACAGGGAGGTCGAGTTATTTTCGCCCTGGTAGACAACCTGCACGCCACGCTGCAAGTACGCAGTCACACCTTGAGCGGCGGGAGCCTGCTTGGCGATCGCCTGAGCATCTTCCCAGGTCACGGTTGAAGCCGTCCCAGCCCCCTGGCTAATACCGCCGCCCGTGCGCGCCACCCCTGTTAGAACCAAAATAACGTTGGTTCCCAACGCTTGAATTTGCTGTTCGGTTGCTTTTTGCACGCCCTGCCCCACTGACGTGACGGTGATAACTGACGCAATACCAATAATCACGCCTAGCATAGTCAGCCCCGTGCGGAGCCGATTACTCCAAAGCGCCTCTACAGACATGCTGAGCACTTCTAGCAGCGAAACGCTAGTGGGATGAATGCGAGTAAGCTGTGCCATAAAATCCTCCTAACGTTGACGTGCGCCACCACCACTTGCACCACCGCTACCGCCAGCAGCACCGCCACCGCTGCCGCCACGGCCGCCGCCGCCCATACCCGGCAGGAAGGAGGGTGTGCGTGATTGGGGACGATCGCCCTGCGGGAAGCTAGTCAACACGCGCTCTCCTTCGGTCACTCCAGAGAGCACTACAGTTTTGCCGTCGTCTGTGGAGACACTCGTCGTAATGGGTCGAAATTCCGGTCGCCGGCCACCCTGTTCACCATTCTGCTTACCCATGACCTGGACGCCGCTGACCCCATCCTGACGGACGATCGCCACAGTGGGGATCACCAGCACGTTGTTCAACGTACCAACGTTGAAATCCACATGGGTGCTCATACCGGAACGCAGCAAATTCTGGGGATCGGAAACAGACGTTTTAACTTCAAAGCTCGTGACGTTCTGCGTTACGGTTGACTGTGCCGCAACCTGCACCACCTTCCCGTCAAACGTTTTACCAGGAAATGCATCTGCCTTGATTTTGACTGGCTGACCAAGCTTAATCTGGGCAATGTTTGCCTCAGCCACATAGGCATCAATTTGATTCGTCGATGCCAAGGCGAGAATCGATGCTGATGCCGAAGACGCCGAACTGCCTGCCGTTGATGGTGTAACAAAGGCTCCTGGATCAGCAAATTTTTTTGTCACAAGACCACTAAAGGGCGCCCGAATCACCGTATCGTTAATATCTGCTTGAATGGTCTGCAATGCACCCTGTGCCGTGACAACCTGAGCGCGTGCGGTCGCAATGTCTTCTGGTCGGCTGCCGACCTTTTGCAGATCTAGAGCCTGCTGCGATTTCCGTACTTGTGCTGCTGATTGATCGCGAGCTGCACGAGAGGTAATCAGGTCTCGCTGCGCCAGTGCCCCAGCCTTAAACAACTGTTGGTTTTGCTGAAACGTTGATTCGGCAGAGGCTAAAGCCGCTTTGTCATTGGCTACCTGTGCGGCTGCCTGAGCAATATCTTGAGGGCGATTTCCAGCAATGATCTTGTCAAGGTTTGCCTGTGCTTGTGCGAGTTGCCCCTGCGCCTGTGTATACTGCCCTTTCAAGTTGGAATCATCCATATACGCCAGGATTTGCCCTTCTTGAACCCGATCGCCCTCTTTCACCAGCAGTTGCTTCAAAATGCCAGATGATTTGGGGCTCACATTCGCCGATCGCTCCGGTAGCACAGAGCCATTGGCCGAAATGGTAACTGGCAAACTTTGGCGCTCTACCGTAGCCGTTTGAATCTGCCGCCTCAATTCCCGCCGCTGTGCGGTTGTAATCTGGCTATAAGCAACATACCCGCCGCCCAAAATCAGAGCCGCAACCAGTAGCCCCACCGCCCACTTTGGTATCCCACGTTTGACCAGGTCTTTCACAGATTTGCGCTCCGTCTACCTATTGTGCTTGCCACTCCAATCGATGACGCCAAACCGCATCTTGACACGTAAAATGCTGGTTGTTCAGGAATCAAGTCTTCTCTCTTAGACTCTATTACTGAAACGGAGGTTCAACCAGGCACTCTACTCCGGGTGATGAATCACACATTAGTACTGTCGCGCAGAATCGACATCCTACAAAAGTATGCCCAGGGCAGTCTTCACAAGAAAAGTGAAGTGGGAACCCAACAGAATGTGATCGTGATCAAAGACGATCACGACCACACTCAAACGAAGCAAAAGCGATGCTTCTCATTGATGGTCGTCTAAAAGCGCTTCAACGGTGGGTTAGACTCGCCCATTGAGCAAGGCTGAAAAGCGCTTGTCCTGGCGCAGAGCGTCAAAGTCTGAGTTTGTTCTAGCAATCTCACGATACTCGTCTGGGCTTAGCTTTACCGCTAGCTGCAAGTTTTCAAAGGCTAAATCGAAATTTCCCTGGAGGGCATAACAGCAGGCTTTGTTGTAGAGGGTATGTGGGCTGTTGGGCCGGAGCTGCAGGGCTTTGTCGTAGCTGCTAATCGCGGCTTCTAAAAAACCCAAATGGTAGAGGGCATTGCCTCGATTGGTCCACGCTTCTTCAAAGTCGGGTCTAAATTCCAGCGCTTTGTCGTAGCTGGCAACAACTTTGTCGATGCGATCGAGCTTACGTAACGCGAGTGCGCGGTTATACCAGGCCCAGTAGTAATCGGGCTTGAATTCGATCGCGCGGTCGTAGCTCAGCACAGCATCGTCATACCGCTCTAAGTTACGCAAAGAGATGCCACGGTTATACCAGGCCCAGTAATAGCTGGGTCTGAATTTGATGGCTCGGTCATAGCTAGCAACGGCCTCTTCATAGCGCTGCAAGTCGTCTAGAGCGCTACCTCGATTATTCCAGGCTTCTGGGAAACCCGGCTCATAAGCAAGTGCCTGATCATAGCTGTTGATCGCGGCTTGATAGCGTTCCAGATGGTACAAGGCGTTGCCACGGTTATACCAGGCATCGGGGTAGTCGGGCTGAAGCTGCAATGTGCAATCGTAGCTGGCAACAGCAGCACTAAAGTCTTTCTGTTTATTCAGATACAGCCCTTTCTGGAAAAAGAAGGCAGCTTCCACATCCTGAACGTGGCTCATAGGTTCAGTATCTCAATGGTTTCCTGTGCTCAATATGCCCACGATCGGTAGTAGAGAAACACGTTTGTAAATCATCCTCAAAAAATGATCCGTAGCGACTTGCAGCAAAGGGTTACGCCTCACTTGTTTCTTTTAACTCAAAATTCAACACTGAAAATTCAACACTTAAAACTCTCCTCACCCCTGCCGCTGTAAGATAACCTGAAGCTGTTGTGTTTGCAGTAACGCTTGAAAGTGCATGTCACCCTTGGCTAGCGCACGATAGAGCGGGGGATTGAGTTTGATGGCTCGTTGAAGATGGTTGAGTGCCAATTGATCCTCTCCTTTGAGGGCGTAGCAGCGAGCTTTGCTATACCAGGCATCGGGATTGTTCGGTTTGCTTTCCAGAGATTGGTCAAAGCTGGCGATCGCAGCGTCGTACTGCCCCATTTTGGTGAGTACAGTGCCTCGATAGTTCCAGGCATAGTAGCAAAAGGAATTGATCATAAGGGTTCGATCGAGACTAATGAGCGCTAAAGGGAGTCGATCGAGACTGGTGAGTACTTTACTGCGACTGTACCAGGCTTTGTAATCAGTAGGATTAGCCTTAATCACGCGATCGAAGCTAGCCAGTGCTTCGTCGTAGCGATGTAGATGCGCTAGAGCTTTACCCTGGTTGTAGTGGGCTTTAAGATCGGTGGGTGTCAGTTTCACCGTTTGCTTAAAGTTGGCAAGCGCCTCTTCGTAGCGCCCCATTTTTGCAAGCACAATACCTTTACCATGCCATGCTAAAGCAAATTCAGAGTGAATCCGCAACGCTTGATCAAAACTGGCGAGAGCTTCTTGATAACGGCCTAAATTTTCGAGCGCGTAACCCCGATTATTCCAAACCTCGTAAAGGTCAGACTGAGTCGCTAGAACTTTCTCGTAGCCAGCGATCGCACCTTCGTAGTGCCCCAACCCATACAAGATATTGCCGTGACTGTACCAGGCAGCAGAGTTTAGATCATGCTCCATAAACTACCCCAACCCCAAGAACCCTGTTCCTAGAGTGACCAAAAACGAACAAAAGGCTCTCACAGTTGTCCAGGTTCCGTAATTTTACGCCCGTTGCCTTGGGAGAAAACCCAACTAAGGGGTATGAATTAAATAACATCGGCAACTTCAGCCTTTTACCTGTACGGGCGCGGCATTCGGCAGATGTCTCTGGGCAAGGGCAAGGTCTTTCTACCGAATGCCACGCCCCTACGCAAAGAATTACACCTTAATAAATCCACGGTCCTAAGTCAGATGCGGGAATGACTGTAAGGACTCTTCCTTTACCTGCACCCGTTCTGTAAATGCTGTTGTGTCCTCCGATCGTTCTTCAGCGATGCGGCCTTCGTTAGCATCAGCACGCATTGCCTGGTTGTGGTCGATCGCCAGGGCTCGACGACTCCGTGCATCGGGGAAGTTGGGCTTAATAGCAAGCGCTTTATCATAACTGGCAACGGCAGATTCATAGTCTCCCAGGTGCCCTAACGCCGAGCCACGACTGTACCAGGCAGGGTGGAAGTCAGGGTTGATAGTAATGGCGCGATCGTAGCTGGTGATCGCGTCTTCGTTTTGCCCTAGATGACCCAACGCAATCCCTCGACAGTACCAGGCTTCAGGCATGTCTGGCTGAAATTGCACTGCTTTGTCATAGCTGGCGATCGCTTCAGCATACAACCCTAATTTGCGAAAAGCAGAACCGCGACTAAACCAGGCTTTAGCAAACCCAGGGTTCAGCTTGAGGGCGCGATCGTAGCTCGCGATCGCCTCACGATAGCAGCCAGATTTGTAGAGGGCGCTGCCCCAGTTGTACCAGGCTTCGCGCAGGTTTGGCTTGAGTTCTAACGCTTTGCCATAGCTCTTAATCGCTTCATCATAGCGACCGAGGGCATCAAACGCATTGCCCCGGTTATACCAGGCTTCGTAAAGGGTCGCATTGACCGCCAAGGCTTTATTATAGCTATAGATCGCCTCTTCGTGCCGTCCTAGCTTGTGCAGTACATTGCCTCGGTTGTACCAGGCTCCATACCATTCAGGCTTAATGGTCAGTACGCGATCGTAACTAGTCAGCGCTTCCGGATAGCGACCCATTTGGTTGAGGGTGTTGGCACGGTTGTACCACGCATGAGAGTAATGTGGCCGATACTTGATCGCTTGGTCGTAGCTGTCGATGGCAGCTTCATAGCGCCCTAGCTTGTATAGAATAATGCCCCGGTTATACCAGGATTTCGAGTAATCGGGCTCAAACTCTAACGTCTTGTCATAGCTCTTCAGCGCTTCTTCATAACAGCCTGACTTGTCTAGAGCATTACCTCGATTGTGCCAAGCCTGGTGGAAGCCAGGTCTTAGCTTGAGTGCTTTGTCGTAACTCGCGATCGCTTCTTCATAGCTGTGCAAATTGTAAAGCGCCATCCCACGACTATTCAGGGCTTCGGGGTAGTTTGGCTCCAAATCGATCGCCTGATTAAAACTAGCAACAGCCTCTTCGTAGTGTCCCAGTTCCGATAGTGCTACACCGCGAGTATGCCAAACGTGATGCCAATCAGGATGGAGTTGCAAAACGCGATCAAAGTTCAGCAGCGCATCTTCGAAAGCCCCAGCGCGACTGAGTTGCAGACCTTGCTGCAAAAAATACTCTGCTTCTGAGTCCAGATGCTGAGACATATCAGTGGCTTAACAGGGAGTGACGATTGACGACGAGAAACAGGGAAGATATCACGGTGACCTAAGCAGTGAGGGGAACTGGGGGAGGCACAAAATCAACGGGAGATAGAGTGGCTATAGATCATTGATTAGGGGGACAGTGATCGACGTTTGAAAGCAGCGCACGACGGGTGAAAGCAGCGCACGACGGGAGTTCTGTGCAACGATTCAATCTTCTGATGATGAAGATCTTTTGATCCTAGAGATCAAAATGAGCTTAAGCCGCAAGATACAAAGATCACTTATGGAGTTAAGCGATTCCACTCTATTGTAACTTGAGTTTGAGACAAGGTTTGGCTACATGTTACAAGTGCTGTTGACCACTCAGTAACTGTAAAAGTCAGCCTCAGACGACCGATCGTACTCGCTGGTATTCATCAGGTTGTGGGGCATTGATCAGGTTATGGGCTGAAACAGTGAAACACAAAGACGGCAAAAACCTAATTGCTCAAGAACAAACCTATAAAAAAGTCTCATCTATACTGCTAAAAACGAGTCGAGCCAGCTAAAAAACTGACCGCATCAGCAGTTGTTGTGCCTCATATGAACTATAAAGAAATATGTATCTCCCCAGGAGGATGTGATTAAAACTGATATTCCCGTATCAACAAGATAAACCTTTCAGATAGCGATTATTTAGTAGAAAAATTTGTACAGTAAAACGCTAAAGCATTCGTTTAAAAGTAACCCTGTTGTCAGATTCCATACGTTTTGTGCATGGAAGACAGCTTCAGGAGCGACTTCGCCTGCCAATCGAATGGCCGTGGTGCAGCCGTTTCATGTCATTGATACCGGGTTTAAGGCCTACTGTATTAGGGGCCTATCCATCAACGAACCACCAACGGCAAAGCACTCTCTTAAACGTCCGGTAAGCAACGTGTGAAGATTCCTGTTTTTCATTTTTGTTGATAGAAGAGATTTTAGATGTGCATGGTTAACTCAAAGATGCTTCGATCGCCCCGCTTAGCCTGGTTAGAGGGAATACGCATTGCAGCGGCAGTTTTGCTTTTGCTTTACCACGCGCAATTACTCTTCACGGGCTATGCTTATACGCCGCAGCCGACTGGTTTAGCCGACAACTTGCGGCAATTAGTGACGCCTGTTGAAGGGGCTGCCGATCCAGGCTTACTGCTGCGTCTTTTGGGCATTCCAGCCTGGTTTGGCTTCCAGTTTGTGGATGTGTTTGTGCTCATTAGCGGCTTCAGTTTAGTGCTGTCTTTAAAAGGCAAGCCGCTAGTAGTGGGTAGCTTTCTCAAGCGCCGCGCTTTGCGGATTCTGTGGCCTTTCTGGACGGTGGCGTGGCTGTCTTATCCAGTACTGTGGGCGATCGGCGTTGCCACACACAGCTACATACCGAGCTTGTGGCACACCTTTGCTGGAGCGACCTTTCCGTTGTTGTTTGATTACAGCGGTGAACTTCTGTTAGCCACGAGCGGTCCGTGGTGGTTCGTGCCCCTAATTCTCAGCTTCGCACTCATCTTTCCCTTTTTGTGGCATCTGCTACAGCGATGGGGAGCGACCAACTTGGTGCTGATCAGCACACTGCTCACGGTGGCCTACCGCGCGTTAGCTGTCTATAAGTTCGACGGTCATCCCACTTACGTCATTCTCGATACGCCAACAGACTGGCATCCCTTCTTGATTTTCCTTGCTAAGCTCAGTACGTTTGTGCTGGGGATGGTTGTGGCACAGCTCTACGTACAGGGCAAAGGGCCAATTTTCTGGAAGTCTGAACGAGCGTTACTCCTAGGTGTGCCCGTCTATACACTTGGCTTTGTTTGTCAGTTTTATCGTGCCGGTTGGGTGTTTGTTGATTTGCTCTTGCCCATTGGTCTAACGCTTTGCTGTATGGTGCTTTTTCGCGCGATCGCTCAACCACGCCCGATCGCCACCCTCCTTACCTGGCTGGGTGCCCATAGCTATACCTATTTCTTGATTCACAACTTTGTGGTCGATCGCACGATTCGGCTCGTCGTTCAGGATGATCTCTCGCTCTACTATTGGCTACTCCCTGTGATGGTTTTGGGAACCCTCATCCTGGCCGTTTTGGCAGATTATGCAAGCCCCCTCTTGCAGCGACTCGTTGGTGCTCTGCTGCGCGACTTAGACTATGTCTTGACACCGACCACGGTGCGCCATCGCCGACTCTGGAACCCACGCATGGGAGATCCAGTGCTTTACAAAGGTAACGTGGGCTGGACCGTTCTAAAAGTTGAAAAATTACTCGACGAGCGAGCGTTTTTTCTGTGTCAAATCAGCGATGGGCAGCGATCGTTGTGGGTTAATGAAGATGATTTGGAGCCTGCCGTAACGCTGTCCCATGCAGGGGAAGTCAGTAAAAACTCTGCCTTTTTCTGAGTGCGACTACCACTGCTGAAACATTTGACACGTTGAACCCTAATGATTGGAGGATGGCTAAAGTGAGGAACTGGACGGGCGATATACCAAAGCTGATTTATACGCATGTCTTGCTGATCGGTGTGCCAACGATTTTCTACTACTGTTTGCGGGTCGGTGGGATGCCGTTGATCAGAATACATGTGGCGATCGCCGCTTTTTTTCTCTTAAGCTCCCTGATTATCTTTTTAGAAGCCACAAACGCGCTGTTTCGGCGTTTTGCCGTGAAGAACAAACGCACTGCTGGTAGCCAAATCGCACAATTCAAGCAATCAGCGAAGTCGGCGCTGGGCGTTAGCGGCAGCAACCTGCCTCCGGCGACGAATCCATTACCCCGTTGTTCCTTTTTAGTCGCGGCTTACCTGCCCAACGAGCAAGACATTATTCTCGACACGCTCAACCACATTCTTTATACCGTGCAGCGATCGGCAGCAGGCCTGGAGGTCATTCTTGCGTACAATACGCCCATCGATTTGCCCGTTGAAGACGATCTGCGACGGCTGGCACAACTGCATCCAGAGTTGCGCTTGCTGCGGGTCGATGGCAGCCGCTCTAAGGCCGAGAACTTGAATGCTGCCTTGCATATTGTGACGGGTGAAATCACCTGTATTTTGGATGCCGATCATCTCCCCGCAGCAGATTGCTTTGTACGGGCGTGGCGATGGCTAGAGCATGACTACGATGTGGTGCAGGGGCGCAACATTATCCGCAACCACCGTCATAGTTTGCTCACGCTAAATATCGCGATCGAGTTTGAAACACTGTATGGCGTCAGCCATGCGGCGAAGTCGTTCTTGACCGATTCCAGTATCTTTGGCGGTTCCAATGGTTACTGGCGTACAGCCGTCTTGCAGCAGATCCGCTTCAATCCAGCCATGCTGACAGAAGATATTGATGCTTCTATGAGGACTCTGTTAAGCGGCTATCGTATCCTGCACGATCGCAGTATTATTACAACCGAGCTTGCTCCCGCTGACTTCAATTCTTTTTGGTTTCAGCGCAAGCGTTGGGCGCAAGGTTGGCTTGAGGTCAGTTTTAAGTACCAGCGTCGAGTTTGGAAGTCCAACAACTTTACCCTCTGGCAAAAAGTTTACTGGACGTACTTACTTTACTTCTGTGTCCTCTATTCTTTGATTGCACTCCAGATCTTGCCGCTCATTTTAAGCCTGTTACTGTACCAGGGCGATTTGCCTCCATCAGATAATCCCTTCCTTTGGTTCAGCACTGTGATCACGTTTTCTAGCGGTGTTTATCAAACGCTAGTCACGATGAAAGTGGCAGCAGTTCGCTATCCAGTGATCTACTTCTTACAACATGCAGTCATTATTTTCTTGTACACCATTTTGAAGAACATGATCGCGGTTGTAGGGCTGTATGACCACTTGAATGGTCATAACAAATGGGTGGTTACACCTCGTGGGATCAAGCAAAAGCGCCCGATGCAACCACGCAAGCCTCCGATCTTAGCGCCGACCGCTGCGGGGCTTGGGTCTGCGAAATAGGTTTGGGATCTCACCCAAGCTGTATGGTTAGCTGCTACGACTGATGAGTTACATCGATCGCTTAGAGCCATAGGTGGGCTCATTTGATGCTGGTCAACCAGCGATGGTGTCGCACGTTTACACGAGTCGGGCACTCTAGGCTAGAACGAAGAGCGATGCGGCTGAAATGAAGAAACCACAAAGGATTGTTCCATTGACACGCAGACGGTTTACTCACCTTATGATGTCAGCGACTGCTTTCTTGATGGCCTTGAGCGCCGATCGCGCACAAGCCACCCTCCCTCGCTCTGAGAAGACAATGCAGACAACTGGGTTACGGCGGCCATCGAACCTAGGAACGACGTTTAGTCAACTCCAATGCCATTACATGGGCCTGGATTACCAGGAGACGTTCCGCCAGATCTGCTCACTAGGCTTTAACCGTATTCGGTTATGTAGCTACTGGCATGAAATTGAGCCAGCTGAAAACAAGTTCGATTTCACTGCTTTAGACTGGCTGCTAGAGGAAAGCCATCGGCACGGCATTGATGTGGCGCTCACAGTGGGTATGAAAGCACCCCGCTGGCCCGAATTTCACTTTCCTGATTGGCTCCACGCGCGCCAAGATACCGCCACAAACCGAGCAGCGGTGGATCTCAATCCTGAGATTGCCGATCGCGCCTTGAACTTTACCCAAACTGTCGTTCGGCATGTGCGGGAGGCACCCAGTCTCAAATATTGGCAGGTTGAAAACGAGCCCTTTACGCGTCTGGATATCACGGCTGGTCGCTATCTCAGCTATGACTTCGTGCGGCGGGAAACGGAATTAGTCCGTTCTTTAGCCACGTCCAACCAGAAGCTCTTGATGACAACAGCCATTAGTTTACCGGCTGCCGATTTAGCCGAAGACGATCGCGCTTTTCAGGAAAGCCTCAACATGGCTGATGCAATCGGTATCAATGTTTATACCAAAGTCCCTGCTGGTAACTCACTCTTTTACCTACAGCCACTGCCGCCTTACTGGGAAAAACTGAAAGCCTGGCAGGCCAGCCTGGCAGACAGCAACAAAGAAGACTGGATTGCCGAAGCGCAAGCAGAACCGTGGGAGCCGAATCAATTAGTAGCGATGGCGAAAGCAGAATATCCCAGTTGCACACCTAAGCGTACTAGTAACCTGGTCAACTCACTGACTGATTTGGGTTACAGCACCGTGATGCTATGGGGGTGTGAATATTGGTACTGGCAAAAGAAGAACGATCGCAACCTCTGGTGGTGGACAATGCAACAGATCATTCAAGCCTCAACCGTTGAAGCTTGAATCAAGTGAAGCGTTAATAACGCATCGCTAGGAGTTAGCTTTAGCACTACTCAGCAGCTTGGCAACGCCTTGAATGCCGTTCCGTGGTCGTGTTACCATTCATGCCCACGATTAATCCAGTTGTGACTGGATACTCATAGGATTATTCTAGACAGCCCTTAGAGAACAGATGTGTTGCTTGCTGCTAGTTGAGTTTATGGTGTTGCTTGCGCTGATGAGTTAGGGGCTGGCGTAACAATCGTTGGGGCGGGTCGAGGCGCGGCCGACGTAACCGCAGGAACCGCTGAGGTCGGCGTGGGCGTTACAACAGTGGGTGTGGGCGTTACAACAGTGGGTGTGGGCGTCACGACAGTGGGTGTGGGCGTCACGACAGTGGGTGTGGGCGTCACGACAGTCGGCGTGGGTGCTGGTACCGTCACAGGTAGCGTTGGGGTAGGCGTTGTGATAGTGGGCGTGGGTGCTGGTACCGTCACAGGTACCGTTGGGGTAGGCGTTGTGACAGTGGACGTGGGTGCTGGTACCGTCACAGGTACCGTTGGGGTAGGCGTTGTGACACTGGGCGCAGGACGAGGAGGTGCTGGTGTCGCAGTCCCTGGCTGACCTGGGATACCAGGTCTAGAGGTTGAATTCCCGGTTGGAGCCGCCGCAGGGTCGGGAAGCGTTAGACCGCCCGGTGCAACTGGACTTGAGGCAGGCGGTGACGCCGAGGGCGGTGACGCGGTCTGTGAAGCTGAAGGCAGAGTGGTCTGCGGAGCAGTACTCAACTCCAAGCCAGACGGAATCGGTGTTGTGCCGAAGAGACTCGGCGTCACTGTGGTTTGGACGTTGGGTAGTGGAGTGAGGCTAACAAAAGCAGGGTTTTCAGAAACCCGCCCGCTGAGGGGTGTTTGCTCCCTTGCTGCCTGAGAGGTTTCTGCCTGCACCGCAGCAATGCCCGGATCAGCGCTTGGGGTAGCGTTGCTGAGCGGCAAGTCTAAATCTTTGACCAATTCACTGGTCTGGTAAAACGTATTTAGATCAAAGTTGTAGACTTGGACAATTTGATTCTGGATGATGACCGCCATCTGGCCCGCTTCCAGCGTTTGAGCCTGTGAAGTTTCGCCATTCGACACTTCAATACGGCTGTTGGTCAGTGCTCCCACGATCGTGGTGTTAGTGTCTTCGTTGTAGCGGACGAAAAGAGCTGAACCACGTATCCCAGCAGCAGCATTGGGCGTGCGTACGTTTGTTCGTCCCTGCCCGGGCGGAATCAGCAGCAGAGCTGTACCGTTACCGAGGTAGAAGTTGCGAGTATTGGGAACAAATTGAAACAGTGTCCGCTCACCAATCCGGGCTAGCGATCGGTCGTTGAAGCGGAGCTCCGCAAACGATTTACGGGCTGTTGCTAGAGAGTCTCCGGGCGTTATAGTGTCTGCATTTTTGGCAGCACGGGTGACCCGATTCTTGAAGATGAGCTGGACTTGATTGCGAAGTGCCTGCACCGTGGCTCTAGTGAGCGGAGTGTCCGCCTTGACTGCTTGTGGCAAGCCTAGAGTGCCAACGCTAAACAGACTTAATGTGACGATCAGGAATAATTTGCGAGACATAATGGCTCCAAGCGTTTAGGACCACTCAGCGATCGCACCCTTGCTACGCTATGACGCTGCTTTAAGCACCCGCTTTGCCGTTTTCAGATTTGCTGTGCAAGCAGTGCCACAACCCACGTCATAGTGCCTTTTGGGTGCCGGGTTAAGCTGAAACGCTTGCGCTAAGCGTTTCAGTTTTTGGGGGTAGACTCAAAGCAACTATTTTCAGCATTTAATCGGCATTTAAATAAAGTTACGTGTTTCCTCTTAAGTATATGAGCACAGCTTTAATTAAAGCAGATATAAAGCCTTACAGTCATAAGCTTACTTTCATCAAATCTAAATGTCACTGATGATCCTTAACAATCCCTACTTCGGGCGATGGCAATGAGTTTGTTTCGACTGCCTAATGGCATAGGCTAGTAAGCGGAATATCATAGCCTCAGTAAGGTTCTCGTATTAACCGAAGGATTCCCTGTTGTTAACAGTATCAAATGATTCAGTAGTTCCACGGTTCCTGATTTGCAGATACGTCACTCACCTCCCAATCTCAGGCTTTATCTACCCCTCCGATTAGAGATCTGGCAGCAGATTGTGATTTGGAGCAGTTTATTGTTTAGTAGTCCCGCCTGGTCTACGCCCAAGACAACCACATTGACTCGTGCTGCTCTGCTGCCCCGACCGATCGCTGCACATGCTTCGATCGCCGATACGCCTTCTACCTCTCGCCAACAAGGACTACCATCGACAACCGGACGATCGCGACGCTACCGTGCCGCCTCACTCCTTCCCCTGCGATCGCTGCAGGCAACGAGTGGGGTAGACAGTGGCGCGCTTTCATCACCCCCATTCTCTGATTCAACCACTCCAACCATTGCTCAGGAGAATATCCCTGTCCTGGCAGACAGTGACAATAGTGCACCGCCTCCTGCCGAAAGAGATCCAGAGTTGGGCGTGCTGCGGCTACAGGCTCCGCGATCGCCCTCTACAACACCCACAGGTGACCCGCCTGGGCAAATCCGGCCTGGGCTAAAACCTTGTGCGTCTGGCGCTCAGCCAGATCCAGAGCTGGGTTGCCTCCCATTGCAAGCGTTACCGCCACCGCCACCGCCACGTCAGCCGGTTGTCTATCTCATCGCTCGTGTAGATTACTTCCGCAGTAGCAACGTCTTCTCGGCAACCGATCCCGTTAATGATGGTCTTGTCAGACCTGGTCTAACTCTGTTTACAGCACCCGCCTTAGGCCCTAACACCTACTTCGTTGCCTCCGTTGATAGCAACCTGATTCGGTACAACACTCAGTCTCAAATTGACTATAACGAGCTGCGGTTTAGAGCTGGTATTTTTCAACGCCTGTCACCAACGATGTTTGGCGAGATTGGCTGGAGCAATCAGCAACTTTTTATTGCCGGAAGTAAAATTCCAGGGCTGCCAGTGGGGACTCGATTCTTAAATGATCATGGTATCCGCTTCGAATTGAGTCGTCGTGACCAGCTAAGTAAACGCCTGTCTTTGAATACGTTCTATCAACTACGGCTGAGCTTTGCTGACCCTGACATTCGATCGCGGGTGCTCAATTCATTTATCGCCTCGTTCAACTATGACTATCAGACAAATCTCCAGCTTGGGCTTGACTATCAGTTTGCGCTAGCCAATTTTACGGCGATCCAACGCGATGACCGATACCACCAGGTGGCGGCACGCCTCACTTACACAGCGTTTCGCAATACTCAGATGAACGTGTTTGTCGGCTACAGCTTTGGTGGCTCCTCTGATCCTACAGTCGGGTTCAACGGTCTGATTTTGGGAGTGAGCCTAACAGTCAATTTAGGTCTCTTTTGAGAGATCGGTTTTGAAGACAGTCGATCGCGCTACGCCATCGATCGGGCGCTAGTTCAGTTTCGATCGGTGCCATGAGCGGTCGTTGTGGTCTGGCAGACAAACGGTCTGTCATGCGGTCTTGTGCTGAGCTTCTGATTGAAACCCATCCCGAACCGAGCAAGACAATGAATCATGGTCAATCGTTGAGATCGTTATAAGTTCTCTTAAAACTCTCTGGAATTGCTGCACATGACTGAGTAGAGAGAGGCAGAAGCAAGGTTAGTTTAAACATCTACTGAAACATCTACATGTGCAGCGGCGATCGACACTTGCCTTTCATGCATGCATGCTGGCGGTTCAGGCTGCACGTTGCCTGTGTCACAGGTTCAGCCAACAGGGTCATCTACCGTTGTCTATGCATTCATTACAGGTAGTGCTCTGGAGTCGCTTCTATGTTAATCCGGTCTAAATGGCTATCCGCCAACAGCACGTTGAGTCGTCTGCTGTTGATCTTCGTGTGCGCACTCTGTGTTGTGCTGCTGTCACGATCGCCGATCTCAGCCCAAGTCCCGACGATCAATCAAGCCAAAATCACGCAGGTTCTCGATAGCTCTCAAATATTCATTCAAAACAGGCAAGCAAAGTTGAACGACTCTGCTAGCAAAGGTCAGCGCGTCCGCACTGGCAAAGCAAGGGCACAGCTAACGTTTAATACGGGCGCGATCGGACGTCTAGCGCACAACTCAGTACTCACAGTGGGTCAATGTGCCCGCTTGCAACAGGGCACGCTACTGGTGAATGGCGCGATGAATGGCTGCACGGCTTCGGTTGTAGCAGGTGTCCGTGGGACGACCTACGTCATTGAAGCCACTGAAACGGGTGAAACAGGCATCAAAGTTTTGGAAGGAGAGGTCACCGTGACTCGCCAACAGGAGGAGGAATGCGAGACTGAACCAGCCTCTGGCAGCAAGCAATTCTCTCTACCCTCCATTATTCCGAGCCTGCCGACACCAGAACCAGAGCCAGCACAGAGTCCCACGCCAGAACCACCGGCGGCGACTGAGAGGCCCCCTGCAAACGTTGACGAGGTTGTGCTCAAAGCCGGTGAGAAAGTCAGCATTAGCCCGACAGAGGGCGTCGGGCTAGTTGAGAAGCTGACCCAGAGTGACTTCACCAACCTTCTTCAGGGCAATCTCTTTAATGGGTTTACGCTCTCGCTGCCAGGGATGGCAAAAATTCAGGCAAGCTTCCAGCAGCTGTTTCCAGGCGTTACCTTCCCAATTCGGTTACCGAGTGTGTCGATTCCTGGGCTTCCAATTCGGTTGCCTTTTTAACCCTCTTTGGTCACTTTAACGAGAAGAATTTAGGATAGAATAAAATCCGTTTGAGATCTCAGGAAGGGGCAGCAGGCCGCTTCAGCATGGGCCTGACAAAGCAGACCTTGAGCTTGGTCATGGCAGGAGCGTGCGTGCGCTCGAAGTTCTTCACGCGACTTTTACAGCGCTCCCTCCGCGCATGCGAGCGTTCAATCACACAGCGCACCGCCGCCGGGACCAAAACCGCTTGGCCTGGCGCTGCCTTCTCTTGTTTCGAGGGTTTGGTCGAAAGTTGTAGCAGGATGGTCGTTTTGGGCAGAGCAACGGGTTTGGCTTGGCAATAAGCGATGTTGAGTGTCAACGGCTCAATTAAACCGACATCATCGGCAACATTTGCTGATGTCCAGTGAGTGAAGCAGGGAAACCCCAGTGGGTACACGGCGAGATGCCGTTTAATCCCGTTGGTGGCTTTGTAAAAACAGAAACCCTTGATGTTAAGTCGTTGGCAGGTGCGGGGAAGAGGGACGATTGCTACAAAAGCCGTAACAGTCGTAACACTGTGATCTACGCTGGAGGAAGCAGCAGAAAGGAACGCCAATGGTAACGACCTCATCGCCCATCATCTACCCGGAATCAGACGGCCTGCCAATGGCAGAGAATACAGTCCAGTTTGAGTGGATTGTTTACATTAAAAAAGGGCTGGATTGGCTGTTTGTTGACGATCCAGACGTTTTCGTAGCGGGCGATTTGCTCTGGTATCCCGTCGAAGGCGACAACAAGCTGCGACAGGCACCCGATGCGATGGTTGTGTTTGACCGTCCCAAGGGCGATCGCGCCAGCTACCAGCAATGGCTCGAAGCAGATACCCCACCCCATGTGGTTTTCGAGGTCATTGCGCCCGGTCACACCATTCCCGAAATGACCCGCAAATTTCAGTTTTACGAGCGCTATGGCGTCGAGGAATACTATATCTATGACCCCGATCGCGCCAGCCTCGGTGGTTTTTTGCGTCAAGACGGGAGCTTAGAAGCCATTGAATCGATGGAAGCCTGGGTGAGCCCCCGGTTGAACGTCTGCTTTGGCTTAACGCCAGAAGGCGATCTTGTGTTGATTCGCCCCAACGGGCAACCCTTTGAAACCTACGAACAAATTGCTGAACGAGCCGAACAAGAGCGATCGCGGGCAGACCACGAGCGCCAACGGGCAGACCACGAGCGCCAACGAGCGGATGCTGCCGAACGTCGCGCTCAACAGGCAGAAGAGGAAATCAAGCAGCTCAAAGCGCAGCTACACGCGCTTGGACACACCCCTGATGATGCGAAAAGTTGAGGACTTATCACCATGCAAATGTTAGATCGACCGTTAGACCGCGCTGCTGACGACCAGTTGACGATCGCCGGACGCACCTTCAAATCACGCCTGATGACGGGCACCGGCAAGTATCGCAACTTTGATGAGATGCGCCAAAGCATTGCCGCCAGCGAATGTGAGATCGTCACCGTTGCCGTGCGGCGCGTCCAAACCAATGCACCGGGACATGAAGGACTGGCAGACGCGCTGGATTGGACAAAAATCTGGATGCTGCCCAACACCGCTGGCTGCCAGACCGCAGATGAAGCCGTCCGCGTGGCTCGACTGGGTCGCGAAATGGCAAAGCTGCTAGGGCAAGAAGACAATAACTTCGTCAAGCTCGAAGTTATTCCCGACTCCAAGTATCTGTTGCCTGACCCGATCGGCACGCTTGAGGCAGCCGAAAAACTGGTTAAAGAAGGCTTTGCTGTGTTGCCTTACATCAACGCCGATCCCATGCTGGCAAAGCGGCTAGAAGAGGTGGGCTGCGTGACAGTCATGCCACTTGGTTCGCCGATCGGCTCTGGGCAAGGGCTCAACAATGCTTCCAATATCCGCATCATCATTGAAAACGCCACCGTTCCAGTCGTGGTGGATGCTGGCATTGGCGTACCCAGTGAAGCAGCACAGGCAATGGAATTGGGAGCCGATGCGTTACTGATTAACACCGCGATCGCGCAGGCACAAAATCCAGCGGCGATGGCACGCGCTATGCATCTAGCAGCAGTAGCAGGACGGCTCGCGTATCAAGCGGGGCGCATTCCCATCAAAACCTATGCTAGCCCAAGCTCCCCTACCAGCGGAATGATCACATGTTAAGTATCGTTACCAAACTCTGCCTTACGACACTGTCTGGGGTAACGTAAAGCCTTCTTTAGGTTGGAGCGTGTTTTACTCCGAGGTTTTGTTATAATACTCAAAATTTAGAGGATAATATATGCGCTACACCGTAGAAGAAGGCGGTCGTTTGAACAATTACGCGATCGAACCCAAAATGTATGAGGCTGAGCCTCCCAGCCAGAATCAGAAGCGCAACTACATTATCTTGGGCGTTGGTGCGGCAGCTTTAATCGGCGGACTTCTGGTTGTAGCAGTTTCTGTGTCATAGTGCCTGCTTTGATTTAGATCAATCATCGATCCCACCTCCCTAGACACCGTTTGCTTTCAAACGCTTTCAACTGACCGGGTTACTTATGCTAAGTAAGAGCCCGGTTTTGTAGTTAAAGCCTCATCAGTCGTTACAGGCCAAGTAGGCCAACGTTCAATAAAATCCTCTAGTCAAACGACCGTTCATTCAGGTGCGTCTACCAATCGCTTAATCGTTGCCAGGGTTAATCGGTTTGTCCAAGCAATGTCAGCCTTTCGTCCTGAAGTGAGTGCCACTCCTCTGAAAAGAGTTGTATCAGCTTCAATCACAAAGCTGCTTCGCGCGACATGGCGCACTACTTGCAATGCAACTCGCTGACCGTACTTCCACGACTACTCCGACTCACGATCGCGCTCAGGTCTTTTCAGGGCAGAATCAAAAAGCGTATTTGCGCCTGAAGCTAGCGTTCAGCCTGAACCTGCGCCGACAAATCTTTTTGGCAGTCTGCGACGATCTGGCCTTGCGTAACCGTCTTGCTGCTCGCTTATATGCAGAACTGGCCTATTCGTCACCCAAGCCGTTGGCTGGTGAGGCAACAGCGCCCGCCGTTCTGCTCAACGTCTCTAATGCGCCTTCTACACACAACGAGCGGTTTTCTGTGCTAGCTGACGATCGCGATTCACAATCGCCGCTCTCAAGTAGCTTACTGCCCTCGCGTCTTCTCTATCCCCGGTTGGTGAGTCTCAATTTGAACCTGAGTGATCCCAATCCGATGGTGCAAATTGCTGAGTGGCTGGCGCAGTATCCACCACCGAAAGACACCAATCAACGCGTGCGATCGCCCGGCTTCCAGATTTTGGGTACCGAGCGTTTGACTCGCCAACCGGCTCAGATGCAAAAGCGCTTTTTAAGTTCGCTACAGCAGGTTGAGCATTATCTATCCTGTTTAGAAGCCCCGCTGTTGCTCTGGTTGCCTCGTCCGTGGCTGAATGCAGTCCAACAATCGGCTCCCAATTTTTGGAATTGGCATACGGCTCTGTTTGAATTTGAGGGCGACCCCACACCAGTACGCTCTGCTATCGTTCGTCTCGATGCCAAGTCTATCGTCTCTGCCCCGCTGCCGAAGCAGAGCGCTGTCAGTGGGGCAAAGCAGCTTCAGGGCCTGATCGACGCACCAGATTCATTCCAGTCCTTTCAGTCGCTAACGCCTGCAAGTCAGGATGCGGGTGCGACAGAGGCTAGTGTCGTGGCGCTCCCAGTGCATCACGCGATCGCCCAGGCAATCAATGCGTCTAGCCTTAGCATTGCACCAGCGTCACAAGGCACTGCGCCTCAGAAGGAGAATCTCTGGGATATTCTGAGCCATGATTTGGCGCTGCTAGATGACTCTCAGCAAGCCCCATCGCTCCCTCCACAGCCAGAGCCTGATCAGTCAGGCAGCGCCACCGAAGTGACGCCACCGCCGATCTCGCCTGCTCCCAATGTCGCCGCAGTCACTCTTTTCTCAAGTGACCACTCACAGGCTCAGCAGGATAGTCCAAACGGCAAAGCGACGAACCTTGTGTCAGAGAGTCCAGTGCTGGACAGCCCAGAGGTCTCCGCGATCGTCGAGCCGATTGACGTGCCGACACAGACCCCAACCGCAGATGCCGCCGCTTCCAATCAAAGTCAGGCGGCACTGGAATTGGCAGATTTAATCCTCGCAGTAGTCGCAGAAGAAGGAGAAGACGCTTCCAGCCAAAATTCCAGGATCATTCAGGCGTTGCAGCAGATTGAGCCATTGCATCTGCAACAGGCTCCCAAAGCAACGCTTCTGGCAGCCTATCAAAATCTGGGTAACCTCTGTCGCGATCGCGTTGAGCAGGGCAATGCATCCTCGCAGCACTTGCTGTTAGCCATCTGCGTGTATGAGCAAACGCTGCAATGGCTGGAGGACGACTCGCTACAGTGGTCTGATGTCTTGAATGATATTGGCAATTTGTACTGGATGCTGTCACGGCAAGAGCCTGATATGGAAGCCAGCTTGACCTATCTGGATCAGGCGATCGCAGCGTATCAGCAAGCATTGGTCAAAACCAATCCCGAAACGCGCCCGCACAACTACGCCATGATTCAGAACAACCTCGGTTCTGCGTATGGTGACATGGCACGGTTTCGCACGCCGACAGAAAGCTTGGAACAGTCGGTTGCAGCGTATGAGGCGGCTCTGCGCTATCGTCAACTGCACGATGATCCAGCGCGTTATGCGGCAACGCAGAATAATCTGGGTACGGCCTACTGGAACCTGGCGCAGCACCAACAGACCGTGCGGCGACTGAAGCAGTCGATCGCGGCTTATTTTGAGGCGTTGCGCTACTACAGTCCCGACTGTGAGCCCATGCACTACGCCATGATTCAAAACAATCTGGGTACGGCGTATTGGAATCTAGCACAGCAACCCCAGGCAAACCTTGGTGTGGGAACCGCCAAGGGTAAGGATCTATCGGCGGCAGATCTCTTGCAGCGAGCGATCGGTGCCTACCGAGCGGCGCTACGCTATCGCACACTCGATGTCGCACCTGCTGCCTATGCTGCCACGCAGAACAACCTCGGCACCGCTTACTGGCAATTGGCTAACTTGCTAGACAACAATCATGAGCAGCGTTGCGAGCGCTTCCAACAGGCAATTGTGGCCTACAAAGCGGCGATCGCTGCTGTAGAGTATCTGTCAGACAGCACCGCTCACACGCCTGCCCTCTCCTTCGATCCCGCTGCAACTCACAATAATCTGGGGCTTGCTTACTATCAGCTCGCCACAGACAAACACAGTCGAGAAAGCAGCTCCCAGCGCTCTGCAAACCTGGAAGCAGCCCTACATCATCACCTTCAGGCACTCCACGCTTGGCAGCCTCAAACAGAGCTTTACCAAACGGTGTTTAGCTATGTCATTCAGACTATGCGTGCCTTCCATACCGAATTCGGGTCAAAAGGCCAAACCCTGGCACTGTCTAAAATTCCAGCCAACCTCCTACCCGAAGTGCTGAAGCAGCTTTAGGAGTGGAGAGTGGGGGTAGGGAGAGGTAGGACGGGAGGAGCAGAGGCAGTAATTTAAAACTCAAAACTCAAAACTCTTACCCCTCACTCCTCTCCTAAAACTCAAACATTCTCTACCAACATGCTCGTCCAACATTTCCAAACGCTGGCGCGTTACAACACGTTGGCAAATCGCAAACTCTATGATGCCTGCGCTCAGCTCTCAGATGCAGAACGCACTCGCATTCGTCCGGCATTCTTCAAAAGCATTCATGGCACGCTCAATCACATTATGGTTGGCGATCGCATTTGGCTGACCCGCTTTGAAGGTGGCACTATCCCCTCAACGGAGCTCAACGCCATTCTCTACGAAGACTTTGAGGCTTTAAAAGCTGCTCGCGTTGCAGAAGATGATCACATTGAAGCCTTTGCGGCTGGCTTAACCCATGAGTTTCTTGCACAATCCATCCAGTACGTCAACAATCAGGGGCGACATCTGGACGATCCTGCCGATCTACTCGTGGCTCATTTTTTCAATCATCAAACGCACCATCGCGGTCAAATCCACGACATGCTGACGCAGACCGATGTTGCACCGCCATCGCTAGATATGCATCGTGTGATTCGACCCTAAGATTAGCCGTCAGTAGCCAGTAGCCAGTAGCCAGTAGCCAGACAGTAGTAAAAGCCTTTCCCCTTTTCCCAATATCCTCGCCGACCGCTGATCGCTACTGATCCCTCCAAATCCTTTTCCCAAAAGCATTGCGGGGATCGATTATAAATACTTATAATACTTTACATAACGTTACAGTACTAGGAAGCGCCATCATGGTTGGATTCATTAAAGGCATCTTTGGAGCCAAGCAAACGGCGAAAACAGAATCGACTCAACCGCCGGAAGCCGCGCCCAAGCCTCAAGCCCCAAAACCTCAGACCCCAAAACCTCAAGCCTTTTATCTCGATTCTAGTGATGCTAAGACTTTAGGCGACATCGACTACATGCAGGCTGCGCGAGAAATTAAACGATCGTTTCCTAAAACATTAGGCGGGGAGGTACTGCGGACAACCTCGATCGTTTCCTCAGTGCAGCGATCACAGGCACAAAAAGAGCAGCAAGCGATCGCGCTACAGCGATCGCAGGCAACTGTCAAACCAACCGCCACCTTTGCAGCGCAGCCGGTCAGCGGTTGGACAACCCCCAAGGCTGATAACGCACCTAAGATCAAAGATCCCAAAGAGCGTCGCAGCCAGGATTCTAGCCTGGATCCATTCCGAGCAATGGCGCGTGACATTCAGAAAGCCAACATTCGCAAGTATTAACGCTTGAAAGTGCTAGCAGTAAAGCCTACTGGTGACCGTGCTGTCTTAAACATGGCTAAAAGCGATCCACTCTCAGCGGTCAGCTTTTAGTCATATGCAATCTAAAGCAACCTGTTTTGCTCAATTGCTGATTAACCAATAACGACCAACTGAAAGCTGACCGCTGAAAGCTGATGGCTGACCGCTAATAGCTGTTTTTGCTCCAAACTCCCTTAAGATCGCTCTATGGCACATGATGAAAAGCGGTGAAGCGTTTAGAGCATTGGTGGCGCGGTTTTCCTAAAGTCCGATCGACATCGGAATCAGCTATTGCCACATGGCGTTTGGCGTTTGGCGCGGTTGATGGGATAACAGAGTCGGTCATTTGGCGGGATGATCAGCTTGCAATCATCTACAACGATCGCAAAGCAGATTGCAACCAGTCTCCCTTCACGATCAGCCCCAGTCAGCGCTTTGTGCTGATTGGCGATGTGTGGTTGCCCGATCGCTCATCACTGATGCAGCAGATGGATATCGACTGGTCTGCTTCGGAGACTCAGGAGACAGCGCTATTTGATCGCTATCTGGTCGCGCAACTGTGGGAGCGAGACGGTATCGCTACCTGCGCAAAACTGTCAGGCGCCTTTGCGCTTGCAGTATGGGATCGGGAGCAGCGGCGACTCTGGTTAGGACGCGATCGCTCTGGCATCCGTACTCTTTACTACACGACAGACGGTATCACGCGTTGGGTAGCTCCACAACTAAGGGCGATTGAACCCTACAGTGCAACAGAGTTGGATCTGGTCGCCCTGCGTGACTATCTCTGCTGTGCGTTTGTGCCTGGAGAGCGCACGCTTTGGCAACAAGTGCGAGAAGTGCGTCCTGGCAACTCTGTAGAACTGCCAGACGGGATACCGCAACCGTATTGGCACTTGCAAGAACACATTACTCACCCTGATCAGCCGTTGGAGTGGCATGGCGATCGTCTCCGCTCGTTGCTTGAACAGGTTGTGCAGGAGTACTTACCGTCAGGAGCACCCGTCGGGGCTTTTCTATCGGGTGGTTTGGATTCAAGCTGCATTACGGCATTGGCAGCAAAACACCACGATGCGCCGCTACATACCTATTCCATCCACTTTGGTGCCGACTGTCCCAACGAACTGGAGTTTTCCAGTCTGGTAGCTCAGCACTGCCAAACGGAACATCACATTCTAGAAATCACTTTCAAGGAAATGTGGGAGCATCTGCCGGAAACGATGGCAGCACTAGATGATCCGATCGGCGATCCTTTGACGGTGCCGAATCTGCTGCTGGGGCGCTTGGCAGCAGATTCTGTACAGACAGTGCTCAATGGAGAAGGCGGAGACCCCTGCTTTGGTGGCCCCAAAAATCAGCCGATGCTGATTAATGCCCTTTATGGCAATGCCCTTGATCGAGATCGGAACAGCAGTGTCGCTCAACAGCATTCGCTACAGGCCTACCTAACGTCATTTCAAAAATGTGCGGCGGATTTACCCCAACTACTAAAACCCGAAATCTGGGCAGCGTTACAGTCTAAACCATCGGTCTTTGCGCCTGTTCTACAGTCGAACGATCGCTACTTGAATCGGCTGATGGCACTCAACATCACTTTTAAGGGTGCAGATCAGATTTTAACGAAGGTGCATAATCTGACTCGTGCAGCGGGTATTGACGGACGATCGCCGCTGTTCGATCCACGGGTCGTTGAGCTGAGCATGACAATCCCACCGGACTACAAACTTTCAGGCGTGCAGGAAAAAGCAGTACTGAAGCAAGCGGTTGCCGACCTCTTGCCAGAAACCATCATTCACCGTCCCAAAAGCGGCATGATGGTGCCAGTGCAGCTTGGGTTTCGGGAGCATTGGAATCGGCAAGCGCGATCATTGTTACTGAGTCGTGATGCCGCGATCGCCCCTTACTTGAATCAAACGCTCATTCGCAACTGGCTAAATTACAACGGCGATACCTGGGGACGTTACGGTGTCAAGCTTTGGTTGCTGGTCAGTCTGGAGTACTGGCTACAAGCGCGGCAGTAGGAAAGGTCGCGAGAAAGCGCCTGTATGAAACACGGCTGTCAGTCAAAAGCCTTCTCTCAAGATTGAAAGAAGGCTTTTAAAGTTCTTACCGCTGCTCACAAGTTTGGAGCAGCGGTGAAAGATCAGTGGAAGCGAACTAAATCGCTCCAGTTACTTTTTCTCTGCTGGGGCAGCAACCGTTGCTTTGACAGCAACATTTTTGACACCCTTAATTTGCTTCGAAAGCGGTTCAATTTTAGCAAGCTGTGCTTGAACGGGCACCGTTCCTGCCACAGTCACGTCGCCATTTTTAGCATTGACTGTAAGCTTGCCGTTAGGGATATTCGCTTCTAGCTTGGTACGCACTTCGCTTTCCAAATCACCGTCGGCTCGTTTCATTTGGTCGCCACCCGCATCATTGCGCTGTTCACGCGCACGGATGTCGGATTCCATTTGCTTCTTGCGAACGTCACTTGTCGCATCATTTTGAGCCGTTTTAGCGTCTTGAGCTTTGGGAACCTGACCGTTAGTGTCGGTGGAATTCGGAGCGTCTGACGTCGTTTTAGCGTTATTACAAGCGGCTGTACTCACCAACAAAAAGCCGCCTAAGAGTAGGGGGATAATCTTTTTCATCGTTTTTATCCTTCAACTGAGAATTTATTGATCAAAGCAGCCTTGTAGAGATGGACTGAAACCCATCTCTACAAAGCATTCAAAGCGCCGTTAGTGACTACAGCAAGGGGTCACGTCGCGTTGTCGTTTCGCCCGTCGTATAAGCTGTGCCAGATCCTGTAGGATACGCGGCTCGATCGGCATCCGTTGTGGTTGCGTCGTAAACACCCCATTCCTGAATACCGCGATGGCTGAGGATTGATTCTGCGCGTTGAATTTCCTCTTGGGAACCATCCACAATTACCAGATAATCGCCTCTAGAGACGCGATCGTTATAAACTCTCGCACGGTCTTCAGGGATACCCAAACCAACCAGACCGCCCACTAAACCGCCTGCTGCCGCACCGATCGCACCACCAGAGATCGTGGTTGCAAGGGCGGTTGCAAGCGCGCCACCGAGCATGACTGGGCCAATGCCAGGAATAGCGAGCGCACCTAGACCAACCAAGAGACCTGTCAGTCCACCTAACGCGCCACCTGCGGCTGCACCTTTCTTCGCACCTTCGTCTACTTGCGTATCGTGGGCTACTTGCTTACCCTTTTCACCCAAATTATCGGCACCCAAATTGCCTGCGTCTGCAATATCAGCCGCACGCTCACTATCGCGACCCACAACCGACACACGAGACATGCCGAAGCCACTGTCTTTTAACTCACGTACTGCAGTCTCTGCATCTTGATAGCTAGAAAAGGTACCAACCGCACGTTTATGATGTCCTAAAGCCATTTTTCCTCCTTCCAGCTTGCAGGCATTAGACTTGACAAGCGTGGAATTAAATTTGTAATCTACGCTACTAATTTTGCGTGATGTGATCGAGATTCTCCTCAGTCTGAAGAGATGACTTAGACTCAGCCGGAAGATGGGGAAGAGGAAAAGGGGGAAAGGGGAGTAAGGCGTTGTGAGTTGATTGTTATCTACCGAGGCAAACTGACCGCCATAGCTTGCTTCCATTGTGATGTGCTGACTGCTCGATCAACTCAAAACTCGAAACTTAAAACTCTTATCCTTTATCCTTCAACCACTAGAGTTCCTTGCGATCAATCCACTTTTGAACGGTAATCGGTTCATAAGACGCCAGTTTGTCCAGGAGTTGATCGGGGTCTTGTGCTTCCAAAACGAGCGATCGATGGGGAGGGAGCACAAACTGTTCTGCGGTCGCGTGATCGAACATGGCGATCAAAGGACTGTAATACTCATCAATATTGAGCAAGCCACAGGGCTTTTGGTGAAACCCTAGCTGTGCCCAAGTGAGCACTTCACAAAATTCTTCAAAAGTGCCAAAGCCACCCGGAAGGGCAATAAAACCATCGGATAGGTCTGCCATTAAAGCTTTGCGTTCATGCATGGAGCTGACGATGTGTAGTTGAGTAAGACTTTTATGAGCAAGCTCTTTATCCACCAACGCTTGGGGAATGACACCGATCGCAGTGCCTCCAACGGCTAGAACGGAGTCTGCGATCGTGCCCATCAGACCCACATTGCCCCCGCCATAGACTAAGCCCAACCCACGTTTGACCAGCGCTTGCCCCAGTGCTTGGGCAGCTGCCTTATAACTCAGTTTGGCTCCTTGATTAGAGCCGCAGAAAACGCAGATGTGTTTCATCATAGGAAGGGAACGATTCAGAGTGACGCACTGTTTAGCATGAAGCAGTTTGGTTTCTTTCTTCTTGTCCTTTCTTGCCTGGTTTGGCTGGCGATTGTTGCCGTGCCGGTAACGCCCTTCACCCTCGGTCAGAAAGCTGCGCTTGTACCGGGATTACTCATTCTCGGCGAGATGCTTTTCTGGACTGGGGCGTTGCTGGTAGGCAAAAAAATTGCACAACAGTATCGGCATTGGCTTAATCCGCGCTATCTGTGGGCAAGATGCAAGCAAGCGCTAGGTAGTAGTGTGCTAGACGTGTGGCTGGCTGCTTAGGATATATCCACGTCTGCATTCGATAGCACCTGTAACCGAATGGTGCGATCGCCCCCACCTGTTAGAGAGGTTTCAATGATGTCGCCAGAGAGGGGCGCAAGACAGCTAAGCAGCGTGCGTAAATGGGGAGAACTCGCACCGCTATCAAGATAGAGCCGCTCGGACAGAGCATTGAGACGCTTCCAGGTGAGATAAAGCTTCGTCACCGTTTGTTCAAGCTGGGCAGCATGGTTGACCAGATCGGCAGCGGAACTGAGGCATCCGAGACGGAGCGCTTCTTCCAGCGCCAGTTCTAGATCAAGCGACTCATTATTCAGTGCCTGTACATTCGTAGCGGCTTCCAGATAGCGCCACAGGTAACGGGCTTCAGAGGTGGCTTGCTTCAACGTATCGACATCGGGTGTTTCCGCAACGGCATCCCGAATCGAGACTTGGTGACTCTCTGGCAGCTTCTGCATTTCTTTGACCAGTGGAGCAAGGTATTTTGCCGGAATCGTATGATCAGCGGCTTTTTGCTTCACTTCGGTTGGCAATAAATCTGATGTCATCGCAGTCCAGTCGTCAGAGAGCTGACGAACTTCGCGACGGGTAATGCGATCGCCCCGATGAGCCGCCTCACTCACCATTTGCTGCACTTCTGGAGCGGCGTGTGCCGTTTCGACAAACGCCCGTTTGCTAAACTGGTTGACATCTTCGGGTTCCAGATAGCCGCCATCCAGCAGCGTATCGGCGCTGTTCGCCAGCTCAATCATGGCGTAGGCTTGGCTTTTGCTAATCTCCCGATCTTTTAGCCAGTTGAGGAAGCCTGTACCACGTCCATCGCCGTGTCGCTTTTCGCGATCGCGCACTGCCCGTAAGATCCGTCCCCGCCAGATATCGGTTTGCAGGTCGAAGCGATCGCACACCTGCCACGCCTGCTCCACCTGCTCCTGAAACTCCAGCTCTGGGATCTGCTCATCCTCTGGATTAGGTAACCGAAAGTGCAGATCGACACTCGGCTCAAAAGCTCTTTCAACGCTATGGATAGCGTCTAAACGTGGGGGTGCTTGTACCATTAGCGTGCTCGGACAACAGTCGCATCATTATGGCACGGCTTGAGCGAGCCTGGAAAGAGGGAACAATAGCGAACCTATGATTTAGTGAAGTACATCGATCGCCGTTGCATGGGCTTGCTACCGTGAAAAGTGGAACGCCCAAATGATCTGGAAACTAGATAGATGAAAGCGAATCACTAGTTAGCTACTTTTGGGGGCACTTCATGAAACTGCTTAACGATATCTGACAACGACCCAATTGCTTGCTTTTTTTTCACCAAGCTTCATTTAACAACTACCACCTTTGCGCTGGTGGCAATGGTTTTTTAGAAGTTTGAAAAATAGCTAGCGGTTAAAACCGCGACTACATAAACAAAGTCCGCGGCAGCGGACTACCGAAAAGCGAGGCTTTGCAACCGGTGGAGACAGGCTTTGTCTGTGTAGCAGTGACTTCAGTCGCCAAAGCTACAGGAGTTTGGAATTTTAAAACATCCTCTTAGATATGAAAAACCTTACTGATTTGTTAAGCAACTTTTTGATTGATCGGAATCGGTGGAATAAGCGCATCTGTGTTCTATCTCTTATTCTGCTCGGAATCGCTTTGCCTTTTTTACTTGTGACGTATATCGATTACTATAGCTGGGGAGATGTGGAGACATTTCGTAGCTGGTCAGATTGCTGGGGGCAGCAAATCTATGCAGCATATTGTAGCAAATTGCCTCCTAACTATCCAGTTGTCGGTCTAACAGTAAGTGCAGGCTTAATCAATACTATAAGTTCTATTTTTGGTATTACTGAACGGAATACTTCAATTTTAATTTTTCGCTATTGTCTAGCATTCATTGATGCTTTAAATTTTCTTCTCTTTGTTTTGTTAGCCAGCCTGATGCGGTTTCGGCATCCCATTCACATAGGACTTATCCTACTAATGATGCCATCCACCTGGGTGGGAAGTGCAGTCTGGGGGCAAATTGACGGGATTTTGTTATTCTTTTGCTTACTGTCTGTCATTGGCTTCTTCAAAGCTTGGCTGGCAAGTGGTGTTGAAGCTGGAAGTCAAAAAGCCTGGAAAAGTGGGATTTATTTGCTCTTAGGAATCCTGAGCTTTTGTCTTTACCTTTTAACCAAGCAGCTTGCTCTCTTCTCGCTACCGTTCTTTTTTATCCTTTTTCTAATAACCGTGTGGAAGTTTTGGAAAAGCTTTAGATATAGAAGTCTTTTTTGGCTTTCTTTAGCGTTGATTGTTTTTATTTTATGCTTCCGTTATATAGATAGCTTTTTTGAAGTACCTGAGCAATTCCATCATTCGAGCTATTGGTTTGTTTTGAAAGGGGCAGGTAGCGAATATGGAAACAAAATTTCTGTGAATGGATTTAACCTTTGGATGTTTCTTGGACTTGACATGTCTTCTTCTTCTCACGTTCCTTTTTTCACTCTAGAACTTGGAAGTTGGATGGATCCGATTAGTCCCTACAAAGCGGGAATTATTTCATATTCGATATTCATTGCCTTTCTTTTACTTACCGCTTTTAAAGGTGCTTCAACAATTCTCAAGAAGAATGTTTGGATTGAGCAAAAAGATAAGTTAGAAAGTCACCTAATGGCGCTGTTATGTTTTTTTCATGGCTTTTGTCATCTTGGTTTTAATGTTTTGCTTTGTGGAACACACGAACGCTATCTTTATTTAGGCTATCCATTTCTACTCATTTCAGTTGCCTGGTTTTATACCAACCAACTCGTATTTTCCAGGCAGCCAGCTATATGTTGTTTTCTCGCCGCAGCGGCCTATGGATGCTTTGTCTTTAGCTTTATCAAAGGCCTTCCACCATTACTTTTTCCTCTGCGACGACACGAGTTTTTAGCTTCGATCCATCTTTTTCTCTTAGTCTTCCTTTTGGATCAATGGATGCTCATCTGTCAGTTGAATCCGAAGAATAGCTCGGCAAGCCTCCAAGTGGATAGACACATAGCTCTACCGAACAAAGCGCTTGATTAACAGCCAAAAGATAGCGGAAACAATCCTTCCAAACCCTATAAATCAGGTAGTCCAAGCTGTTGGCTTAGTTCTTGGCGTAGGCGATGGACGAGTATCACCTTGTGCTGAAGGAAACTGAAGAACTGCGACAGTATTATGAAGAGCAAAATCGTGCTCTCCTTGATCAACTGGCGAAAAAGCCACCCAGACCTGGTATGGAGGCTGCTTGGGAGAAGTTGCAAGCACAAAAAGCAAAACATCAAGCACAACTTAAGTCCCACACATGATCTTTCTGGTTGATCACAATCTTGAGGGACATGCTCTGCTTTTGTCAGGCAATATTGCTAGTTTGGGTTGGTTGGATCTGTTACCAATTCGCTTTGTCACGTTTGAAGCGATTGAATTAGCGATTACTAGCGATGACAGAGTAGTTTGGCAGTTTGCACAGGAAAATCAAATGGTCTTGCTCACAGCGAATCGAAGTATGAAAGGGAAGAAGTCTCTGGAGCAGGTGATGCGTGAAGAACTGGTATGAGAACAACAACAGCTTTATCACTGCGGGTGATCGTGCTCGAACTAGGGCGAAATCAAAGCACTTGTCGCGAGCATGGGCATGCAACCAGAGCAATCGATCGCGAAATCGCCTCTCCTAACGCTTCTTACCAAACTTCGCTTTTAGATCATCCAGGGTTGCTGGTTTTGATTCTGCAGTTGCTTTGGGCTGAGAGAGATTGTTTTTAGGCTGTGATGGATTCAATTTAGGCTGTGATGGATTCGTTTTAAGGGCTGATGGGGGTGCTTTCGGTTGGCTGCGCTCTTGTCCTTCAGCGGTTTCGGCACGCATAGAAAGACTGATGCGCTTGAGTTTTTCGTTCACTTCCAACACTCGTACGTTGACTACCTGACCCACTTTTACAATCTGCTTGGGGTCACTGACAAAACGATCGTCCAGTTGCGATACATGCACCAACCCATCTTGATGGACACCGATATCTACAAACGCTCCAAAGTTAGCGACGTTGGTGACAATGCCTTCCAGTTGCATCCCTACGGTGAGATCAGACATTTCTTTCACGCCCTCTTTGAAGGTGGCGTATTTGAACTCAGCACGCGGGTCACGTCCTGGTTTTTCCAGTTCGGCGATGATATCGCGTAAGGTGGGTTCACCGATCGCGTCGGTCGCATATTTTTTCAGGTCTGTCTTTTGCAGCCGTTCCGCCACCTGCGTAATTTGGGTTAGGGGCACGCTCAGATCAGTGGCGATCGTTTCCACAACCTTATAGCTTTCGGGGTGGACAGCCGTGTTGTCTAAGGGATTTTTGCCATTGCGAATCCGCAGAAAGCCCGCTGCTTGCTCGAAGGCTTTGGGGCCAAGCTTGGGGACTTTGAGCAACTGACGACGATCGCCAAACGCGCCGTTTTCATTACGATACGCCACGACGTTATTGGCGATCGTCGGCGTAATGCCCGAAACGAATGTCAGAAGCTCTTTCGACGCCATGTTGAGGTCTACACCCACGTAGTTCACGCAGCTTTCAACGGTTTCATCTAGCTTTTTCTTGAGCAATTTCTGATCCACATCGTGCTGATACTGACCTACGCCGATGGATTTTGGGTCGATTTTCACCAGTTCTGCTAGTGGATCTTGCAGGCGACGACCAATGCTGATGGCACCGCGCACCGTGATGTCCTGATCGGGAAATTCGGCGATCGCGACGGGGCTGGCAGAATAAATCGATGCGCCTGATTCGTTGACCATCACTTTGACGGGCTTGCGTTCCAGCGCTTGCAAGACTTCGGTGGCAAATTCATCGGTTTCGCGTCCGGCAGTGCCGTTGCCGATCGCAATCAATTCCACCTGGTAGCGCTCAATCAACGTGGCAAGTGTGCGTCCTGCCTGCACCCGCTGTCCAGCTGCCTGGTGGGGAAAGATGGTCTGGTATTCCAGGAACTTGCCCGTTTGGTCGAGCACCGCCACTTTGCAACCGGTGCGGAAACCAGGGTCGATCGCCATTGTGGGTTTCATCCCAGCCGGGGCAGACAGCAGCAGTTCCCGCAAATTGGCTTCAAAGGTGCTGATGGATTCGACATCGGCTTCCACTTTTTTTGCCGCTCGCACTTCCGTGATCAGCGAGTTTTTCATCAACCGATGGAAGGCATCTTTCAGCATGTCGCGATAAAACGCGCGAACTTCACGCTGTTTTGCCCGTAGCTCCTGCGACTCTAAATAGGCGAGCACAGAGTCTTCATCAAAGGTCAAAGCCACATCCAGCACGCCTTCGGTTTCGCCCCGGTACAGTGCCAGCAGGTTGTGGGATGCGATCGCCTTCACCGTCGCCTGATAGCTGCGATACATCTCAAACTTTGTTGAGCCTTCGGGATGGTCGCCTTTTACTTTGGAGGTCAAAACACCCGCTGTCATGAAGTATTCGCGCAGATATGCCCGGAGATTCGCCTTTTCCGCTACTTCCTCAGCCAAAATATCAGACGCACCTTTCAATGCATCCTCAGCCGTTGCGACTCCTTTCTCCTCAGACACATATTTCACCGCTTCGGCTGTCAGATCAGCGGGTGCGGCTGTTGGCGTATTGAGCGCTTTGATGAACGCTGCCAGTGGCTCTAGTCCTTTTTCGCGGGCGATCGTGGCGCGAGTGCGACGCTTCGGACGGTAGGGCAAATACAGATCTTCGAGTTCGTTCTTTTGCAGACACGCGGTAAGGTTTGCCTCCAGTTCGGGAGTCAGTTTGCCCTGTTGGGCGATCGCCTCCAGAATGGCCTCCTTCCGCTCTTCCAGTTCGGTCAGATACGTGTAGCGATCGAACAAATCCCGCAGCTGGGTTTCATCCATTTCACCCGTGCGCTCTTTGCGGTAGCGAGCAATAAACGGCACGGTTGACCCTTCGGCAAAGAGTTCGAGCGCGTGACTCACCTGAAACGGTTTGAGGTCAAGCTCGTCTGCCAGCAGTTGAGAAATGTTCAGCATTGCAGTTCGTTACATCAGCTTTTCTAGGATAGTCTGACTTTGAGTCGCGGATGTGGGATACGCTTTGAGTCGATCGCACTTTGCTCAAGCGATCGCACGTTTGAAACCATCAATCTATGGCGAAGGGCGCTACGTTCGTAAATTACTAGAGGCCAGCTTTTTGGCATCTTTCTGTGCCTGTTTGGTATAGACCAGATTCCAACTCACCACTCTAGTGCCCGATCACACTCCTCGATCGGTGTTGCCAACCCCTCTCGAATCGATTCCCGCATCCCTGGCACTGAGAGAAGATACAACGTTTCCTGTACCGAAGCCCAATCAGCTTCAGATAATAGAACAGCGTTGCTATTGTGTCCTTCAATCACAACGGGTTGATGCGACTCGCTCACTGCATCGATCAAAGCCTGTAGCTGCTGTTGAGCTTCATTGACTGAAATCATAAGCCTCCATCTATCTGAGTAGTGGATTAGGAATCAGAAATTCAGCCTTCTAAAAAACAAAGTCAACAACATATTTAGACACTCATGTCACTTAAACTTAGAAGCTTGAGTAGCTCTACTTCTTCCAAGTCTTCAAAATATTTTTTACTTTTGTTTGATCTGAAAAACGTTGAGTGATTATACTTTTGACCTACTTCACTTCGTTCTTTGGCAATAGTTGCTTCGATCACACTCACTGAGTCAGAGTAAAGGCTCCAAATTTCCTGAAAGTTAGAATATTTTAATTCGATTTTATTTCGTCTAGCAAGCTCTCCTATCACATAAAGTATGTAGTAAGAAGCATGAAGAATGTACGACTTATTTCTAAATAATAACTGATCACCTACGATTTCTAATTTAATCTTATTTTTTTCCGATTCTATTTTCTCAAAAAGATTATATGCAAGCCAAACTTTATCAGCATTGACCTCTTCATTGAAAACCTCCTCGTACTTGTCGCCAAAAATTAATCCTTTTCTGTTCTTGGCTTCGTAGGGAGAGCGGTTAAAGAAAGCCATAAGAACCTGTCCAGCTTTTTCCGCATCTATCCTTTGATTCAAAGGCTTTTCAGCATACTGATTTTTCTTTCGCTCGTAAAATTTTTCGTTTACGAGAAATTCTTTCTCCAAACTTAGCTGTATAAAGTCTACAGATCTTATATCTCGGCTCTTTACAGGATTTTGACTGTTTGTATACTCTGCGATTCTCGTACTTAAAGCGGGATCTCTGACTTCACATATACGACAAAGAATCTCAATATCACGAAATTTACTTGAATCTTCCAAAAAGGCTTCGTACAAAGAATGTATTGTTTGACTTCCATTTACGACTTGCACATTTTTTAACTCTATAACTGGGGCGCGCCTGTCAGAATAGGAAAAGGAATCACATGTCAAAGTGACGCCATTATTGTAATAAAAGAATTTGCTGTTTTCGTCTGATAATGCTGTAGATTTTATGTTTTTATTGATTGATGATTTCTTCTGATAAATTCTCACATTGTCATTAAACGCATCTTCCAGAAGAGTTGATTTTTTTATCACCTCATATTCATCATTTGTCATATCCGCTTTGCTTCTTACCTCTTCGTTGTCAATAACGATCCTTATTAAATCCCTTGCATCTACATTTACAATAAGGGCGCGAATATTCCCGTCAGATTTCTCAAAAAAACCTGTATTAATAGCCTTGATTCTTCCATCTACTATTTGCTTATCTTTAGAAACTATAGATTCAAATAAATCTGGCATCAAATGATATTTGATTTCTACATTTCTGCCAACACTTCTTTCAAGCCTACCTCTTTCGGCTTTTTCAAAACCTTTATAGTAGTTTGCACAGAAATGAAGGATAAACTTAGGATCGCCGTTTTCAAATAGCCTCCAAATATCTTGAACCTTCGAGGATAATACTGCATTAACTTCTTGAGGTAAGGCTGCATCTTTCTGGTTCAGTGCATTTATAAAGCCTAATATTTTATCGATTTCTCCCGAAGGAAGGTTATTGCTCTTTGCTTTGTCAAAGTTTTCTGCATATTTAAAGTTGAACATATGAACTGTTGAGGGTGCAGAAATCTCATCAATGTAAAGAGCATCTATCCCTCTATCGTGACCAGATGGTTGATTAGAAATTTTCAAAAAGTTACTATCTGTTATAGAGTCTCGTATTTCATCTTCTTGCAATCCAAGAATTAGATCTATAACAACGAAGTAGAAAGCGGATGTAAGATCAGGAAAAGCATAATCTTGCCGTTTTCTGTCTGTTTTAGTTCTAATTAAGGAGAATTCTTGAAGTGTTGGTGGATTCATATTGTCTAAGAAAATATTTTGCCATCTCAAAATAGAAAATGTTTGCTCTAGCTTCAGCAGGTGGATCTACGGTGAACTGTTCCAGTTTTTGCTAAAATCTTGCCTCTCGATCGGTATTGCCTAGAATGCGCTTTTTGAAAACACGTTTGAAGGTCGAACTGAAACTGACTTCCACGTTACTCCTCTAGCAGTTGCCTCAGTTCCTTGAGATTGGAGGAAAACGTCAGTTCACCGTTTTGCTGCTCGCTTTGCGCCAGCTTAAAGTTGCTATAGATCTCATCACGGCGTTCCTCACGCAGGTATTGGCTCAACAATAGTTGAATTTCACGCTTCTCATCTGTAGAAAGATTCTTGATTACCTCGACTACATCATTAAAGCTCATAGACTGCAAGACCTCATTTTGTGCGTATGCAAGCAATTTACCATTCTGCTTGTTTCCTCAAAATGTATAGCTTCTTTACTCTAGAACCTCCAGCGCCATGTGGAAATGCTTAAGGTTTACTGTCAAAGCCAGGATCTTTATCCTTCCGACGTAATCGGCGATCGTACTGGGTTTGACTATAGTTTGTGAGCTTCTGCATAGATCCGTAATGCCGCAGCCATTTTCTTTTCGTAATCCTTACCTTGAGCTTGAAACCAAGCGAGTGTGCTGGGATCGACTTGCACAAGGACATTCAATGGCGCTGCAGGTTTCCACCACCGCGACTTGCTGAAAAATTCCTCAGTTAATGGCGGAATATCAGAGGTATCAATTTCCTCGTCCGTGAGGAAGTCAACCTTCTCCCAATTCGTTTTTGAGGAACTGTTCATAGCGTTTTCGTTCATAAGGCAGAGCTTTGCGAAGTGAAAGAATACGGATAATTTGCTCGTCTGGTTCTGTGAAAACGATCACCATAACCCGTCCGTCAAGTATGCCGATGCCAATCCATCGCTCCTCCCCATAGTCTTGCCGTTCATCAAGGGAAACACGGAGCGGTAGTCTGAAAATTTTGGGTGCATCTGCAAAGTCAAGCCCATGTTTTACGATGTTTGCCTGGTTCTTTTGCTGATCCCACTCAAATTTCATGCCTTGATCTTAGCGAATTTTATCCTTTGCCCCAAGAACTGCTTCATTAGACTCAGAGCATCATCCTATTGCCAGTACAAATAATGTCATAAAGAAAAAGCACCGAAGGCGAGCTTGCTGGGACATGACTCACCTTACTGGCGCTTTTTCATTTCACTCAAGCCTTGACTGACTTACTGCGCTGGAGTCAGCACTTTTTCAGTTACCGCTTCGGGGTTTGCTTCGGGTGAGTCCTTTTCAGAGGGTGGTACAAGCTGCCAGAACTTAGGTAGGTACTCAGCCCAGTTCGCCAGGATGGTTTTGGCTTTTTGGCTACCCGTGCGATCGGCATGTGCTTCAATCAACTCCTTTAACTGCTGCTCTCCGGCAGGTGCAATCACCCGTTGGACTTTCACAATTTCTGGGTTCACTTTAGTAGGGAAACTGCCGTCTTCATCCAGGAAGTAGGCTAAACCGCCTGTCATCCCTGCGCCCACGTTACGTCCTGTGTGACCCAGTACGACAACCACGCCACCTGTCATGTATTCGCAGCAGTGATCCCCAGCACCTTCAACGACTGCCTGTGCGTTGGAATTGCGGACGGCGAAGCGTTCACCGGCTTGACCATAGGCAAACAGTGTACCGCCCGTTGCCCCATAGAGACAGGTGTTGCCGATGATGACGTTGTCCGATGGACTGTAAGTCGCAGCCGCCGGTGGCACGATGACGATCGTGCCGCCGTGTAAGCCTTTGCCGACATAGTCGTTGGCTTCACCTTCTAAGTTGAGCGTCATACCGGGGAGGTTGAACGCTCCGAAGCTTTGACCCACGCTACCTTTGACGTTGAGTGTGATGTGCCCACCAAAGCCGCTGTTGCCGTACTGACGAGCGATCGCCCCTGCGATTCGTGCGCCGATCGTCCGATCCGTATTCACCACATCAATCGCTTTAGTAACGTTGGACTGGTTCGCGATCGATGCCTGAATATCTGGATCGCTCAAAAGCTCGTCGTCCAGGACGTAGCCGTTGCTGTGTACGGTTTCATGCACCAACCAGGCGCGATCGTCCCGTGTGTCGGGCAACTGCGTCAGGCAGTTGAGGTTCAAGCTTTGGGTTTTGGGCAGCGTCACGTCCTCCCGCACTTTCAGCAGATCAGCTCGACCAAGGATGTCGTTCATCGAACGGTAGCCGAGTTTTGCCAGCAGCGATCGGGCTTCTTCGGCAATGAAGAAGAAGAAATTGACCACCTGTTCGGGCATGCCAGGGAACCGCTTGCGGAGTTCTTCACGTTGACTCGTCACCCCCACTGGGCAATTGTTCGTATGACAGATCCGCGCCATGATGCAACCTTCTGCAATCATCGCAATGGAGCCGAAGCCAAATTCTTCGCCACCCATGAGAGCCGCCATCACTATATCCCAACCCGTTTTGATGCCACCATCCACGCGCAGCAAGACGCGATCGCGCAATTCGTTTTGCATCAGCGCCCGATGCACTTCCGTTAGCCCCAGTTCCCACGGGCTACCTGCGTGCTTGATCGAACTCAACGGTGATGCACCCGTCCCGCCATCGTGACCCGAGATCTGGATGATATCGGCGTTTGCTTTGGCAACACCCGCCGCGATCGTGCCGATCCCCACTTCTGCTACCAGCTTGACCGACACCTGCGCTTCGGGATTGATTTGATGCAGATCAAAGATGAGTTGGGCTAAGTCCTCGATCGAGTAAATATCATGGTGCGGCGGCGGCGAAATCAGCGTTACACCGGGTTTCGATCGACGCAACAGCGCAATATAGGGACTTACTTTAGGGCCAGGAAGTTGTCCCCCTTCACCAGGCTTTGCACCCTGAGCCATCTTGATTTCAAGCTGCTTGGCACTCATCAGGTACTCTGGAGTGACCCCAAAGCGACCCGAAGCAACCTGCTTGATGGCAGAATTGGCGGTATCACCATTCCGCAACCCTTTTAGATGCGGAAATAGTGGCGAAAGCCCCTTCTCATCCACGTCGTTGAACGCCAAGAAGCGCGAGGGATCTTCTCCACCCTCGCCAGAGTTAGACTTGCCGCCGATGCGGTTCATGGCGATCGCCAGCGTTTCGTGTGCCTCCCGCGATAACGCTCCCAGCGACATGCCACCGGTGCAGAAGCGCTGAACAATTGCGCTAGCGGGTTCTACTTCGTCTAAGGGAATAGAGGGACGATCGCTCTTCACATCTAGCAAATCTCGCAGCGCAGTCAGGGGGCGCTCTTCCAGGTACTTCTGATACAGTGCGTAGTGGTCGTAGCTTTTGTCTGCGACTGCCTTGTGCAGGTACTTCGACATTTCCGGGCTGTTCATGTGGTATTCACCACCCGGACGGTAGTTGACGAAGCCGTAGTTTTCGAGTTTTTTAATGTGCAGTTCGGGAAACGCTCGCTGGTGGAAGGAGACCACTTCCTGCGCCAAGTCAGCGACACTTAAGCCACCCAACCGTGAGGCAGTGCCCGCAAAGCCAAGGTGTAACAAGTCGCCGCCAATGCCGATCGCCTCAAAAATCTGGGCGCCGTGGTAGCTCGTCAGCAGCGAAATGCCCATTTTAGACAGAATTTTGAGCAGTCCATCTTCGATCGCCTTGCGATAGTTACCCTGTGCTGCTGATAACGTGATCGCCTTAAGCTTGCCCCGCTCCATGAAGCTCTGAGTTTTTGGCTCAGTCCACCACTGACGCACCGTTTCTAGTGCCAGATAGGGACAAACGCCACTGGCTCCATACCCAATCAGACAGGCAAAGTGGTGGGTGCTCCAGCACTGGGCGGTATCGGCGATGAGCGAGGCTTTCATCCGCAAGCCCTGACGGATTAGATGATGATGCACGGCACCGATCGCCAACAGCGGAGGGATATAGGTATAGTCCTCACTGAGACTGATGGTTCCAGCCTGCCCCGCGCGATCGCTCAAGATCAGGATTTTCTTACCGGCACGAACGGCTTCGGCGGCTTTCTGGCACAGTGCGGTCACCGCACGCTGCAAGCCATCCGGCCCTTGCGAGAGCTCAAACAACGTTGAAAGATCGGCAGTCTCAAAGCCAGATTGGCGAATCTGATCAAGTTCTGGATCACTCAGCACTGGTGACTCCAACTTCAGCAAATGCGCATTTTTGGCGCCCGCTTCAAGCAGATTGCCGCGTTCGCCAAGCTGAATCGTCAGTGACATAACGAGCTTTTCACGCAACGGGTCGATCGGCGGATTCGTCACCTGCGCAAACCGCTGTTTGAAGTAGTCGTATAGTAGATGTGGTTTGGTAGACAATACTGCCAGCGGTACATCGTCGCCCATGCAGAAGGTGGGTTCCTTGCCCTGTGCGCCCATCTCCTGGATGACCATCTCCACATCTTCGGCTGTGTAGCCAAAGGCAGTTTGATAACGGAGCAGATTCCCGGTGGGAATGTAGGGGACGTTTTCAGCAAACGGTTTGTGCTTGAGGTCGTAGCGGTTTTGCTTGAGCCACTCGCCGTAGGGCTTGGCGCTGGCAACCCGCTGCTTGATTTCCCAGTTTTTTTGAATCTCGTGGTTTTCCAGATCCACAGCAATCATCTGACCGGGACCCAGTCGACCTTTCTCAATAATGTCTGCTTCAGGTAGATCCACTACCCCAGCTTCAGAGGCAACCACAATGTAGCCATCGCGCGTAATGCTATAGCGGGCGGGACGCAGACCGTTGCGATCGAGCGTGGCACCCACCACCTTACCGTCACTAAACACCAGCAGCGCGGGACCATCCCAGGGTTCCTGAATGCCGCTGTAGTATTCGTAAAAGTCTGTAATTTCAGGATGTTCTGCCAAATCAGGCTGATTCTGATACGCCTCTGGCACCATGATCATCAGCGCCTCTTGAGGACTGCGACCCGATCGCACCAGCAGTTCAAAGACGTTATCGAGGTTAGCAGAGTCACTGTTGTCGAGGTTGACGGTGGGTTTCAGATCCGTGAGGCGATCGCCCCAGCAGGAGTGCTCCAGATCGGCTTCCCGCGCCATCATCCAGTTGACGTTGCCTAAAAGCGTATTGATTTCGCCATTATGACCGAGCAATCGCATGGGCTGTGCTAACGGCCATTTGGGCAGTGTGTTCGTGCTAAAGCGACGGTGGTAAACCGCAAACGTACTTTTGTATGCTGGCTGTCTGAGATCGAGGTAGAACTCGCCTAGGACGGCCGATCGCACCATGCCTTTGTAGATGATCGTGCGGTTCGAAAAGGAGCAGATGTAGAAATCAGTGAACTCACTTTGTAGAGCAGAGCCTTGAACTTCGACTGGAGCTGCAGCATGTGTGCGCTTACGGGTGATGTAGAGCTGTCGTTCCAGCGCTTCGCCCTGCTGCGGCGACTGCACTAACACCTGCTCAATCTGGGGCAGATTTTCGCGGGCTTGTCTGCCCAAAAGGCTTGGTAGTGTCGGTACAACCCGCCAACCTAGAACCGTTAGCCCTTCCTCAGCGGCAATCTGTTCAACGACTTGACGTGCGATGATTGCTGCTTCTACATTGGCTGGTAGAAAGACCATGCCGACCCCAAGGTGACTTGTGGTAGGTACCTGAATGCTTTCATTAGCCATCCATTGCGACATGAGCTCCCAGGGAATGGCTGTCATTAAGCCAGCCCCGTCTCCTGAGTCTTGATCAGCGCTGCAGCCACCCCGATGCTCCAGGCAAGTCAATGCAGAGAGCGCCTTTGCGATTAGATCATGACTACTGCGACCTTGCTGATCGGCAATGAACCCAACCCCACAGGCATCACGCTCTTCTACTAACCAACGCTGACCAGCGTACCCATCTGCTGTTCCCTGATTCTGATATTGATTCACAGTTGCTCTATCCATGAGATGGTTCAGTTCGTTTGTTTGTCATTAAAAGGTGTGATCCTGTCTAACTGCGCTGGTTTCACCTGCTGTAGACGTTGATGGCAAAGATGGCTCAAAAAGGCTCAGAAAAAACTCAATAGAAGGATAGAAAGCCCCAATACCAGCGAGAGAGGGCGATCGCTCCAAGGACGTAAAAACGTAGGTATTATTACTCCGATTCTACATAGAATCTGCGCTTCAGAAAGACCAACCAACCGTCTATGAAGACCCTCAATACGCTTACTCGCTACTTACCGCATAAGCCCTACCTAACTGAGCTACCAACCCTACCGGCGCCTAAGCGTCTGTTCAGCATTCTTCCCACAGAACACTTGCCACAAAACAAAGTAGTCGCAGGACTTTAAAGGGCGTCACTCTACGGGTGCCTCTGTCGAGTCATGAGCCTGATCGTTAAAGGAAACCAACCAGACTTTTCAACATGAAGCAGCCGTCTCTAAAGGCTTATCGCACTTAGCCTGTTGCCGATAGCGATCGCCGCCGTCTACGTCGTTGATCAGCCAATCCAAAGAGGGAATAAGCATCTTATAAAAAATGCCTTGATCTGGCAATCCCCGACCAAGTGCGTCTCCCTGAAGCATTAAGAGCAGGCTCTAGCGATGCCAAAGAATTGACACACAGGTTGTCAAGCGCTCACTGAAGCTTCGACGCGCGTTCCCAGACCGTCAAGGCAGTCTTTGAGTTGCTAGCTGAAGGCGATCGTTGACCCTCCTCACGGGCTGTCAGAAAATGAGGGACTGCAAGAAAGTGGCTTCTTGGTGTTGGCTTCTACATCTTTCTAGTATCAATCAGGCAAAATTAATACTGTTAAGCAAGTCACAATTTCCTCACACAGCCCTGGTAAGCCTCTTTGCATTGCGAGAAGCATCCTCTTTAACAGGTTTCCAGCAATCAGCGGTTAGCCGTCAGCTAAAGGTCGATTACTAAGGACTTGTTAAAAAATAACTGCATACGTTTGGATTAGCTATCAGCTATCAGCTTTTCTCTGACCGCTGACCGCTACAGTCCATGACATTATTTCTTTACAGTCTCTAACCAATGACTAATAGTTAATTGAGTCTTGCTCAGAAGTAATTTAGGGCTGCTGTCTAGAACTTCTTCTCCTATCCATATCTTAATGAATTACACCCCACACCCTACATCTCACATCCTGCCGCATCGCTTTAGTTGTCTTGGGTGCTGTCGATCGCACCGATCGCGCAGGGCTCAATGGTTGCCTTTAGTCGCGGGTGTACTCTGCTTGAGTTTCGCTCAGCAGGGTGATAGGGCGCTCGCGGCACCTGAGCATAGTCCACTCTCAGCAAGCGATCGTGTCAGTCAGGTACTGCCATCGACAGCACCGGTGTCACAGGGCAATCAAATCCTACTGAACGGTCGTCTGTTGCCTGCAGCCTGGACACAATGGTCATCTGGTGGACAACGGATTGGCATTAGTGACGCTGGGCTTGCCCAAACGATTGGAGTAGAGCTACTCAATACAGCTGACTCTACAAAACAGCCTGTGCAGTGGTTTTCTGATCCAACAGCGGCACCGTTAAATCTAGCGACATGGCTGACCGGAACACTACGTTATTTGGATATTACTGACCTGGCGCAGCGATCGGGTTGGCAGCTACAAGTCAATGGTGCCACCCTGCAAATTGCTTCACCACCAGCGACGGTTCTCGCCATACGCCAGAGCAAGCAACCCTGGGGCGATCGACTCGTGCTAGATCTCGATCGCTCAGCACCCTGGCAAATCGACCCACAAAACCAAGCAGCAGTCTTGACTGTAAACGCCCAAGTTCCAGCTGCCCTTTTGCAAAGCTATCAAGCTAAACCTGGTAATCGGCTCACTGCGCTAAGCGTCGAGCCCGGCACCAACCAGACTAGGCTGAGACTGAGTTTCAACAGCCAGTTACGCCCTCGTGTGTGGAGCCTACCGAACCCCAATCGTTTGATTGTGGATATTCGCCCTGATTCTGCGATCGATCGAGATATTCTCTGGGCACCAGGACTTCGCTGGCGGTCTCAAACGATCAATATAGGAGCAGCCCGGTTTCCAGTTGTCTGGTTAGCAGTTGATCCCCGTCAGCCGGGAGTGATCCTGAAACCCATTCTGCCGAATCCTAATAGTTTGATTGGTACAGCTCCTCTCGTTCGCACAGCGCAACAAGCTCAAGTAGCAGCTGCCATTAACGGTGGTTTTTTTAATCGCAATAACCAACTGCCGTTGGGTGCTATCCGCCTGGCAGGTCGCTGGCTGTCGGGTCCCATTTTAGGACGGGGCGCGATCGCCTGGAATGCGAACGGAGAAACCCGGTTCGATCGCCTCACGCTACAGGAGGCGCTAATTATGCCGAATGGACAACGGCTATCGCTCACTCACCTCAACAGCGCGTATGTCCAGGCTGGTATTGCTCGTTATACAAACGATTGGGGCACAAGCTATAGCCCTCTCAGTGACAATGAAATCCTGGTTGTCGTGCAGAACGATCGGGTGCTTAGTCAGCAGACGATTGGCGCGGCAGCAAGCAGCGCGGTGCCCATTCCTAACAACGGGTATCTCTTGGTGTTGCGATCGAACCGTAATGCCGCTACATCGCTTCCTGTTGGCCTCACGCTACGCCTGGAAACGATCGTCACGCCGACTGATTTTGGTCGCTTTCAGCACATTATTGGTGGTGGCCCACTCCTTGTTCAGAATCGCCAGATTGTACTGAATGCCAAAGCTGAACAATTTAGTAACGCGTTTGCGATCGAGCAAGCCAGTCGGAGTGCGATCGGGCAGACCGCTGATGGTAATTTACTGATTGCTGCTGTCCATACTAATCTTGATGGTGCTGGTGCGACACTGACCGATATGGCTCAAATCATGCAGCAGCTTGGAGCTGTCAATGCGCTCAATTTGGATGGTGGTAGTTCAACGACACTGTACCTGGGCGGGCAACTGCTCGATCGTCTACCTAGCACCGCTGCCCGCGTACATGACGGTATCGGCATACTGGTGCAGCCAAACCGCTAAGCCTCCACATCGTTAAAGCTAAGCTGGATTAAATAATTCCTGTATGAAGCTTTTATGTGAATTGGGGTATGCGAGCTCGCATCGGCAGAACTGTTTCTAAGAATTTGCTAGGGTGGCTGTCGGCAGTATGTGTTTTGTCTACGATGACTGTTTTCGGACACATTTCGGACACGTCACTTGTCTAAATTAAACATCAGCGATGAACCTGAGTTGGCTCGCCAGCCATTGTGCATCATTGCATGTGCGTCACTGAACATCTCCCTAGTCCTAGCAGAACACTCTCCAAGCAAACATCTGAGAAACCTCCCAAAACAATAGTTATGCTTCAACCACAAGAAAACCACCAAACTACTTCTCTGGCCTTGCCTCTTGCCAACACACAAAAAACACTGGCAGCTACAGAATTACGCCCCTGGGGTTCTTTTACCATTCTGGAAGAAGGGCGAGGCTATAAGATCAAGCGCATTGAGGTTAAGTCTGGTCATCGTCTGAGCCTGCAGATGCACCACCATCGCAGCGAACATTGGATTGTCGTATCTGGAACAGCAAAAGTCGTTTGCGGCGATCAAGAACATGTTCTTAGCAGTAATCAATCTACCTATGTGCCACAGTGCACGGCTCACCGGTTAGAAAATCCTGGCGTGATTCCACTTGTCTTGATCGAAGTGCAAAATGGAGAATACCTGGGAGAAGACGATATTGTTCGCTTCCAGGATGACTACGCACGCGCCAAGTAGTTTCAGCTTGCTGTATTTCCCTGTCACTAAACAAGGGTTTGCGTTTTTAGAAAGCTAGTCTGAGCGATTCGTTCCAGTTACGTCATCGCTTCATTTTCCTGTAAGGTAAGCTCAGACTAGCTATTCTGACACTTTGAGATGATACACCTTAGCCATGCTGCTAGCAGCGAAGTCTCACGCTTAAAAGCAAAGCGGAACGATCCCGGACTCCTCTTTCGGCTCAGTGCCCAGCCAAGCGGTTGTTTAGAGCTGTACTATGTCATGACTTTTGACGCAACTGTGCGTTTAGACGATCGCCTGTTCGACTGCAACGGTATTCAAGTTATCATCGATGCCCAAAGCCTCCCAGCGATTGATGGACTCACCTTAGACTATTCTGAAGACTTGATGGGTGGAGGCTTTCGGTTCCATAATCCCAATGCGACCCAAAGCTGTGGTTGCGGCAATTCATTTTCTCTCCATGACGCAACGCCTTCTGGTCAAGCTTACTAGCAGAGAGCGTTCGATTGACAGAACAAAGCGTTAGACTAGCAGGGCGTAAGGTAGACTACACGTCACGCTACAGCCGCTGGCAATTTTAATCTAAAGATTTTATTGACATAGCTTAGGTATTGTCGGTACCATTAGAGTTTGTAAAAAGTTAGTTCAACGGAACCGCACACGTCTTATACCATGCCCACTATCCAGCAACTCATTCGCACTGAGCGCCAGAAGACGCAGAAGAAGACCAAATCACCCGCTTTGAAGAGTTGCCCTCAGCGTCGTGGTGTCTGCACGCGTGTCTACACAACAACACCTAAGAAGCCTAACTCAGCACTCCGTAAGGTGGCTAGGGTTCGGCTAACCTCCGGTTATGAGGTGACCGCCTATATTCCAGGTATCGGGCATAACCTGCAGGAACATTCTGTTGTGATGATTCGGGGCGGTCGTGTGAAAGATCTGCCGGGTGTGCGTTATCACATTATTCGTGGCACTTTGGATACCGCTGGAGTCAAAGACCGCAAGCAAGGTCGATCCAAGTACGGTGCCAAGCGTCCTAAGAAAGCCTGAGTCAATGCTTCAACTACTGGGTCTTAGCTGTTGACTCTTGAGCTTCTAGTCTTTCGGCGGCGCGTCTGTCTCACAGCCTGGTTTCGTCTTCTGTTTGACGGCGTCGCCATTGGTCACTTGTCTGCTCTAAATCTGATAGACTAGCTTGCTGGTCTACGCAACTCGTTGTTACTGACCCAATCAGCGCCAAATCCCCACATTCTATTTTTCAAGGTCTACTATGTCTCGTCGCACCGCTATTCAAAAACGCTCTGTTCCGCCCGATCCCGTCCATAATTCCCGGTTAGTCAGCATGATGGTTCGACGCATCATGCATCACGGGAAGAAGTCAGTTGCTTCTCATATCATTTATGACGCTTTTGAGGCGATTGCACAACGTACTGGCTCTGACCCGATCGAGGTGTTTGAAAGAGCAGTGAAAAACGCGACCCCTTTAGTCGAAGTAAAGGCTCGTCGTGTTGGCGGTGCAACGTATCAAGTGCCGATGGAGGTTCGCTCCGATCGTGGTACGGCGCTGGCACTGCGCTGGTTGATTCAGTATTCGCGTCAGCGTCCTGGTCGCACGATGGCAAGTAAGCTTGCCAACGAATTAATGGATGCTGCGAACGAGACGGGGAGTGCGATCCGTAAGCGTGAAGAAACGCATCGGATGGCTGAAGCAAACAAGGCATTCGCTCATTACCGCTATTAATGTTGTGGTGTGGGAATCACCCCCCTCAATCACATCTAGAAAGTATAAAATCTTAATAGACGCAGTATGCAGTAACGACTGCGGCAAAGACTAAGGAGGTAGTTGTGCCACGTACCGTCCCGATTGAACGAGTCCGAAATATTGGGATCGCCGCTCATATTGATGCTGGCAAAACCACAACGACCGAACGCATCTTGTTCTATTCTGGTGTGGTTCATAAGATTGGTGAGGTTCACGAAGGAACTGCTACTACCGATTGGATGGCACAAGAGCGGGAACGTGGTATTACGATTACGGCAGCGGCAATTAGCACGAACTGGAAAGACCATCAAATCAATATTATCGATACGCCTGGACATGTAGACTTCACGATCGAAGTTGAACGTTCTATGCGTGTTTTGGATGGTGTGATTGCCGTTTTTTGTTCCGTTGGTGGCGTCCAACCACAGTCAGAAACTGTTTGGAGGCAGGCCGATCGCTACAAAGTGCCTCGGATTGTCTTTGTCAATAAGATGGATCGCACCGGAGCGAACTTTTACAAAGTTTACGGGCAGATTCGCGATCGCCTGCGTGCCAACGCGGTGCCGATTCAGTTGCCGCTCGGTAGTGAGGATACCCTGCGAGGCATTGTTGATCTGGTAAGGATGCGCGCCTTCATTTACAACAATGATTTGGGAACCGATATTGCGGAAGTCGACATTCCTGAAGAGGTTCAAGCTCTGGCAGCAGAGTATCGGCTTAAGCTGATTGAGTCGGTTGCCGAAACCAACGATGTTTTAACCGAGAAGTATCTGGAAGGCGAAGAGCTGACTGAAGCCGAAATTAGAGCAGCACTGCGAAAGGGCACAATTGAAGGTACGATCGTGCCAATGCTTTGCGGCTCCGCCTTCAAAAACAAAGGCGTGCAGCTAATGTTAGATGCGGTCATTGATTATTTGCCAGCTCCGATTGATGTTCCACCCATTCAAGGTCACTTGGTTGATGGCACAGTGGCTGAACGTCACGCTGACGATAACGAGCCGATGTCTGCTCTCGCCTTTAAAATAATGGCTGATCCTTACGGTCGCCTAACGTTTATTCGCGTCTATTCCGGGGTCTTGAAAAAAGGTAGTTACGTTCTGAACTCCACTAAGGATAAGAAGGAGAGGGTTTCTCGCCTGATTATTCTGAAGGCAGACGATCGGATTGAAGTAGACGAAATGCGTGCAGGTGATCTGGGTGCGGTTCTGGGTCTCAAAGATACATTTACGGGAGATACCATTTGCGACGATGTCGCACCTGTGATCCTGGAGTCTCTCTTTATTCCAGAGCCGGTCATTTCAGTTGCGGTAGAGCCAAGGACAAAGCAGGACATGGAAAAGCTGTCGAAAGCGCTCCAATCCTTGTCTGAAGAAGACCCTACGTTTCGAGTCAATGTTGATCCAGAGACTAACCAAACGGTTATTGCTGGCATGGGTGAGCTTCACCTGGAAATTCTGGTTGACCGAATGTTAAGGGAATTCAAAGTTGAAGCAAACGTTGGTGCACCTCAGGTTGCGTACCGCGAAACCGTGCGCAAGGCTGTTCAGGCTGAAGGCAAGTTCGTTCGTCAGAGTGGTGGTAAGGGTCAGTACGGTCACGTTGTGATTGAACTGGAGCCTACTGAACCAGGTAGTGGCTTTGAATTTGTCTCGAAAATTGTTGGCGGCTCTGTGCCTAGAGAGTACATTGGGCCAGCAGAACAAGGGATGAAGGAAGCTTGCGAATCAGGTATTTTGGCTGGATACCCTGTCATTGACCTTAAAGCAACTCTAGTTGATGGTTCTTACCATGATGTCGATTCTTCTGAAATGGCGTTCAAAATTGCTGGTTCAATGGCAATTAAGAGCGCTGTGATGAAGGCTTCACCTGTCTTGCTAGAGCCTATGATGAAGGTTGAAGTCGAAGTTCCTGAAGACTTCCTTGGTCCTGTTATGGGTAATTTGATTTCGCGTAGAGGTCAAATTGAAGCACAAGGAGTTGAACAGGGGCTTGCCAAAGTAACCACCAAGGTTCCGTTGGCAGAAATGTTTGGATATGCTACAGATATACGGTCAATGACTCAAGGTCGGGGCATATTCACAATGGAGTTCAGTCGCTATGAGGAGGTGCCTCGAAGTGTGGCTGAAACGATCATTGCTAAAAGTAAAGGGAACGCATAATCAGGAAGAGGAATAAGTAACTCATGGCACGTGCAAAGTTTGAACGGAATAAACCCCACGTCAACATTGGTACTATTGGTCACGTTGACCATGGTAAGACGACGCTAACCGCTGCAATCACGATGACTCTGTCGGCCCTGGGGCAAGCGACAGCGAAAAAGTATGATGAAATCGATGCTGCACCGGAGGAAAAAGCACGGGGCATCACGATCAACACTGCTCACGTTGAGTATGAAACGGCTGATCGCCACTATGCGCACGTTGATTGTCCTGGGCACGCTGACTACGTGAAGAATATGATCACGGGGGCTGCGCAGATGGATGGCGGTATCCTGGTGGTCTCTGCGGCAGATGGTCCCATGCCCCAGACACGTGAACATATTCTTCTAGCGAGACAGGTGGGTGTACCCAGACTGGTCGTCTTCCTGAACAAGAAAGATATGGTGGACGATGACGAACTCTTAGAGTTGGTTGAACTGGAAGTGCGTGAACTTTTAAGCTCCTATGATTTCCCTGGTGACGATATCCCGATCGTCGCTGGCTCAGCGCTTCAAGCACTGGAGGCGATGACCGCTAACCCCAAGACAAAGCGCGGCGAAAACGAGTGGGTTGACAAGATCTATGAGTTGATGGACAACGTAGACTCTTACATCCCCACTCCTGAGCGCGATATCGACAAACCTTTCTTGATGGCCGTGGAAGATGTTTTCTCGATTACTGGTCGGGGAACGGTAGCTACTGGTCGGATTGAGCGGGGTGAAGTTAAGGTTGGCGACACGGTTGAACTGGTAGGCATCCGTGACACTCGTTCTACTACAGTAACGGGTATCGAAATGTTCAAGAAGAGCCTTGAGAAGGGTATGGCTGGCGACAACGCGGGTGTACTGCTGAGAGGACTTCAAAAAGATGACATTGAGCGCGGTATGGTCATTGCCAAACCCAAATCGATTACACCTCACACAAAATTTGAGTCTGAAGTATACATTCTTAAGAAGGAAGAAGGTGGTCGTCATACACCATTCTTTCCTGGCTATCGCCCTCAGTTCTATGTGCGAACAACAGATGTGACTGGTACGATTAGCGACTTCACGACTGATGAAGGTGGCGAGGCGGAGATGGTGATGCCTGGCGATCGCATCAAAATGACGGTTGAACTCATTAACCCAATTGCTATTGAGCAGGGCATGCGCTTCGCTATCCGTGAAGGCGGTCGCACGGTTGGTGCCGGTGTCGTTGCAAAGATCCTTAAGTAGACTCTCAACAGTCAGCTATCAGCAGTTAGCCTTAAACTTTTCTGCTGGTAGCTTTGACTAATGAGTTTCTAGATAAAGGGATTGTGACGTACCTGTTTTGAATATGTACAACTGATAGCTGACGGCTAACTGCTGGCTGCTATCGGTTAACTAGAACCTTGACAACTTAGAATTACTCCAATGGCAACTATCCAGCAGCAAAAGATTCGTATTCGGCTTAAAGCGTTTGATCGTCGTCTACTTGATACATCCTGTGAAAAGATTGTGGATACGGCAAATCGCACGAATGCCACAGCAATTGGTCCGATTCCGCTTCCCACAAGACGTCGGATTTATTGTGTACTTCGTTCACCTCACGTAGACAAAGACTCTCGTGAGCATTTTGAAACACGTACACACCAACGCATTATTGACATTTATCAACCCTCTTCAAAGACGATCGATGCCTTGATGAAGTTGGATTTGCCAGCTGGTGTAGATATCGAGGTCAAGCTCTAAGAGTATGAAAAGGTGGGTCTTACCCACCTTTTTTGGTTATGCATCCTGTTGCTGCTATGTATGGTATCGTTCTCCATGCAAAATCGAGAACTGACCGCTTCAGGCTACTTTTCTCTTTGCTGTATAAAAGGTGACCGTTACAGGTACTGATACAAGCGGCTTTTTGTACTGATATTTTTTATACTTTATCCATGCCTGTTAGAATTGCCCTGCTGCCATCCTTCAGTGTAGATGCGGTACAGTAGGTGAAGAAGTACTGTCTCTGACTTGATACCTAATGGCACCTTCTTCATCGATTGCGGTTCGAGAACTCCCTCTTTTTCCTTTGCCTGAAGTCGTTCTATTTCCAGGACGACCACTGCCACTCCATATTTTTGAGTTTCGCTATCGGATCATGATGAATACGATCCTGGAAGGCGATCGACGCTTTGGCGTTGTGATGTGGGATCAGCTACAGGGGAAGCCAGCTGCGATCGGCTGCTGTGCTGAGATTATTGAGTTTCAGCGGCTGCCTGATGACCGCATGAAAGTTCTAACGCTGGGTCAACAGCGCTTCAGAGTTTTGGAATACGTCCGCGAGAAGCCTTACCGCGTTGGTTTGGTTGAATGGATTGAAGACAACCCGACTGAAAGCGATTTAGATGCTTTAGCGAGCAACGTATCTCAACTGCTACAGGATGTTGTTCGTCTTTCGGCAAAGCTAACTGGTCAAGAGATTGAGTTACCCGATACGATGCCAGACCTTCCAGTTGAACTGTCTTACTGGATCGCCAGCAATTTGTACGGTGTCGCAGATGAGCAGCAAGCACTCCTGGAAATGCAGGAGACGGCTGCCCGACTGGAGCGTGAGGCGGAAATTTTAACCTCAACTCGGAATCACCTTGCCGCCCGAACCGTCCTGAAAGATACGTTGAAATAGGAGCACTGTTGCAAAAGAATTATCTTACACTTCCGTAAGCTGTTGGCTGTAGAAGTGCTTGATGATACTTAAAGCTTCTGCAAGAATGCGCTCTAAGTTTAGTGTTCTTGTATACTCTTAAGTGAAATTACTTAATGAGAACTTTAATTACTTAAGGCCAGTGCATAAAGTTTCCACTAACTAGGGGGGCAGCGTTAGCTAGAACTGGGAATCCACAGTTATGGTTGGGTGCATGAGCTGAAATTTGCTTGGCTCCTATTCCCAGTTAAGGTTTTCTTATGCAGAATGTACTTGTTCGTCCTCAAGCTGCGGTGATTCAACCCCTCGGTTCTCTTCATTCTGGGAACATAACGACCTTTCAGTATCAATTAAATGCAGCGGTCTTGTCTGAAAAGCATTCGAGCTTATTGGTTGATATGGCTCAGGTTGAGTCGATCGATAGTGATGGCTTGATGGCTCTGGTTGCTGCGTTAAGCCTGTCGCAGCGCTTAAACAAACGCTTTAGCCTCTGCTCTATTTCACATTCTGTGCGAATCATCCTTGAATTGACACAGCTTGATCGCGTCTTTGAGATTTTGGAAGGACGCTATGTTTTGGGTGAAGTGGCTGCTTGAGCAGCGCCTAATTTTAAGCACTCACTTTTACCTTTTTACATGGTAGCAAAGCTAGCAGAAATGAGCACATTTGGTTGAGTCTGCTGGCTTCTTGGGTTAAGTGCTTTACTCTTTACAAGCGTTAGTCTGAGCAACATTGGTATACTGAGCCATGCTAGAGACTGACTAAAGCAGTTGACGTAAAAGGGTAATTCGCTGTGACGCTTGCTGTTGAAGCATTGCTAACCCCAGAAATTCTGAAACCTGCTCGCTATTTGGGCAATGAGTTGGGTTCGATTCACAAGCCATGGGATGCCGCAGCAGTCCGTTGGGTTCTTACGTACCCAGAGGTTTATGAGGTGGGTGCTTCTAACCTGGGGCACATCATCCTTTACAACATTTTGAATGCTCAGCCTCGGCAGCTGTGCGATCGGGCTTACCTACCAGCGCCTGATTTAGCAACGAAACTGCGCTCAACCCAAACGCCCCTGTTTGCAGTGGAATCGCGTCGGGCTCTTATCGACTTTGACGTTCTGGGCTTCAGCCTCAGCTATGAGTTGGGTGCAACCAACATTCTTGAAATGCTGACGTTGGCTGGCATTCCTCTGACTTGGAGCGCACGGCAGCAAGCAGTTAATGGGGCTTATCCATTAATTTTTGCAGGTGGGCAAACAGCGACGTCTAACCCAGAGCCTTACGCTGATTTTTTTGATTTCATTGCTTTGGGAGATGGTGAGGAACTGCTGCCAGAAATTGGACTCATTCTGGAAGAGGGCAAGACCGCTAACTTAAGTCGGGAAGCCTTCTTGCTGGATTTGGCTCAAGTGCCGGGCGTCTATGTCCCTCAGTTTTATACCGCTGCTCCTGATGGGTCGGTGCTGCCCAATCGTTCTGATGTACCGGCTCGTCTTTTGCGACGAGTCGCCGATCCAATGCCAGCCTACTCTGTCGGACTAGTGCCGTACGTAGAAACTGTGCACGATCGCCTGACGGTGGAAATTCGTCGAGGCTGTACGCGAGGCTGTCGCTTCTGCCAACCAGGCATGTTGACCCGCCCAGCGCGAGATGTCGAGCCAGCAGCGGTAGTAGAGGCGATCGAGCAAGGCATGCGAGCGACGGGTTATAACGAATTCTCGTTACTGTCGCTTAGTTGCTCAGATTACTTGGCGCTGCCTGCTGTGGGTATGGAGATTAAGAATCGACTGAAGGATGAAAATATTTCGCTTTTGTTGCCCAGCCAACGAGTTGATCGCTTTGACGAAAACATTGCCAACATTTTGGGTGGTACTCGCCAGTCTGGACTAACCTTCGCACCCGAAGCCGGTACTCAGCGCCTACGGGACATCATCAATAAAGGTTTAACGAACGAAGAACTCTTGCGAGGGGTCAAAACTGCTTGGGAGCAAGGTTGGGAAAAGGTTAAACTTTATTTCATGATTGGTCTTCCAGGTGAGACAGATGTCGATGTAGTGGGTATTGCCGAAACGGTGAGCTGGCTCCAGCGGTCATGTAGCGCCAAAGATCGGAAGCGGCTCCAATTTAACATCACCATTTCTAATTTTACGCCGAAGCCTCACACGCCGTTTCAATGGCATTCTGTCTCGACTGCAGAATTTGCACGGAAGCAGCGGCTATTGAAAGAGGAATTTCGTCGCATCCGGGGTCTCAAGGTTAACTTTACGGATGTTCGAATCTCAGCGATGGAAGATTTTGTTGGCAGGGGCGATCGCCGTCTTGCGCCTGTCATTCAGCGTGCCTGGGAACTGGGTGCTGGGATGGATGCCTGGTGGGAAAGTTTGGATCGTGCCTATGCTGCCTGGACCCAGGCGATCGCAGAATCAGGACTAGATTGGAAATATCGCCAGGTAGAGAACGGTGAATGGAACGTCTTCGGACATGAGCACATTGGGGAGAGGAGCGGTGAAGCTAATCGGTTGCCCTCAGCCCACTCCAACATAGAAGCAAGCGATCGCCCTCAGCCGTCTCTAGAAGCGCCGCTTCCCTGGGATCATCTCGATACAGGGATTGATAAGCAATGGCTGCAAGAAGACCTGCAGCGAGCGCTACAAGCGGCTACCGTGCCAGACTGTTCCTTTGAAGGTTGCTCTTATTGTGGAGTGTGCGGTACTGACTTTGGGCACAACGTGGTAGTAACGCCACCGACCATACCCGCGTTTGCCGGACACTTTGTACCCAATCAGCAGCGCGTTCAACGACTACGGGTGTGGTTGGGGAAGCAGGGCGACATGGCCTTGATTAGTCATCTTGACTTAATTCGCCTGTTTGATCGCGTTGTGCGTCGGGCAGCCTTGCCGATCGCCTTCACGGGTGGTTTTCATCCTGGACCGCGCATCATTCCTGCTAGTGCGCTTCCGCTCGGTGTCACCAGTGCTGGCGAAATTGTTGATTTTGAACTGACTGAAACCATGGAGACCGCAACCTTTTGGTCAAAGCTAGAAGCGCAGCTTCCCGCTGACATCCCAATCTATCGAGTAGAAGCGGTTGCTGTTAATGCACCTGCGGCTACTCAGTTGCTAGAGCAAGCAGAGTATGTGATTACGGTTGGCGTTGCCGATGCTGAGGCAGAACCAGCACTGCCGTTGCCCACTCTATACGAGTGGCAGCAGTGGGTAACGGCTGTTCAAGCTAGCGAGTCGATCTGGTTTGAGCACACCACTAAGGCAGGCAAACTGCAGACTGTGAACTTGCGCGATCGTCTGGCTGCTTTGACGATAGACTCACTAGCGAATGACGGCACGAGCGCCCTTCGCTACGTTGGTAGTTGCCGTAACGATGGGACCTTGCTGCGCCCTGATCATGTCGTTTATATGCTGGAACAGCTTGCCAATCGTGAATTACAGCTGTTACAGGTGCATCGCGATCGTCTTATTTTGGCAACGCCTGAGACTTGAAATTTTGAGTTTTCACATAGTGCCGCAGTCAATTGAAGTTAATAGCTGTGGGCATGGTCGTGGTCGTCTTAGTGATCGGCTTTGAGAAACAAGGTTTGAGCAACATTAAAGAACAGGCTGACTTAATTTTTAGAACTCCAGCCTTTTCCCTTCCTGCCTTTACAATGCCGCACTGGTTCTCCTTGCCGCTCCAGTTATCGATTCTTGAATTTTAGTGGCAGAGAAATCTGTACACGCTATAATGCAACTCAACAGAGGCTGCTGCGGGTTGAAGACTCTTAGGGGTACCGCTAAGTGAACCAGTACTTGGTGCTGGATGCAGCTTTCTTTGCCAGACTTCCAGTCCATTTTTACAGAATTCTCTACCGTCTCTTGTAGATCGGTAGCGAGCTAGTCTAATTGATTGCTATTTTCAGTGGTCTTTGCCATCTTTAACCGTTCTGAGGCTGCTAGAGACTGCTTCGCCTCAGGATTTGAACAGCTTCACCTCTACTGCGTAGCCCCAGAGTTTACACGCTACGTAGTGGCATACATGCACGAGCAAACGCGAGAGGATTACCCGCTGACACTCTCCCGCTGCCGTCAATTCTTGAGGAAATTGAATGTCCAAGCAAATTGTTATCGCGGAGCAGCACCGTATTGCTGCAGTTTTTTCGGAAGATCAGATTCAAGAGCTGATTGTCGCCACGGGTAGCCATCAAGTTAGTGATGTTTATCTCGGCATTGTTGAAAACGTTTTGCCCGGTATCGATGCCGCGTTTGTCAATATTGGTGATAGCGAACGCAATGGCTTTATTCATGTGACTGATTTGGGTCCGTTGAAGCTGCGTCGGATGGCTGGTTCTATTACTGAACTGTTGGCACCGCAGCAAAAAGTGCTGGTGCAAATCATGAAAGAGCCAACGGGTAATAAGGGCCCGCGTTTGACGGGTAACATTTCGTTGCCAGGGCGTTATTTAGTGTTGATGCCCTACGGGAAAGGGGTGAATCTTTCTCGTCGCATTCGCAATGAGAATGAGCGAAATCGCTTACGAGCGTTGGCCATCTTAGTGAAGCCTGCAGGCATGGGCATTGTTGTTCGCACTGAAGCGGAAAATATGCCTGAAGATGCCATTATTGAAGATTTGGAAGCACTGCAAAAGCAATGGGAGCAGGTTTTACAAGAAGCGACCACTACTCGTGCTCCTGCTTTGCTGAATCGGGATGATGACTTTATTCAACGTGTACTGCGGGATGTCTACAGCGCCGATGTGAATCGTATTGTGGTGGATTCTCACACGGGACTGAAGCGAGTCAGGCAGCAGTTGACGAACTGGGGCGGCGGGGATTTGCCGCGAGGGGTGCTGATTGACCACCACCGCGATCGCGCTCCCATCATGGAGTACTTCCGCATCAACGCCGCTATCCGAGAAGCACTGAAGCCACGAACCGATTTGCCCTCTGGCGGCTACGTCATCATCGAGCGTACGGAAGCTTTGACCGTGATTGACGTCAACTCTGGTTCCTTCACCCGCTCTGCGACTGCGCGCGAAACCGTGCTTTGGACGAACTGTGAAGCAGCGACTGAGATTGCTCGTCAGCTCCGACTTCGCAACATTGCTGGCATTATCGTAGTTGATTTCATCGATATGGATCAGCGCCGCGACCAGCTACAAGTGTTGGAACATTTTAACAAAGCACTGAGAGCTGACAAATCACGGCCTCAGATTGCTCAACTGACTGAACTCGGGTTGGTCGAGCTAACGCGCAAACGGCAGGGTAAAAATATTTACGAGATTTTTGGTCGTGCTTGCCCGACCTGTGGCGGGTTGGGTCATTTGGTGCATTTGCCAGGCGATGGCGACACGGCAGAGGGCGAAATTGTGGAGCGTCCGGCAGCCGTATCGCTACGAGAATCGCGCACGGCCGATCGCAGTATCAGTGGCCGTGGACGTGGGCGCGATTTGGTGCTGCCTAACGTATCCAGTGCGTCGGAGCCCACATGGGAAGACCGCAGCGGCGATGACTTGGATGATACGGATGACGTCCAAGACCTGGGTCTGAATCATCCCAGCTATCAAGAACTGGGTGGTAACAATCGTCGCCGTCGCCGTCGCCGCCCAGGTGATGACGGACGACCCAGCCCGACCTATCCCAGCGCTCCAACATTAAAGCTTGACCCAAGCAGCGACGGCGATCCATCCGCAACCTCAGATTTACCGTTTGTTGGCCGTTCGGATCGCCCGGAACGTCCGGCGCGTGGTCGTGGTCGTGGTCGTGGTGGGCGTGAGAGTGTCCCGTCAGAATTGCTGCCTGTGCGGGAGGGTGCGCCTGCCAAAGAATTGGTCACTGCACTAGACGCTACTGATGTGCAGGAAGGTATACCGGAGGTTGGCTACCCTGAAGAACGGCGTGGGCGATCGAGGCGTGAGTCATCGCGATCGCCGCAAGAACCACCAGAAATTATTGCTGTTGAAATGACACCAGAAGAGCAGGATATTTACGCCTGGATGGGGATTTCGCCGCTGGTACTGTCTAACCAGGAAGTGAAGAATCCTAAAGCAGCAGTAATTTCTGTTGTCTTACCAGGAGAAGCGCCTGCGATTACTCCTGAACTCGCGGAACCAGAACAAATGACGCTGGCATCACAGTTAGAGCCGGTAGGGATCTCGTTAAAGCCAAAGCAACGAGTTGTTGAAACCAATCCTATAGAACCAGATCCAGAACCCGAAAGCTTCATCCAGCCTGAGATCGAAGTGAGTCCGAGTGCAGAGTTGAGCGCAGACGCATCGGATTTAGATCAAGTTGATGCGGATGGTGCACCGATTACTCGCCGTCGCCGTCGTCGTTCTTCAGCAGTTGTATCAGATTAATGGCATTCAACGTCGGATGCTGACTACCACACCTGAAGAAAAGCCTCAAGCGCATCAACTAGACTTGCCTGGTGGTCTTCAAGCGTATCCGCCAACCACTCTTGTTGCTGGTGTAGACGAAGTTGGTCGCGGTGCTCTATTTGGCCCTGTTGTGGCAGCAGCTGTGATTTTAGCTGCCGATGCAGTGCCGACGCTTGCTGCTGCAGGTGTCACTGACAGTAAGCTTCTGTCGGCAGAACGACGACTCATGTTGGCAGAGCAGATTCGTGCTGGTGCTCTAGCCTATCAGGTCTGTTATGCATCGGTTTGGGAAATCGATCGCCTGAACATTTTGCAAGCCTCTCTACTGGCAATGAAGCGTGCTGTAGTGAAGCTGTCGCTGACACCAGACTTGTGTTTGGTTGATGGCAACCAGCGTATTCCAGGTCTGGTACTGCCTCAGCAAACATTGGTGAAAGGAGACCAGCGATCGCTGGCGATCGCGTCTGCCAGCATCCTGGCAAAAGTGTGGCGTGATGCCTTGATCACACGCTTAGCGGTCAAATATCCTCAGTACAATTTGGCAGCGAACAAGGGTTATGGTACGCCATTCCACCGAACTGCCTTACAAGTTCATGGACCATCGCGTTGGCATCGGCGATCGTTCAGCCCCTGTCGTCGCACGTTAGAGCGTTAACTGAGTCTGTTTGTGCTGTCAGAGAATCAAAGCTGGGCGTGAGTGTCAGGCGGTTGGGCTCTGAGGCAGAATTTGATCCGTCGCTACTGCAGCAACGATTGGCTTTGAAACGGCCCAGGCGCGATAATCTGCTAAAAGATGATGCATCAAACGCTGCTTTACAGTCAGCAGGACGCTTTTAAGTAAGCCATTTCCGGTCGCTTCAAGGAATGGTCTGGGCGTCAGTGCCAGTGGCATCGGCACATCAACCTGCACCTCCAAATCGGCCTTACCCGTTAGAACGGTTACTCCTCCAGATTGAATCGGCTGCAACGTACCTGTGAGGTTCAACTTAAACCGCTGATTAATATACTCAACGCCCCGAATCTCACAGCCTATAGACTGCACATGTACCGTGCCATCTGATTCTGCCCAGACTCTTAAATCCACGATCGGCTGCACAGTCAGCGCCATAAAGGTTAACGGGCGCATCTTTAAGCGAAAGCGTTCACTCTCTAACTGCTCAATCTGACTGGAGGCTGCTAACGCGCTAACCACACGCTGAGGTTGACGTAAATAATGCTGAATCGGCACAGGTTGCTCTGAAGCCACCATTTCGACCGCTTGAAAGGCAGTGAAGCGAGTATACATAGCTGAGAAGGGGTAGACAGTAAAGCAGTCTAGGTAGATGGAATTCTAAGTAGATGTATCTAATTCTAAACAAATGTAAAGGGAAGGTGCTGCACCATTTTCAGTAGATACACGCTTTACCCTATGAGAGACTATTCTTGCAGAATTCCTGAACCACCAACCCCTTTTGTCTGAGAAGTGTGAGAAGAATTGTTGCTATTGTGAGGTTTAGTGCAGGCTGATCTACGGAATAGACACTATGGCAGTATCGATCGCCCATTTGGGACCCACTGGTACTTATACTGAAGCCGCAGCTCTAGCCTATGCAAACTGGTTAGCGCAAGCAACCAAACAAGAAACGTGGCTGTGTCCTTACCCGAGCATCGCGCTGTCTTTACAAGCTGTCGCTGAGGGGACCGTAGCGATCGCGGTTGTCCCAGTCGAAAACTCGACTGAAGGTAGCGTCGCGATGACATTGGATAGCTTGTGGCAGTTGGGCACCTTACAAATTCAGTGGGCCTTAATCTTGCCGATTGCTCACGCACTGTTGTCTCATGCCGCGACAATCGAAACGATCCAGGCGGTTTACTCTCATCCGCAAGCGTTAGCACAATGCCAGCGATGGTTAGAAAAATTCCTGCCTGCGGCTAAGTTAATCCCCACGAACTCGAACACTGAAGCACTGCAATCTCTACAGACCGATCCAACGATTGCCGCGATCGCTTCTCAACGTGCGGCGCAACTTTACAATCTGCCCGTTCTGGCTACAGCAATCAACGATCAGCCTGATAACTGCACTCGCTTTTGGGTTCTCAGTAAACAACCCTCTTCTGGGGGGCGTCATACATCACTAGCTTTCACCGTGCACGATTTGCCGGGTTCTTTAGTCAAGCCCCTGCAAGTTTTTGCCAATCAAGGCATTAACCTTAGTCACATTGAGTCGCGTCCGACGAAGCGATCGCTGGGCGACTATTTGTTTTTCGTGGATCTAGAAGCCGATGCCCGCGAACCTGCCGTTCAAACAACCCTTGAAGAACTTGCCCGCCATACTGAGACGCTGAAGGTGTTCGGCAGTTACGATGTCTTGCCAGTCGAGGGAGGGCCATAAGTGAAGGAGAAGCGGATGAGGAGACAAGGGGGAAGACTGTGGAACTTACAGCAATTTTCGGTTGAGTCAGCCACATCAACTAAGTGTGAGTCTCTCGCTTACGCCTGTGAGCAAGATGTAAGTGCAAAGCACTCGCTTCGCGTTTCTTGTATGCCGCAAGGCTTTGCGTACTGTGATTGACCCCTTTGCAGACGCTGTAAAACTCTTTTCCTGCTTCCTCTGCCGTTCTACTCCCTACTCCCAGCTACCGATGGTTGAACAACGCCGACATCTAAAAACTCTCGGACACGCTCAAGATAGGTTGGCGCATCTTCTAGCATTGGGAAGTGCGCTGTATTGGGAATGACGACATACTGAATGTTGTTATTCAAAGCGGCGGCTTGACGCCCCATTTCGGCGGGAATAATGATGTCGCGATCGCCCGAAATGAGCAGCGTGGGCACGGTGATCTGCGCAAACTCTTGAGGCATCACTTCCGTCGCTTTCTTGCTCACACACGTAAAAATGGTTCCCAACGCTGCCTCGTAGTCCGCCATTAAGAAATCATTGAGAAACGAGCGGCTAATGGCTCCGGGCAAGGAACGATGGAGAAAGCGCTGCATAAACAGTCGATCGACAAACGGCAGCCCATATAGCCAACGGGGGCGAAACTTGACGACATAGCCACCAAATTTGTAAAACGCATTGAACGCTTTTTCGTCGTACTCAAAGATGCCGCTACAGGTGAGGATGGCGCGATCGACACGATCGGCATACAGATTTAGAAAAAAGACAGCAACGGAAGCACCCATTGAATGAGCGTTTAGACAAACGCGCTGCAACCCTAATACATCCAAAAGCCCGGCAAGATCGTCTGCGTAGGTTTCTAGCTCGTAGCTCAGTTCTACGACTGTTTCAGGTGGCTCTGCTAATGGGGACGTTTCGCTGGTGTTTGAGCGCGATCGCCCAAAGCCGCGCATGTCATAGAGAAGGCAATCGAAGCGATCGCATAAAGCTCTTGCTGTGCTCTCCCAGTAACGAGCAGAACCGCCCCAACCGTGGACAAAAACGAGCACTGGCTTGTCAGAGGGTTCGTTTCCAGACTCTGAAATCCACTCGTAGTAGTGATTAAAACCTCGGACAGTGATGTAAGGCATGCTTGAGAGTGATAAGTTTTGAGTGATGAGTTTTGAGTTAAATCCCACTCAACACTCTCTAGAGTAGCGGCGCAAAGCGCTACTCATCACTCAAAACTATTTAAGCAGATTCGGGCTTGGGCAGTGAAGACGGATGAATAATGAGTTCTGCCGTCGATCGCTTCTCGACCATCTCGCGAGTAATGCTACAGCGGGTCACATCTTTACGCGAAGGCAATTCGTACATCACGTCTAGCATCAGTTCTTCGACAATACTGCGGAGGGCACGAGCACCTGTCTTGCGACGGTAGGCTTCCTGGGCGATCGCGCGTATCGCCTCCTGCCGAAATTCCAGTGCAACGTTGTCCATCTTCAAGAGCTTTTGATACTGCTTCACTAGGGCGTTCCGAGGCTCCGTCAGAATGGCTGTCAGCGCATCCTCATCCAGCGGATTGACGATCGCCATCACAGGCACGCGCCCAATAAACTCCGGAATCATGCCAAATTTAACCAGGTCATCTGGCTCCATGTGGCGCAAGACGTCGGCTGTCCGCTTGTCCTTTGGCTGCGCATCTCCAGGTTGGATAAAGCCCATCGATTTTTTACCGATGCGTTGCTCTACCGCTTTGTCTAAGCCAACAAAAGCTCCACCGCAGATAAAGAGAATGTTGCTCGTGTCAATCTGAATGCAGTCCTGATAGGGGTGCTTGCGTCCACCCTGTGGCGGCACGTTAGCAACCGTACCTTCCAGCATTTTCAGCAGCGCTTGCTGAACCCCTTCACCAGAAACATCGCGGGTAATCGATGGGTTCTCGCTCTTGCGTGCAACTTTGTCGATCTCGTCAATGTAGATGATGCCACGCTGCGCTTCTTCTACGTCTAAGTCAGCGACCTGTAATAACCGCAAGAGAATGTTCTCAACATCTTCTCCTACGTAGCCTGCTTCCGTTAGTGTTGTTGCGTCAGCCACTGCAAAGGGCACATCCAAAATCTCTGCCAGGGTTTGAGCCAGCAGTGTCTTACCGCAGCCCGTAGGCCCGATCAAAAGGATGTTGGACTTTTGCAGTTCAACGGGATCTTCAGTCTGGGCTTTACCGTTGCTCTTTGACTGTGTAAAGCTAAGACGCTTGTAGTGGTTGTAGACCGCCACCGAGAGCACCTTTTTGGCATCGTCCTGACCAATGACATGCTCGTCAAGGTATTTTTTGATCTCTCTAGGCTTAGGAATCTGGCTGAGAGAAAGGCTTGCAGACCGCGCCTTGCGCTTCTCGGGCGATTGTTCCCGTCGTGGCACAGGCTGCGGTGCCGCAGCGCTAGAGTCAAACAGCTCTTCATCCAGAATTTCGTTGCACAGATCGACGCACTCGTCGCAAATGTAAACTCCCGGTCCAGCTATGAGTTTGCGAACCTGCTCCTGAGACTTACCACAAAAGGAACATTTGAGATGGGAGTCGTATTTAGACATACCTGCCTCTTAATTAACTGCAGCAACAGCCTCTCCCGCCTTAGGAAGATTTTGTCTGGAAATAACCTGATCAACTAACCCGTAGTCTTTGGCTTCGGCTGCGGACATGAAAAAGTCACGCTCAGTGTCCATCTCTACCCGTTCCAACGGTTGACCCGTGTGAAGCGCTAGCAGTTCGCTCAACTTGCGCTTGTGGTAAAGAATTTCTTTTGCCTGAATCTCGATATCAACGGCTTGTCCTTGCGCACCACCAAGGGGTTGGTGAATCATGATACGAGAATTGGGTAGAGACATCCGCTTACCCGGGGCACCGGCTGCCAGGAGAAACGCACCCATACTAGCGGCTAAACCAAAGCAAATGGTAACAACATCCGAACGCACTTGCTGCATGGTGTCATAAATTGCCATACCTGCAGTGACAGAGCCGCCAGGGGAATTGATATAAAGCTGAATATCTTTCTCTGGTTCTTCAGCTTCTAAAAAAAGCAGCTGAGCAACAATAGAGTCGGAAACAGTGTCATCGATCGGTGTCCCCAGGAAAACGATGCGCTCTCTGAGCAACCGGGAGTAGATGTCGAAGGCTCGATCGCCGCGACCAGATTGCTCAACCACCATCGGCACGACGTTGTGAGGCCCCATTGAGGTGACGTCCAGGGAGTTGAAGCTGTTAATGGAGTAGTTAGCGGAGCGGGATACAAACATAGTCGGTATTATCGCCTGAAATCACTGTAGACCGATTTTGTGGGTCAGCAGATGCGATTCGTAGTGGAATCGCATGTGTCTATCCAAACATTATGCCTCAACTAACCGGGGACTTGTGGGTACCTCAAGCGAAATGCTCTGCTATTGTAGCCTGGGTGTTTCAAGGCGCAACGCGTTCCCTTGCAGAATAAACAAAATAGACAAAGCGTTATTCGCTGTCGGTGGACTCTGCTTTTGCCTTGGACGGTTTACGCGTTTTTTTCGGCTTTTCAGCTTCAGCTGTTTCGACTGGTTCGGGTTCTCCTTCTGCATCCGCGATCGCGGGTGTGTCAGAAGCTGAGCCTTTCGACGCTTCAGCCTCTGTTGCGGCTTCGGCCTCTGCTGTTGGTTCGACGACCGATGCGGTGACATCCACCGTATTGGTGTCCGTGCCATCAGTCTCAACAGTCGCTGCGTCTAAAGTCTCCTCAGCTTCGTCAGGCTTCGCTAGCGTTCCTTCGGGCACAAGTTCGATCGTCGAGCGTTCAATCAGCCAGCCAACAATTTTCTCTTTGAGTAGATCTTCGGCAACGACGGCCTGGAGCCGTTCAGGATCAATCTCACGATCGCCCAGTTCTGCCAGCAACTCAGTCACCCTTGCACTAATTTCTTCGGGCTCGACTTTGACGGACTCGCGTTTAGCTACTTCACCCAATGCCAGCGTACGTTTGATGCGATCGATCGCCTCTGGGCGAGAGCGCTCTTTGAGCATCCCAATCGTATCTTGATTGAACAGACGTTTGACATCAATGCCCTGGTTCTGTAGCTGCATTGCTGTCTGGTTTAAGAGATAGCTCAGCTCCCGTTCAATCAGGGTTTCTGGCAAATCGACTGCAATATGCTTCAGCAGCTCATCTAGGATGGCCTGCTCTTTATTGGCCGTTGTTTTGGCTTCAGCTTCTTCGTTGTAGCGAGTTTCCAGGGACGATCGCAGTTCTGCCAGTGTTTCAAACTCACTGATTTCTTTGGCAAAGTCATCATCAAGGGCAGGCAGTTCCTTTTCCTTAATCTCTTTCAAAGTGATAGTGAAGCGGGCTGCTCGACCGGCTAACGTTTCTTGCGCATACTCGTCTGGGAAGGGCACGGAAATATCTTTTGTTTCGCTCGGCGTCATACCCACGATGCCGTCGATAAAGCCTTCAATAAACTTGCCTTCAGCCAGCTCGACTTGAAAGTCTTCAGCTTCACCGCCGGGGAATGGCTCTGGTTCGGCTTCAGGGTCATCGCTCAACAGGACGCCTTTATAGTCCACAACCGTGGTGTCACCCAGTTGTGCGGCACGGCCTTCAACGGGGATCAGGGTTGCGGTTTGCTCTTGATATTGCTGTAGCACTTTGTCTACTTGTTCAGCATCGGGCTTTACTTCTTCTGCCTGAAGCTGAAAGTCAGTGTAATGAGCGAGTGCGACGTCTGGCTGTACATCAACGGAGGCAGAGAAGGTGAGCGCTGACCCTGGTACAAACTGGCTGACCAAGTCATCAAACGACGATCGCAGTTGAAAGTTCCCCAAGGCGTCAATCTTTTCTTGCTCGATCGCCTGCTTCAGCGTCTCGTCGATGAGTTCTTCGAGCGCCGTTGCTTTGATCTGCACCGAGCCAAAGCGCTGGATGAGTACCTGTCGGGGCACTTTACCTTTGCGAAACCCAGGAATATTGGCAGAGCGGGTAAATTTTTGAATGACCTGCTCGTAAGCCTTTTGGGACATTTCCGGTGTAATTTCGATTTCCAAACCAATCTGACTGGCGGGAAGCTTTTCCTGGGTAACTTTCATCGGTATATTCGCTACAGACACTTACTTTTAGTGGGTTAACAGCTTAACGAGCCGCTCTATGGGCACAAAATCACTCGCTCAACGTTCTGAATTGACAGACAGTCAAAGGTAGCGATCGCATTCACTGCATCGCCGCAATAAGTAATCGTAACTGATCCTGCTGAAGGGTGGCTCATTTGTTTCAGTGAATCTTTAAAATCGGTCTATGGAATCGTGCTGTCACCTGGCTCCATGAAAAATCTTGCTGGGTTTACGAAAGATTTCGCTAAAATTTGGGAATCGCTATCAGTCGTATGCTGATTTTTAGGGTTTGGTCATCTTACCGACCGACTAGATGTGCGGGTTAAAAATCTGAGCTATAGAAAAGTCAGACTATTTTTATTGCTAGAGATTAATTATTTCAATCTAAAACGCTTTAAGTTGAATGTTTATTAAATGTTTATTAACGGAGGAAATTAAATTGGTTCATCCCTATCGGGTCGCTATTTTAGGAGCGACGGGTGCAGTCGGGACAGAATTGTTGGAGTTGCTTGAACAGCGGGATTTTCCACTGGTAAGCCTAAAGCTTTTGGCGTCGGCGCGATCGGCAGGGCAGACGCTCTCGTTTAAAGGCGACCACTTGCCGGTCGAAGCCGTTGATGAGAAAAGCTTCAAAAATATCGATCTGGTGCTGGCTTCTGCGGGTGGATCGGTGTCAAAGACCTGGGCTCCTACTGCGATCGCCTCTGGTGCTGTGGTCATTGATAACTCCAGCGCCTTTCGGATGGACCCAACCGTACCGCTGGTGGTGCCAGAAGTGAATCCTCAAGCGGCCGCCGCACATCGAGGACTCATTGCAAACCCTAACTGTACGACGATTTTGATGGCGGTCGCGGTTTATCCACTGCATCAGGTGCAGCCGATTCGACGGATCGTTGCGGCCACCTATCAGTCTGCCAGCGGTGCTGGAGCACGGGCAATGGAAGAGGTTAAAACGCAAGCGCAAGCCATCTTGCAGGGGCAAACACCTGTAGCCGAACTTTTTCCCTATCCGCTGGCATTTAATCTGTTTCCGCACAACTCCGCGCTGAATGAGCAGGGGTATTGTGAAGAGGAGATGAAGATGATCAATGAAACGCGCAAAATCTTCGAGGCGCCCACTTTGCGTGTAACCGCTACCTGTGTTCGGGTTCCCGTACTGCGGGCACACTCTGAAGCGATTAACCTGGAGTTTGATCAACCGTTTGATGTGGCGCAAGCCCGTAGCATCTTAAACAACGCTCCTGGAGTGACCCTGGTGGAAGATTGGCAGGCAAACTACTTTCCCATGCCGATCGACGCTAGTGGGAAGGATGACGTGCTAGTCGGGCGTATCCGACAGGATCTTTCTCATCCAACAGGGCTAGAACTTTGGTTATGCGGTGACCAAATCCGTAAGGGTGCAGCATTGAATGCGGTGCAGATTGCCGAACTCTTAGCGCAACAGAATCTCATCCAGCCGTCGATCGCTCTTGCAAATTAGAGCCGTTAGCGGTTAGCTATTAGCTATTGACTTCTGTCTGTAAAGGCCTATCCGCGTTAGCCTTTTGACTGAACGTTGCGCTTCTCTAATAACAACTAACAACTGAAACAGTGTGGTGAATTTTGGACGTGTTTTAACTGCAATGGTCACGCCATTCAAGGACGATGGCAGCGTCGATTTTGCGATCGCTGAGAAATTGGCGTTCTACTTGGTAGAGCATGGCACTGATACGCTTGTTGTCTGCGGCACAACGGGAGAATCGCCGACTTTGACGTGGGCTGAAGAGTACGAGCTGTTTCAGGTTGTGCAGAAGGCGGTAGCGGGCAAAGCGAAGGTTATAGCAGGCACGGGCTCAAATTCGACACAAGAAGCGATCGCAGCAACCCAAAAAGCAGCTAAACTAGGGTTAGATGGTTCTTTGCAAGTCGTCCCGTACTACAACAAGCCTCCCCAAGAAGGGCTTTATCAGCATTTCAAGGCGATCGCGGAAGCTGCGCCCCATCTGCCGATGATGCTTTACAATGTACCTGGGCGCACGGGGCAGAACATGCAGGCTGAAACAGTCGGTCGCCTTGCAACAATCGAAAATATTGTTGCGATCAAAGAATCAACGGGGAATCTTGATCAAGCTAGTGAGATTCAACGTTTGACACCACCCGAATTTGCACTCTACTCTGGAGATGACTCGATTACTTTGCCACTGTTAGCGCTCGGTGGTAAAGGTGTCGTTAGTGTTGCCAGTCATCTGGTTGGCTTGCAGCTCCAACAGATGATTCAGGCCTTTGAAGCGGGTCAGCATCAAGTGGCTACCAAAACTCATCTTGAGCTTTTGCCATTGTTCAAAGCCTTGTTCGTCACAGCCAATCCTATTCCTGTCAAGGCCGCTCTAAGGCTACAAGGTTGGTCAGTGGGTTCTACCCGTCCACCATTGGCTGATAGCTCGACTGATTTAACGAAAATATTAACGTCAGTGATGACACAGCTATCCCTACTCTAGGCATTAATAGCGCCACAAAAGTTTCTCTACAACTGAATAAGTCTTTACTTGCTCTAACGGTTGCTGTCAAACACGTTTAAGCAATTGGCAAGCGGCAGTTCTTACTGATCAAGGTATTCCATGCACTGAATCACCCTTGAAAGGCCATACCCTGCCTCTGTTGCCCTAACTGCATTAAACATTTTGTCCAACCGCCCTCTCATAGGCCTGAAGCGACGGGTGTATGTCTTTACAACCAAGCTCAACCAACCAGTTTTTTATTCTCTACACGTTCGATAAGGATGCCAATGACTCAAAATAACTCTTCACCCGCGCTGAAAATCATCCCCCTTGGTGGGCTGCATGAAATCGGCAAAAACACCTGCGTCTTTGAAATTAATGACGAAATCATCTTGCTTGATGCAGGTCTTGCATTCCCGACAGACGGCATGCATGGGGTGAATATCGTCCTGCCGGATATGACCTATCTGCGGGAAAATCGCCATAAAATCAAGGGTATGATCGTTACACATGGCCACGAAGACCATATTGGCGGTATTGCGTTTCACCTCAAACAATTCGAAATTCCCATCATTTATGGCCCTCGCTTGGCGATGGCACTCCTCAAAGACAAATTGAGCGAAGCTGGCGTCACCAAGCGAACCGAACTGCGCACTGTGGGGCCGCGTGAAACGGTGCGCCTCGGTAAATCGTTTTTCGTAGAATTTATCCGTAACACCCACTCGATGGCGGATAGCTTTACCGTTGCCATTCGTACCCCAGTGGGTGTGGTTATTCATACGGGCGATTTCAAAGTTGATCATACGCCTGTTGATGGCGAATACTTTGACTTTCAACGCCTGGCAGAATACGGCGAAAAAGGCGTGCAATGCCTGATCAGCGACTCAACCAACTCTGAGCTTCCGGGAAGCACACCCTCCGAGCGAGCGGTGTTTCCTAACCTGGATCGCATTTTTGCTCAGGCAAAAGGTCGCTTGCTGGTGACAACGTTTGCATCATCAGTCCACCGCATCAATATGATTCTGGAACTCGCGAAGAAAAATGGACGTGTGGTATCGGTAGTGGGGCGATCGATGCTCAACCTCATTGCTCATGCTCGTACCCTGGGCTACATCAAGTGTGAAGAAAGCTTGTTTCAGCCACTGCAGGTGCTCCAAAAACTATCGGATGAGCATGTTTTGATTCTCACCACGGGCTCGCAGGGTGAACCCATGTCGGCGATGACTCGCATTGCGAATGGCGAACATCGTCAGGTGAAAGTCCGTGAGGGCGATACCGTTGTCTTTTCGGCGAACCCGATTCCGGGTAACACGATCGCGGTTGTAAACACGATCGACAAGCTGATGATGAAAGGCGCCAAGGTGATTTACGGCAAGGAGCATGGCATTCATGTTTCTGGTCATGGCTGTCAGGAAGACCAAAAGCTGATGCTTGGCTTGACCCGGCCCAAATTTTTCTTGCCTGTTCATGGTGAGCACCGGATGCTGGTGAAGCATTCTCAGACGGCTCAAAGCGTGGGTGTGCCTGCCGAAAATATGGTGATTATTGACAACGGCGATGTGGTCGAGTTGACTGCAACCTCAATGCGTATTGCAGGTAAAGTGCCGTCTGGTATTGAGCTGGTTGACACTTCTCGCTCTGGTGTGGTCAACAGTAAAGTGTTGAAAGAACGCCAGCAGTTGGCAGGAGATGGCATTGTGACGGTAGCAGCGGCGATCGGCTGGACAGGGGCGCTGATAGCGAAGCCTCAAATTCATTTAAGCGGTGTGGTCACCTCGCTGGAGCGATCGAAACTACAAGCTTCGATCGAAACCGCCATTGGTACGATCTTGCGCGATCGCTGGAACGAATTCGCCCGTCCCGTAGGTAAGGATGCACAGCTTGAAATTGACTGGGTAGGGCTGCAGACGCAGATTGAACGCGAAATTCAACGGACGCTGCGACGCGACTTGCAAAGCAATCCAATGCTAGTATTTTTGATGCAAAATCCTGAAGAACCGTCTGTGCGGGAAGTCAGCCGCGAACGACGCACTCCTGCGATCGCATCGTAGTAGGCTAGCCGTCTACTGTCGCAAAAGACATATGAACCAGGACATAACTATGAATGTCCTGGTTTGTCATTCTTGCCTTGACACGAGCATCGACGCCATCACGTGATCGTTCTTGGCTCGATCGCGTGATTCTTGCCGGATGGAGCCCGACATTGCTGCCTGCTGTAGCAACATGAAGGCATTCAAATCGTTAACATCATATTTGGTGCGCAGGAGCTGACGCAGTTGGTTCTCGGCGTCAATGGTTAGGTAACCAGTGATAAGCGCTTGTTGGACGATTTCACGGATCAGAATCATGGTAGAACCCTAAACTTTACCGGACGCAGTGAGCCAAGCTTGAGCCCGATCGGGCGGTTTGACCCTGCATGAGGTTGTTTGGTCGCGGACGAGTCTCAAACGATGCTTTGCTAGCAAAGGGTGGCTTTGTTAACGTAAGGTTACTAGATAAAGCCTTTCTAAAAAGTTCCTGTTCAACAGGTAACAAAAGGGTATCCCAGTCCACCACCATTGTTTGCCTGAACGCTAAAGCCTGATCTGCGTGATGGCGATGCGTCCAGAGAAGCACATGTCGACATCACTGTCGATATCTCGTCGTCTCCCAGCATACTCCCCTGCATAATAGAAGTAATCACCATCAACTCGGTAATTTCCGGGTAATGGCTGCGTACATGGCTGACAAAAAACGATATCTGGTGTGGGTGCGTCCGTATCCAGATGAGGTAGGTTGACGTTCCAATAGGTTCCAGGTTCCCAAACACGATCAAAAAGAGTGAGTAAAACGCGAGTCGTTAGCTCGGTAGCGATCGCCCAATCGATCGCATGTCCACTCCGTCGATATTGGGAAAGAGCAACACCGGGAATCCGGTAAAGCGCGGCTTCACGCACGGCGGCTACGGTTCCGGAGACATAAACATCCGACCCTAAGTTGCCACCAGCATTGATGCCAGAGAGCACCCAGGCGGTCTTAGGTGCCAGGTGGTTCAGAGCAATGCGTACACAGTCTGCTGGCGTACCACCGATCGCATATTCGATGGTCGATCGCTGCTGTACATGAATCGGTTTCGTTGTTGTTACCTGATGGCCACAGCCAGAATGAGGCGCTTGAGGGGCCACAATGATCGCTTTGCGGTCAAACTGACTCACGGCTTGCAGCAGCGATTGGATTCCAGGTGCATCGATGCCATCATCATTAGTCAAAATTAAAGTCATGGGGTAAGTAAGAAACGGTTTGAGTGTTGGGCGTTGCGGATGGGCGTTAGTGCGTACACTAAAATGACTGACGGATGGACGATCGCGCTTCTAGTAACAAGGTACAGGTTAGGGACTGCATGAGTGAGCTTAACGACTACGATCAAACGGGACTGTCTGGACTCATTCCTGCCTCGCCACCTGGGTTTCGATCGGGCTTCGTGGGTATTATTGGTCGCCCGAATGTCGGCAAATCGACCCTGATGAATTATCTGGTCGGGCAAAAAATTGCCATTACTTCACCCATCGCGCAGACCACACGCAACCGTCTGCGGGGCATTCTGACCACCCCAACGGCTCAACTTATTTTTGTCGATACTCCCGGCATTCACAAGCCGCACCATCAACTTGGCAAAGTGCTGGTCAAAAATGCCCAAGTTGCCATTCAATCGGTAGACGTTTTGCTGTTTGTCGTCGATGGGTCTGTAGAAGCGGGCGGCGGCGATCGCTTTATTGCCAACTGGCTAACCAAATGCCAAATGCCAATCATCCTGGGCATTAACAAGGCCGATCAGCAGCCAGGGCAGGAGGGTGTGCAAGAGCAGGAGAGCGAGGGAGTAGGGGAAGCAGAGGGAGATCTAGAAGCAGACGATCAAGGCTTACAAGCCGATCCAGCAGAATTTACTCAAACCGCTTCCCCTCCCTCCTTACCCCTCTCTCCTCATCCCTTCGATCGCAGCTACCAGGAACTCGCAGCCAGCCAACAGTGGGAAATTGCTAAGTTTTCGGCGCTCACTGGAGAAGGGGTAGAGGCATTACAGCAACAGCTCATTCAGCATCTAGAACCGGGGCCTTACTACTATCCGCCTGATTTGGTCACGGATCAGCCAGAGCGCTTCATTATGGGCGAGTTGATTCGAGAGCAGGTGTTATTGCTGACGCGGGAAGAAGTGCCTCATTCAACGGCGATCGGCATCGATCGCGTGGAGGAAGAACCGACCATTACTCGCATTCTGGCAACGATTTATATCGAGCGTCCGTCCCAAAAAGGGATTTTGATTGGTCGGCGGGGCGAGATGCTCAAGGCGATCGGCTCTGCGGCGCGGCAGCAAATTCAAAAATTAGTTGCGGGTAAAGTTTATTTGGAACTGTTTGTCAAAGTGCAACCCAAATGGCGGCAATCGAGCGCTCGACTTGCTGAGCTAGGCTATCGCGTGGAACAGTAGATTCGGCACATCGCAGGATGAATCTATTGAGGGTGTGCTTTTTCTGAAGGGCGAGTGCAATTGGTGGCAAAGAGCCATTTGATTCAGTACAGTTCATACTTCATCAACTGACAGGGCAACGTGCCATTGTAAACCGCAAACCGCTGGGATGATTTCAGCCCGATTGACTGCGAGAGTTCCTTATTGCCACTCAGCACAAACGCCGTCCAGCCTTTGAAGCGTTGTTTCAGCACATCGCCTAACTGTTTGTAGAAAGCACCCAAATCACTATCGCGTCCCAACCGTTCGCCGTAGGGTGGATTGCAAAATAAGACACCGTTATCGGCAGGGGCAGCAACGTCTTCAAGGTCAATTGCAGCGAAATAAACGTGGTTGAGGACACCGCAGTTAGTGGCATTGACGATCGCTTGATCAATTACCGCTTCATCGCGATCGCTACCCCAAATTGGTGCAGGAAGACTATCTCGTTGGCTGGCTTCCGCCTCCTGAATCAGTTGCTCCAGAAGCGACAGGTCAGCGTCTAACCAGGTTTCAAACCCGAAATGCTCTCGAAACAGCCCTGGTGCAATGTTGAGCGCCTTCAGGCTGGCTTCCAACGGTAACGTACCAGAGCCACACAGCGGATCGTAAAACATTTGCTCTGGCTGCCAGCCCGACAGTTGAATGAGCGCCGCTGCCAGTGATTCTTTCAGCGGTGCAGAACCAACGGCCGGACGATACCCCCGACGGTGCAAACTCTTGCCAGAACTATCAAGGCTGACAGTACAGACATCGCGATCGATATGGATGCTGATCTGTAGGTCCGGCGATTGCAGCTCTACATCGGAGCGATCGCCCACCGTTTCTTGCTGCTGCTCGACGATCGCTGTTTTGACCTGGAGTGCAGTGAAATGGGTATGGTTAAGCTGTTCACTTTTCCCCGTCGCGTTCACTGCCAGCGTCAGATCGGGGGTAAGGTAAATCGACCAATCAATCGTCTGAATGCCGTGATAGAGCTCCTCCGCATCCTTACAAGGAAACTCATGTAGCTTCATTAAGATGCGGAACGGCAAACGTGCCCAGAGGTTGACGCGATAAAGTAGAGTGCGATCGCCCGCAAAGGCAACCCCACAAAACCCTGGTTCTACAGCATGGGCTCCCAATTGCTCTAGCTCTTTAGCTGCAAGCGGTTCCAGCCCCCGTGCCACTGTTGCAAAATACTGATTCATGCGTGAGGCTCATAACTGATAAGGCATCGCGAAGCCGCTTTCCTTTGATCAATTATATCGGCCTGGAGAAAACCTTCTGTGACTGGTTAAACGATGCTTGACTGGTTGAAGCCGCAGAGGCACGCTAACTCAGCGCCCAATACAGGTTAACTGCTGTCGAACGACACTGTGTAAGACCAATTTCGTATGACTCTGCATCGAACTGTAGGTTGAGTTGAGTCTGACGAAACCCAACCTAATGCTGGCGTAAAGCCTTTGGCATAGTTGCGCTAGGAGTTTCACGTTGTTCAACCCAACCGACAATGCATGGTTTTATGCCTCTTCAAAAAGAATTGGTATTACGATGCTGATTTGAAAATCAAAATCAGTTTCTGAGTGCGTTGATCTTTCTTCACCGGAAGTCAGTCAACACGGTAAAGATTGGCGTCTGAACGCAGTGAGAGTAAGATCAATTCGCTACTTTTCAACAGTACTGACTTCAAAAGTGACTGCCTTTAAACAGCCTGCATGTGCTCTAAAACCTGTTGGATGACCGTTGTGCTTACTTGGTTGGTGACGATCGCTGCTCCAATTTGAGTTGGCAGCACAAACCGTACCTGTCCGGCTTCGACTTTCTTGTCTACTTGTAGGGATGTCAAAATTGCATCCAGATCAATTCCGCTGGGCAAACGGGTTGGCAAGTGAGCGTTGTGTAAAAGCTTGAGCTGGCGTTGGGCATCCGTGCCCTGCCAGAGCTGGAGGGCTACCGCGATTTGTGCTGCAGCAACCATGCCGATCGCCACTGCTTCGCCATGATTTACAACTTGATAACCCGTTAAGCTTTCGACCGCATGCCCGATCGTGTGCCCATAGTTGAGAATTGCCCGTAGTCCGGCTTCTTTTTCATCCTTGCTGACCACATGCGCTTTCGCCTGACAGGAATGGGTCAACATCGCCTGCAATAGTTCCGCACTTAGATTGGAAAGCTGGTCAAGTTGGGGCGCGGCTTCGAGCTGAGTGAAGAGATCTGCATCCCAGATGACGCCGTATTTAATGACTTCTGCGATCGCTGCTCGAAATTCCCTTACAGGCAAGGTTTGCAATACCTGTGGGTCAATCAGCACCAGGCGCGGTTGATGAAAGGCTCCAATCAGATTCTTACCGTTGGGATGGTTAACCCCTGTTTTGCCACCGATCGCGGCATCGACCATTGCTAGCAGCGAGGTTGGTACCTGCACAACATTCACACCGCGCAGCCAGGTCGCCGCCGCAAAACCCGTCATGTCGCCAATGATGCCACCACCAAGAGCCACAAAGGTTGACGAGCGCTCCAACCGATTGGTCAACGCTGCATCATAAATCTGACTCAGCGTTTCCAGGGTTTTGTGCCGCTCGCCATCAGAGAGGAGGCACGTCGCGACCGCAAAGCCTGCTTGTTCTAGCGATGCGATCGCCCGCTCGCCGTAGTGCTGAAACACGGTTGGATTCGACACCAGCAAAACCTTCTTACCCAACTTTAATGGGTACGCTTCTGTGCCCTGCATCCAGGTGCCAAGCTGATCTAAGCTGCCGGGGGCGATCGCGATGTTGTAGGAATGCTGGGGTAAGTTGACGGGAATAACAGACTGCATGGGAGGGAGGAGGGGAGAGGGAATAAGGAAGATGAGAGGGAGGGGAAGCGGAGGAAGCGGTGAGAGTTTTAAGCTTTGAGTTGACTGGCTCTACTCCCCCACTCTGTGCTGTTCCGTTGCCCACTGACTGCTGATGGCTGATGGCTGATGGCTGATGGCTGACCGCTGACCCCTGACCGCTCTATTCTGCCTTCTTCTAAGTTTATTTGTCTCTAGTCACCTTATGCGGCTCATTATTTTGTATAGTTTTGCTAGATCCGTGGAGAGATAACAAATGGCATTGCTGCTTTTTCCTTTACTGTTAGGTGCGGTTTTTGTTTTGGCGATCGGTCTGTTCTTTACGCTGCGAGCAGTCAAGCTGATCTAGGTTTTAGGTGGTTGGTTGCTAGAAAAAGTGGGGTATCTGGCGAACGGCGCTAGATGCATCTGCAACAGTTGAGCTGAATCAGCTAATCAGTAGCAACCAACAACAGCCTTTCTACCTGGCGATCGCGCTCACCACATTTTCAGCCTCAGCCTGCTGGTGGGCAATTTCATGCGCCAAAGAGTCTGCTAGCTGTGCTTCTACCTGGCTGCGCACCAGTTGGCGGTAATGGAGAAAATGCTCTAGTAAACCGCAGTTGCTCATATAAGGCACGAACACCTCCGGATTGCGCCGTAGGATCGAAAAAAGCTGCTGCCAGAATTGCTTACGGGTAGGGCGTTTGATGCCTTGTCGCCAACAAATGGTCAGCACGGCTCGTAGTTCAACCCATTCCAGCATTTGAAAGGGTCGTTTGTGGGGTGCTGGCTCCATGTTCATGAAATGGCGATAAACCCGTGCGAGGTAGCGGCTGGGTTCATACAGTTCCCAAAAGCAGCTGACGTATTCTCTGGCTAACGCTTCGATCGGGCGTGTGGGAATAAAGTTCATCAGCCCCATTTGCTGTCCGCTCAAGTCCTGACTAGACTCCAGCAGCCGACCTTCTTTTTCTAGGCGATGCCACAATGCTGTGTTCGGTAGCGCATGGAGCATCCCAAACATCGCTTTCGGAATGGCAGTGGCTTCGACAAACTCGATGATGCGATCGCCGGCCCCAGGTTTTTCACCATCAAAGCCCAAAATAAAGCCTGCCATAACTGACAGCCCCATCCGGTTAATGGTTTGCACCGATTCGACCAGCGAATTGCGCGTATTCTGAAACTTCTGGGTCATCGCGAGGCTTTCGGTGTCTGGTGTTTCAATCCCCAGGAACACACTTGTAAAATTAGCCCGCACCATCAGCTCCAGCAGTTCTTCATCTTGAGCAAGATCAACAGAAGCTTCGGTGCTCAACCGGAACGGATAGTTATGTGCCGCCATCCAGGGCACCAGTTCGCGCAGCAGCAGCTTGACGTTGCGTTTGTTGCCAATGAAGTTGTCATCGACCATGAAGACTGCTCGTCGCCAGCCCAAGTCATACAAAGCCTGTAGCTCTGCCAGTAGCTGAGTGGGTGTTTTCGTGCGAGGCTTCCGCCCGTAGAGCACAATAATGTCGCAAAACTCGCACTGGAACGGGCAACCCCGTGAAAACTGTACCGACATTTCGATGTAGGCATCGAGATCCAGCAGGTCAAACCGTGGCACAGGGGTACCGGAAACGTCCGGTTTTTCACCTTCAGGCGCACGCAAAATGCCCGATCGTTCGCCTCTGTTGAGCGCGTCTACTAGCATCGGTAGGGTGATTTCCCCTTCATCCAAAACTAAAAAGTCGGCGCCTGCCTTATGTGCGGCATCGGGTACGGAGGTGACGTAAGGCCCACCAACCGCAACCAGTTTGCCCCGTTGCTTGGCTTCTTGAATAAGGTGGAGCAGGTCAGGCTTTTGGACAATCATGCCCGATAGAATCACCAGCTCAGCCCAGGCCCAATCGGCTTCGGTCTGCGATCGCACGTTGCGGTCAATTAAGCGAAATTCCCATGTTTGCGGCAAGATAGCAGCCACAGTAATCATGCCCAGCGGTGGTAATGAGGCTTTGCGATCAATGAGTTCAAGTGCTTTATCAAAAGACCAAAATGATTCTGGGAAAAGGGGGTATAGAAGTAAAACTTTCATTAATGTAGCTGTGCCTTACACCGAAAAGCGGTGACTGATGTGAAGTCACTCAAGCTTACCCTGTCTTACCCAAATTCGTCGATCGCATTGATACCTGGTAGCTAACGGTTTCTCGCTTCTAGCAAGCTGTCTTCGCCTTAGCCCTCCAACGCTCTGGTTGCAACTGCAGTAACTCAACGGTCAATAACAGCTCTTAACCCCTTAAAATTTCAACTAGCACCCCATCTGGCACCCGACAGCATGAGCGAAACAACCGAGACGATTTTTAGCAAGATAATCCGTAGAGAGATTCCCGCCGAGATTGTTTATGAAGACAATTTGGCACTCGCCTTTAAAGACGTTCATCCGCAAGCTCCAGTGCATATCCTGGTAATTCCTAAACAGCCGATCGCAAAACTATCCGACGCCGAATCCAATGACCACGCTCTGATGGGTCATCTCTTGCTCACTGCCAAACGTGTTGCCGACCAGGCAGGCTTAACCAAAGGCTATCGCCTTGTGATTAACACGGGTGTTGATGGTGGTCAAACCGTTGATCATCTCCACCTTCATATTCTGGGTGGGCGATCGCTGACATGGCCGCCGGGGTGAGGGAGGAGGAGGAGGAAAGGATAAAGGATGAAGGATAAAAGTTTTGAGTAGCACTTCGTGCCGCTGCACTAGAGAGTTTTGAGTTTGAATTTCTTCCCGACTCCCGACTCCCTTCCGCCGTCTGCTTCCCCTGCCTCCCCCTCTCCCCTCACTCCTCTCCCTCCCGTCCGCGCTAAAATTGATCTAGATTCGGAGGAACTCCAACGGTTTACACACGCCCCCTTGCCCGCTTAATTGAGCAACTGCAGCATCTTCCTGGTGTGGGTCCTAAAACAGCACAGCGGCTAGCACTTCATATCCTCAAGCGATCTGAGGATGAGGTGAAAGCGCTGGCGAATGCGTTGATGGAAGCTAAGCAACAGGTTGGGTATTGCTCTGTTTGCTTTCACTTGTCAGCAGAACCTGTCTGCGAAATTTGTCGTACCCCTAGTCGCGATAGCCAAACCATCTGCGTAGTCGCTGATTCTAGAGATGTCATCGCGCTGGAAAAAACCCGCGAATATCGAGGCAAGTATCACGTTCTGGGTGGGCTGATTTCTCCAATGGACGGCATTGGCCCAGAGCAACTGCATATCCAACCACTGATACGTCGGGTGAAGCAGCAAAATATTGCCGAAGTCATTATGGCAATTAGCCCAAGTGTTGAAGGTGAGACAACCACCCTTTACGTCGGGCATTTGTTGAAGCATTTTACAAAAGTGACGCGCATTGCCTTTGGGCTACCGATGGGTGGTGATCTGGAATATGCCGATGAAGTTACGCTGGCGAGAGCTTTGGAAGGTCGGCGCGAGTTGGATTAGGGAAGAAGCGGTCAGTCATCAGTGGCCAGCGGTCAGCGATGGATTGAGTGCTAGCGGTACTGTGTTGTGTATCAATAGATTTAGTCAATGGCAACACGTTTAGTCAGTGGCCACTGACGGCTGACGGCTGACTATTCAACTGCAACCCGCTGGGAATCGATGAAGCAGATCCGAGCACGCTTAAAACCCTTTCTACGCTGGGCTATTCTCGGTGGGACCCTGTTCTTTTTAGGCACCGTCCTCAAGCAGCACTGGCAGAAGGTTGTTTCTATTCGTCTGGGCAACACGGGGGTAGCCTGTCTGGCGATCGCGCTTGGAGTCACTCTACTCGCCCACATTTGCGCGGGTGGTGTGTGGAGTCGCCTGTTGCAAGACTTGAAACAGCCTGTGAACGGTATTGGGCTGGTACAAGCTTATTTGAAAACGACGATCGCCAAATATCTTCCTGGTAATGTCTGGCATTACTATGGGCGCGTGACGGCAGCTACTAAGGCCGGGGCAACGCTCGAAACCGCAACCATCAGTGTCTTACTGGAACCACTTTTGATGGCAGCGGCGGCGTTGCTAGTGACGTTGTTGTGCAGTCAACCGATCGCGGCACGCTATGGGCTAGCTATCATCTCACTGCAATGGCTGAGCCTGATCCTTGTCCTAGCTTCGGTGCACCCTCGCATTATTAATCGGCTGGTTGGTTATGTTAGCAAACTCAAGCAGAAAGCGACCAGAACTGCCATTGATTCGCTTCCGCCTCGGTTAGAACATTATCCGCTTTTGCCGCTGGTTGGAGAGGTTGGCTTTTTGCTTCTACGCAGCCTGGGTTTTCTGCTAACCTTCCTGGCAATCAGCCCCATCGCACCTGGACAACTGCCATTACTGCTAAGTGCCTTTAGTTTGGCCTGGCTACTGGGTTTAGTGGTTCCGGGTGCACCGGGCGGCATTGGCGTATTTGAGGCAACGGCGATCGCTCTACTCGGTGAGACGTTCTCTCCAGGCTTAATTCTCAGCGTGGTGGCACTCTATCGGCTGATCAGTATTCTCGCTGAAGCGGCTGGTGGTGGATTGGCATGGCTTGATGAGCAGCGTTTTGCTTAATTTCAAGTCCTTTCACATGGCAAAAGAGGCTGCTGTCAGCCCCTTCTGAATGCCTAAACTAACATCACAGGTACATTACCGATTTTCGTAGTGACCCTCGACCCATTTGCGACCAATCCCCAAGAAGCCACTTTCCCAATGACCGGGAATCCAGACTCGGCGCTGTTGGTCACGACGATTGTTGTTCCAACGATCATTGTCACGACGGTCATTCGCACGTTGGTAGTCTATGTTGCGGTTGCGCCAACCGTCACGATGATCATCATGATCACGGCGATCATCGTTATCGTAGCGATCGGCAATAGTCCAGGGACTAACGGTAGCTGCTCGCAGTGCTGCTTGGGCAGAGGCTACCTGAGGTAAGAGCGATACAGCAATGATCGGAAGTAGGCCGATCGCTGCCGCCATCATTCGTTTCATGATCAAGACTCCTAATGCTTAACAGTTCGACTGAAGACGAATTGCCTTCAGTGTAATGCACATCACTGTGGTCAAAGCGGTGAATGAGAACCCAGCACTGATCGAGTGTTTAACCACTTAGCTGGGTTCAAGTTGAGACTGCTAGCTCCGTCTATAAGTTTCCACTGTGATCCAAATCAACGAGAAATGCCTTTACACAGAGAGAGGGCATTAAAACAGAGAAGGGATAGGCGTTCCTGCTTTAAGGAAGAAATTTCGTAGAGGCTTTTCGCGGTTCTTGCAACCGCAGGCTATAGCGCCGTTACAGTAGCGATCGAAAGGCACCAAGCATCCCCAAATTCAGCAATACCGAGTCCTCAAAGCGGTTGCTACTCCAGCAACGCTTCTCCGGTGCCATTCGTCTCAGAGTCGATGACGTCTGCTTCTGGGTTAAGCAATAACGGAAGCAAGTCTGTCTTGATTTCGCGTTTGAGCTGAGAAAAGATGCGGTATTTGTCTGGGTCAAAAATATTTGGTGAAAGCTGTACTTCATCAACTTTCATCTTAATGAGATTGTATTGAACGTTTTCGGCATGAATCGCGAACGTTACGGTAAAGACTTCCAAAAAATTCACGACCCAGGCGCATTCATCTTCAGGATAGTTTTGGTAATACCGAATGAGTTCGGCAATCCGCGCTTCTAAATGAGTGCGTGAATGCTTGCAAATCAGAATGATTTTGAGGAGTGCGACGACTAGAGTAATAGGATTTCCTTGCGAAAGCAGCAGCACAAAAAGCTGGGAGGGCTCTGTTTGATTCTCGGTGGTCAAGTAATCAATGACCCGATTGCACGTGCGTAACGTCAGAGCACTCGTGACAATCTCATCATCATGACTTTCGTAAAGGGTATCTAATTTCTCTGTTAATTTTGCACGTAAGGTCTCAACAAACTCCTGATTCTCCACAGAAAAAATTAAATACTGCTGTATGCTTTGCTTAAATTTGCTGTAGGGAAGATTTTGCGTTTGGTTAACAAAAATATTTGCCAAATTAGCATAGCTGAAGGGACCTCGCTTAGCCACGATCGCCTTAATGAGTCGCAGCACTTCCTCCCCTAAAGCCGTTGGGTTTTTGGGAATCCGCTTACTAGGGGCATTGCTCTGCGATCGTGCAATATACATTGCCAGGTCAAACTTAAAGCGATCTTTCAGCTGCTTTGATAGAGCTCTGGCTGCCTCCCGCTGCTCGATCGGATTTTTTAGATCGATGTATTGAGGCACGAGTAAATAGGATGTATACCGCGATACCCAGGGCCCTCGTTCTTTTTCTTCGTAGCGCGAGACAAAGAGCTTTAGTTCTTCGTAATCACTACTTTTGACAAACTCATCCAGCCAGTGACGCAGTCGCTTTAATGTGGGGGAGGCTGTGTTCCGGTTGATGGAGGGATCGGTAAAGACGACGACCAGATCCTGAATCGGCTTATAGTTGCGGGTTGCATCCCAGTTGTTCACTAAGATGTAACAGCAGCGTTTGAGCGTATTTCTGAATTCTTCTTCATTGTTTGAAAAAACAATGTCATAAATTGCCTGCATCGCATCAGCGCTGATCGATTCAACGTGATAGATGAACAAGCGTTTGAACTCAAGCAAAACCTCTTCAGGAGGCCATTTCTTGACAATTTCCAGGAGGAAATTGTAGACCGTCTCCTGAGCCTGCTGAATGTTCCGATTCAGCCTGTTTAATCTAATCGGTGTTTCATTTTGGTGAGCATCGTCTAGAGCATCCCTGATCATCATATGTACTCAGGATTAATCAATAGATTCGACAAATGAAGAAGGTAAAGCTTTGCTTTGACGTCTGGGCTCTCAAGCTGTTTGTGCTCAAAGCCTGCTGGACGAGAGAGCTAAGCGTCTCATGATAATGGAGTGTTTGTCCACAGTACCGGGTGACGAGATACAACTTGAGCCTGTGATCATGGCCGGGCTAGAAGATGATCGTTGTCACAAACGGCTTGCCTTTTTATGCATAGTAAGGGTACCTGCCCAGTATAAAGACTTGCCTTAAAAGGCGATTCTAAAGTGACCGCACCCTGGCTATTAAATTTTGGCGAAAGGCAATTTGCTTATCAAAAGCTTTAAGGTTTATCTTTAAAGCGTTGCATGGTTGGGGATTAATCATGTGCACAGCTATCAGCGATCGATTAACCCTTTCAGGTTAGGGATAGGTTTACGCTACCTCCCGTGTAATGGTGGATTTAGAGACCTTGCTCAACCTTGAAAGAAGCTGTGACAAACTACACCCGTCCTTAGAAATACAGACTCTGGCTGAAATCTAAGATTTGATTATACTCAGTGCTGACGGTGAGAGCCAGCGAACAGCTAGATTGTCCGAAGCCCACGCCTTATAGCTTGGTCGCTGGATTCGGACATTCGATCCAGTCATCTCTCGCTAGCGCTTGTGTGTCATGGTTCATGTTAGAAAGGCTCATGCAGTTTCGCGTCGCCAGCGCGATCGCACCAGTCGAATCTCGTCATATCCGTACATTTCGCCGAGATGTTCGCGAATGCTGCCCAGCGCATCGGGGCCTACTGTGTTGATGGCGTGCATGATTTTATCCTGGCGATCAAGCGGTACCAAATCATCCAGATCAATGGGATAACCTAACTCTAGTAGCTCAGCCAGATGACTCATAATGGTGCCGAGGCGAAAGTTACGCCGTTCGGCAATGTCGGCAGGTTCCAGTCCTTCTTGATAGAGCGCCAGGGTTTGCAGTTGGGTTTCTGAGGCACGGGTTGGTGGGGCGGTCGAAGGTGTTGCCTGGGGAACTGTACCCGTTTCAGTTTGCAGAGGCAATCCACGCTCGGTTCGGAACGCTCGAATTTCGGTAATGAATGGTTCGCTGTATTGCGCTAGCTTGCGGCTCCCCACGCCCGAAATTTTGGCGAATTGGGCAAGGGTTTGGGGCTGCGCGGTTGCCATCGATCGCAGACTGGAGTTGGGGAACACCACGTACGGCGGCACCGATTGCTCGTCTGCCAGATGTTTGCGAAGTTTCTGGAGGCGATCGTAGAGTGCTTCAACCTCAGCAGCATCGACCTTAGAGGGTGCAAGGACATCGCCTGGTTTGACCGGATCAATGGCAACCATCACACTCCGCTGCTTACGCAATATGTCCCAACTTAGATCGTTGAGTTGCAGCATCGAATAGCCATCAGAGGTTTCATCCAGCAGTCGTTGATGGATGAGCGATCGACCCAGCAGTCGCCACTGTTCCGCACTGCGGTCTTTGCCAATGCCATAGGTAGAGAGTTTATCGTGCCCGTTTTTCAGCACGCGATCGTTTTTAGAACCACGCAGCACGTCGATCGTATGGTTAAGGCCAAACCGCTGATCGCGTTGGGCAAATCGAGCGACACAGGACAGAAACTTTTGGGCTTCTAGCGTCCAGTCTTCGATCGGTTTGGGGTGACAGCAGTTGTCACACGTGCCGCAGTTGCCAGGAAAGTCTTCGCCGAAGTAGCCAAGCTGAATCGTGCGACGGCATTCCGTTGCCTCGGCATAGTTAATCACTCGTCGAAGCTGTTGGGTAGCAATGCGCTGTTCTTCTTCCAGCGGTTCGCCCGACGCCGGGTCGACCTTCTGAGCGATGAGAAACTCAACGGTCTTAATATCTCCCGCACCGTAGAAAAGAGTACAGCGAGACGGTTCACCATCGCGTCCGGCTCTGCCCGATTCTTGATAGTAGCCTTCGATGTTGCGGGGCAGGTCGTAGTGGATGACGAAGCGCACATCGGGTTTGTTGATGCCCATCCCAAAGGCAACCGTGGCAACCATTACCCGTGCATCATCTCGAATAAATTTATCCTGATTCTCTCGCCGCACGGCATCGCTCAAGCCTGCATGATAGGGCAGTGCGGAAATGCCGTCCTGTTGCAATCGGGCCGTAACTTCATCCACGCGCTTGCGGCTCAAGCAATAGATAATGCCTGCGCCTTGGGTCTGCTGCACCTGCTGAAACAGTTCGACATACGCCTGTTTTTGGCTACCTTTGGGTCGCACTTCGTAATACAGGTTGGGGCGGTTGAAGCTGGCAACGTGAACGTGTGGGTCTTGTAGCTCTAGCTGGCCGAGAATGTCATGGCGGACGCGTTCTGTAGCTGTGGCAGTCAGCGCCAGGATGGGAATGACACGATCGTCGTTTTGATACCGTTGCCGCAAACGCTGAAGCTGACGATATTCGGGGCGAAAGTCATGTCCCCATTCGGAGACGCAGTGGGCTTCATCGATCGCAAACGCCGAGATGCCGACTCGCGCTTTCACCTGATCCATAAAGCCCAAAAACGATTCGCTGAGCAGCCGTTCGGGAGCGACGTAGACCAGCTTGATTTTGCGATCGAGAATGGCAGCCTGGCGCGATTGTGATTCACCGAAACCGATGCTGCTATTGAGCAATGTGGCAGGAATACCGTTGTTTTGTAGCGCCTGCACCTGGTCTTGCATCAGCGCAATCAGCGGCGACACAACGATCATCACGCCTTCTTTTAGCAATGCGGGTAGCTGGAAGCAGAGAGACTTGCCGCCCCCCGTCGGCATGATGACGAGAAGGTCGCGATCGTGCAGGGTGTATTCAATGATCTGGCGCTGCCCCGGACGAAAGCTGTCGTAGCCGAAGTAATGTTTGAGCGCCTGCTCTAAGGACGCAAATTGAGTCGTGGAGTAGGGAATGCTGACTGTCATGAAGGGTTACTGGATGCACTTGAAACCAGGGTTCCCACGCAGTTTAAACCACTAACTGGGGCTTTGTGGACAAATGAGCGGTGATTTGTGTAAGTTGGTGAGCTGCTCGTCAACGAACCCTCGTTTAGCGGCTTCACTGTGAACCGTGACTTTTCGTAGTAGCCTTTCTTGATATGCTACTGCTTGGCGGTAGTAATGTTGTGCAGTAGTATTGAATTGTGATTGTTCATTTTAGGTCTGATGAGACAAAGCTGATTTTCGATGGGTTTAAATCTCGACATTACCCGCCTGATATTCAAAGGATTGCTTTACGCAAACTGCTCATCTTGGACGCTGCGACATCGCTGAATGATTTGCGCGTGCCACCTGGAAATCGGTTAGAAAAATTAGTGGGTGATCGCCAGGGGCAGCATAGTATCCGTATCAATCACCAGTGGCGAATTTGGTTTGTCTGGACGAATGAAAACAATGCCGTTCAGGTTGAGATTGTAGACTACCACTGAGAAAAAACTGTCATGAGTAACGATCGGTTACCTAACATCCATCCTGGCGAGATTCTACGTCTAGAATTTCTGGAACCACTCGATATTACGCCTTATCGACTAAGCAAGGACATTGGTGTAGCCCAAACGCGTGTGAGCGAGATTTTGGCTGCAAAGCGCAGTGTGACGGCAGATACCGCTCTACGGTTAGCTCGTTACTTCGGTAATAGCGCTCAGTTCTGGCTGAACTTACAAACACAGTATGACTTACGTCAAGCGCAAGCAGAAAATGCAGAAACGTATAGTCGTATTCCTCAAGCTCTCTCACCTTCAATGCCCTCTCCGTAATCGATCGTCTCAAAGTGTTTCTACTCATCAGTAGGACTGACGTAGTTTGCCAAAACCTCGGAGGTTTCAGCATTGAGGTTGGTCATGCGGTTCAATGCGTGGTTAAAACCGCTAAAGGGTTGCGTCAGTCCTGATCAGTAGACTGCATCGTCGGAGTGTTACTTGGTAGAACGTTCCGCTGACGTACTGATGGTTGAAGACGCGATCGGGGCATCTTTTGTAGGGTGGCAATCCCTGAAATCCGCTTGCATAGGGACATTTATCAAAGCGGGGGACTGATTGTAAAAATATGAGGAATGAAGCATGGTTGGGAAAAAGTTACTCGTGCCTGCACTGGCGATCACCGCAGTGGCAGGGGGGGCGATCGCGTACGTCCACTTCAACGGGGCGTCCGGCGATGAGCTGAGTCCGCAAGCGCTGGCGAAAGTGGTACCCGACGACGCCTACATGACCGCCTTTATTTCGATGGAGCCGCAAAACTGGGCGAAGCTGCAAAAATTTGGCACTCCCGAAGCACAGGCTGTGGTGGGCAAAGGTTTCACAGACTTCCAACAAAAGTTGTTGACTGACAGCAAAATCAACTACGACGCCGATGTAAAACCCTGGGTTGGTAACGTCATGCTGGCGGTACTGCCAACCGATGCGGCAAAACCAGTCAAAGAATCGAATGTTTTGTTAGTGGTTGGCATTAAAGATAAGACAAAAGCGTTGAGTTTTGCCCAGAAGCTCCAGAGTGAGAGTAAAACAAAAGCGATCGAAAGCGACTATAAAGGCATCAAAATTACAGATTATCCGGGTGCAAAAAGCTCCAGCTACACGGCTGTCGTGAAAAATTATTTAGTGCTTGCACCTGAGAAAAAAGCCGTCGAGCAAGCGATCGATACCGTCAAAGGAGAACCATCGTTAGCATCAAAGGCAGAGTTTGGTGCGCTTTTGTCTAAGGGTGTTGAGATGCCCAATACGATCGCGCGTATCTACGTCCCGGACTATGCAGGCACCGTGCAGCAGCTCATCGCGAGCCAGTCGAAAGCGGCTCCCTTACCTGCCGCCAGTCTGGATCAACTCAAAAAAGTGAAATCGATCGTCGCAGGGATTGGCATTGACGATGCTGGCATACGCATGAAAACCATCGCTAACCTCGACCCACAGGCAAAAACCCTGGAGTATAAACCCGTTGCAGGCTCCGTTGTAGCGCAATTTCCCACAGAGACTTTTGCGATGCTGAATGGTGCTGGCATCAGCCGCTACTGGGCAGAAACAGTGGAGCAATCCAAGTCCAACCCGCCAATGGAGCAAGCGATCGCCCAGATGCGGCAATCAATGCAAGCTGCCAATTTGGATCTCGACAAAGACATTTTTGGCTGGATGGACGGTGATTTTTCCTTAAGCTTCATTACCTTGAATGAGGGGATGTTGGCTCAGTTTGGCTTCGGTGGCGTGATGGTCTTTGATACCAGCGATCGTAAAACGGCTGAAGCCACGTTGAGCAAAATTGATGGTTTGGTGAAGGGCAATGGGTTTGTGCAGGTTGCCGATCGCGACGTGCAAGGTAAGAAAATCACAGAATGGCAATCGCCTCAAGGTGTGCTGGTAGGCCACGGTTGGCTCGATCAGGATTCGGTTTTCGTGGCGATCGGGGAACCGTTGGTCAACGTGATGGCAACCAAACCCGCGAAAGCGCTCGATAGCAGTGACGCTTACAAAACCGTGATGGGTGGCTTACCCAAGCAAAACGTGGGTTCCTTCTATCTGGATATGGATCAAACCATGTCGCTGGTAAATCGCACGATGCTCGTAGCTCAAAAGAGCTCCATCCCGCCAGAAACGGCTGCGGTACTGAACTCAATTCGGGGCATTGGCCTGGCATCTACCCAGGCGGACAAAACAACGGTTCAGGTTGAGATGTTGCTGGCACTTAAGCCTGCCAAGTAGTCAGTACGGCTTCTGTAAAAACGGTATAACGTAGGGTGGGCCATGCCCACTCTACAAATTAGTATTTGAAATTCGGTGGATGCCAACCAGCAGCTTTCCAAGCTTGCCTGACTGTAACGGCATAGGGATTGTTTAATTGGAGCGCCAGAACAGTAGCACGCCCACAAGCAGTTAAACCGACGATACAAGCACTGTCCTCTGACCAAACAAAATGCCGTACCCACTTCTGTTGCCGTGGATTAAATAGTTTGGTATTGCGATTGGTCACCGGATCTCTTGCGTGGGTTTGGGTGCCTTTGTAAGCATTGCATAGACGGCAGGCAAGCCACAGGTTTTCTTCGTTGTCAGAGCCACCTGCTGCTTTAGGGGTTATGTGGTCGATCTCTAGAATCCCTAAAACATACTTTTGCAGGCTAAGGCAGTAGCCGCACTGATGGTTCGCCTGCTGCTGCACTCGTGTTCGGACGGCTTCAGAAAGTTGGCTCACTGGCTCAGGGGAGCGAGGAGTCCACGCTTGACAGCTTCACTCAGGGCAGTGGCTTTTCGCAGTAGCCCTTCTTGATAAATCTGCATGAGCGTTTGTAGCTCTGAATGCTCATTTTCAGCAAGAGTGCCTGCCTGCTGCCGATCGAGCAACTCACTCAGTCGGGCATCTTGCTCCGGCTCCATTTGTAATTCTGCCAGCGTTAAAACCTGTTTGTCAGAGAGCGCCGAAAGAGGCTCAAGTTCACTAAGATCAGCCCTGACCGGTGGCATTGAAAGTTGAATAGTATCGGCTAAAACTCCCGCCACATCCCGATTCGCTAACCGTGCAAACCGCTCAGCGCGCTGATAAACCTCATCGGGCAACGTGATCGTGATTTCGGTACTCATGTCTACTTTGAATCCTGGGTTTGATGCTGCCAGTATTGAAAGTCTACTTCAGATCTTCGGCGATCGCTGTTCTTCCGCGATCGCCAAAAAACTGAGTGAAATAATAAGATATTGATTTTTCTATCGTTAACTTAATTGTAAGGGAGCGATCGCATCTAACGCCCCGTCACTGCCTTACATAACGTTAGGTTGCCGGGTGTCTCTGGGCGATCATTGGAAACCCAAACTTTTCGTGGCGCTTGGATTGCCACCCAATTGCGGTTGTCTTCTTGAATGATCGTCGCTGGAAAACTGTCAGGTTTGACCGTTGCCCCATTGCTGACCGCGCCAATAATGGTCGCCTTCAAACTCGGCTCGACACGAATGCGGAGATCGTCTCCTGTAGGAACCCGTACTCGGAGACAGGTGACGTTTTCCAGTTTTGTGCTAACAGCTGTATTGACGATCGTGTTGATCAACGCGCCATTCTTCCAGCAGCCAAACTCAGCCGTGCCCGTGCCGATTTGGTCGATCGAGTTGCTGAGCCGAAACCAGTAAGGTGTTTCTTCTACAGGAACACCGATCGCTTCGGCACAGGAGTGTTCAAAATCCAGGAATCCGCCTAACTCCATGTTGGAAAACCCTGCACTAAACCCTGCCGTAGGAATTTCAGCTTTGGGTCGCCATAGGCTCCAACCGGGTTCCGGTGGATTGCGGGAGCCATTGGGATTCGGTTCTGCTGCTTGGGTTGGTATGGTTAGAGAAAGGGCGATCGTGCTTAATAACAGCACTTGAAAACCACGTTGCATCAGTTACTTTCCATTTGCTAGGTCTGATTGCGATCGCTGGAAGGAGCGCGATCGTTAAAACCTTGAGTGAAATAAAGATCTTGGTCTTTTGTTAGCGGCTTAACCCAATTGATTTAGCTACGTCATGGGATAAAAAGACGACCAACACCCATCCAGGTTTCAATATCTAACAAGATTTCGAGGATACGGTCAGCACAACGGTTTCGATAGACTCGATCGGATAAAAATCGATTAGCGTCTCCAATTGTCATGACAGGGAAGGAATCCAGAGTATTGTCTTCTCGAAGAACTTGTTCAGGGAGTCTTCACCTTTCATACTACGGTTGGCAGTCAGCAAAATCATCTGATTTGCCTGAGCAAGTTGCCAAACGATTCGATCTCTACTGTCGATCGCTAGATTCATCTCCTTGAAGGTGACAAAACGAATCGAGAGAAGCTCTAACCAACCTTGACTCGCAATACTGCCCAATAAAATCTCTGCATGTCCCCCCAAGTTGTGATCAATCAAGAAGTTCATGCTTCTAGCTTATGCCTAGCTTTCTGCTCTTGAAGTTTTGCCCAGAGAGCCTCTCGACCCGGTCTGGGTGGCATTGCTGCAACACGAGCAAAATGCTCACGCTTACGTTCCTCCCAGTACTGCCGATTTTCCTCAGATTGCTTCAGAACAAGCTGATATTCTGCTTCGACTTCAGAACGATTTGCCTCAATGTAGGATAAAGCAGCATTGATCTGCTCCTCTGTCAGGTTAAACAAGGAGCGGATGAATTTCGGAGGGTACTGAGCTGTCACATAGTCCATCACATCGTAAAGCGTGATGCGGGTGCCTGCGATCGTCAGTCCGCGCTCTGTCCGGATAATTTCTGCTTGCCCAGCACTGGATGCATCCACCTTAAAACTCCTTGAGTCACGGCTTCATCCATATCGTAGCTCAACGGCTTACTCAACGATTTCCTCGCAGTTTATGATAAGAAAAAGTACCTTGAACTCCGCCCACGTAGGCAATAAGAAAAAACCACGATAGTATCCCTGGAATTCTTCTAAGTTCAATTACTTCCCAAGCTTGGCTTGAGGCAAGGTAAATTAGTATGACTACAGCAGAAACTCTGCTTTTTTTGTAGATGCCAAATGATAGAACAAAAATTAGGCAAACATTTAAAAGTACTGATATTAAAAGTTTTGATATGTCTATTAACTCAGTGAGTCTAATAAAAAAATCGTAGCCTGTTAAAGCCAAAAGTATAAATACTAAATTTATAGTGCCGTGAACTATTCCTCCTTGCCACGCAAATTTAATCTGATCCTCTGCTTTCTTTCCCTTGCTAACTGGGGTATTTTGCTCCTTTAATTGAATGGCAAGTGGATTGCTTGTGCCTGCATAGTCAGAAACTATTTGCTTAAGCCGAGGCATATCATGCAGAAATAAGGGCAGCCATAATGCGCTTGAAAATTTAGTAGTCGATAGTAAAAGAAACTTGAATCCAAACGTCCAAAGTCCACCATAGGATCTCGCACCAGTTATGGTTGACCATTCTATAAAATAAAGCTTGCCCCAAAAGCTTGTACATCTCAGTCCTTGGGGATTAATAGAGACCCTGTAGTAAAAGATAAAACCAGTGGTAAAAGCCAAATTTATTAGTGCGACGAAAAACAGTGAGTAAACTCCAAGTTTCCACATGCTGGGGACAAAAAAGGAAATGAGTAAACTTAATGGAGTAAGACCTATAAAAAGCAAAAATGACACTAAGAGAGAATATCTGAAGTAGGTAGTTGGCAATCTCATTTTTTATCCCTTATCCTCAAAATACTTTCTTCACCGATGACCTCACTCCCATTTGGGTCTAAGGCAATGACAGATAACCTCTCGGCCGCGCCACCACCAAGGACAAGGCGGTGTAACTAATATTTAGACAGAAACTTTCAGCCTAAGATCCCGGATTGGCTGATTAGGCAGATAAGATTCAGTCTAAGATCCTAAACTGGGCATTTAGGCGGACAGAGATCTGTCTAAACCCCTCAAGAGGAGATTTAGGTGGATGTTGCCAGTATAACTACCCTTTTTCGAGAGAATGGTTAACCATACAGAATCTTTCAGGGCGAAGAAAACTTAGCTTTAGTGGGTTTGTGGAGAGACAACGATCGCTTTGCCGTACCACCGCGATCGACTAACTCAATGTTTCGACCAGTTCTTTGATTTTGCCAACTTGCCGATCGCGCCAACATTCTGCAAATCTGACCGCGATCGCGCGGTTGTGGCTGGAGAGACGGGTGAGCGATCAGTGCATCAGGATAACGCAAGCAGCGATAAGCTCTCATCTTCATAAAATAACCGAATAGCGTTAAATTCCCGACGTAGCAAATTTTCAACTTGTCGTGTCGAACAGTTTCCAAGACGAAGCCAAATCACTTTCGGTGGCTTTCCCAACACCAGGCTCAAGTCGTGCATATCCGCATCTTTCGAGACAATCATCAAATTGTTGTCTTTTGCATAATCCCAAACGATTGAGTCGATCGTTGCTTTCATGCCTATATCTCGAACATGAAGCGAATTTGGGAAACGATCGCTTAAACGGCTCGGTAACTTAGGTGATAGGTTTTCATCGAAAAGTAGTTTCATGCAGAGAATGGAGCCGTCATAAACCGACGCTCACGATCAGCGGCATACGCAATGCAGGCTTTCAAATCGTCTCGCGTCAGATCGGGAAAGTCGTCGAGAATTTCTGCTTCAGTCATCTCGGAAGCCAGGTACTCAAGCACTTCATACACCGTAATTCGCAAGCCACGGACACAGGGTTTGCCACCACGCTTTCCAGGCTCGATTGTGATGATGTCTCGGTAGTTCATAGGTTCTCACAATCATGAACTGAAATTAAACGTCTGTCTCTAGCTGATTCAAGTAAATCATCTATGCCAACGTTAACTCAACGTTTCGACCAATTCCTTAATTTTGCTGCCCTGCCGATCGCGCGGTTGTGGCTGGATGTATGGGTGAGCGATCGCCCCTCACTGACTACCATGCTCTACTGCAAGGCTGCGATCGTCACGATGCCGCGCTCCCTTGCTTCAATTTGCAGCTTGAATCCATACAGCAAACTCATGCCTAAAAGAGGCTCCGATTCTGATGCTTATACTGTCCATCCCAAATGACGATGGCTCGATACATCTGAAAAATGACTTCACTGCCATCGCCCAAGGTAACAAAATCACTGAATATCCAAGGCAGTTCCAGTGATTCAATCATAGATAATGGCAGGGATAGAAAGCCTGAAAATCCCGTGTCAATCAATGCCTCAATCATTTGCTTCGACGCATTGTCATGACCAACCACGATCGGCAGCATTGCTTCACAGTTCTGATTCACCCAACCTTGCATCATGCTGACGGCTTCAAGCTGCGCGAACCAAAACGATACACTGTGCGATGCCCAATCCGAATCACCCAAGGCTGGGCATCCGGGACACGTTCATAGAGGCGATCGGTAGCGGTGATCGTATCCTCTGCCACTTCAAACGCTCCGGTTTCAATGTCGATCGCTACAATCTTGCCATGATTGCCGTCCTCAACCTGAGATCGCACCTGAGACTCGTAAAGCTCATTGCCACGATGGGCGTATTCTTCTTTCGCATAACGGGGTTGACGTTGGTGGACCCTCTCCTCTGGAGAAACTGTCATGGCTTTGACCTTATTGCAAGGTTACTCTTGCATTTTAGCCTGAGCGATCGAAGCGTTATTCATGCAGAATTTATGAGGACTCAGAAAACTTAGCTTTGGTGGCTTTATGGAGAGATCCTGAGCGCCACGCCGCACTAGCCCGATCGCCTAATTCAACGTCTCGACCAGTTCCTTGATTTTGCCACCCTGTCGATCGCGCAAGTGCTCTGGAAAGCTGACTTCGATCGCGATTTTGCTGCCCGACGCATCGCTAACGGTTTCGATGGTTTGTACCTGAGCCAACAAGCGTTTTGGTAACGCGTCACTGTCGGTCTGACTCAGGAGTAGCCCGACGAGCGCTTTTGTCCGCTCCATTGCCTCCAGGTTTTGAATAGCAGTGCCGTCTAGCTCTAGCTTGAGGCTGCGAACCCCAATTTCGGTCGCGATCGCCGTATAGAACTGTCCTTCCCAATACAGTTGTGCCATGGCTCGGATCTGTTTGCGTATCGATGGCGTAGGGGGTGCAGGTTTTGGTTCCCGGAACGATCGCGACACGCTGGTCATAATGAACTTGAACGATTCCATCGGGTCATCGACGATGCCGCGCGTTTGGGAGTACCATTCCCGGACATCAGAATAGATGACCAGGCTGAGGGCATCCAGTTGGGCGCGGCTGGGTTCCAGAAAGTCGATCGCCATTACCACCTGGGTTTCGTTGATCAGCGTGACCCGGATAATGCGACCATTCACAAACGCACGCGTGCCGTAATCGCCAATTAACTCCAGCTCAATTTCATCGGGTAGGTTCAGCCAGCTATCCAACAGCAGTTGACAGCCCGTTTCACTGACGTTGATGGTTTGCCCCCGCCACTCTTGTCCCTGGCTGTAGATGATGGTGCCCAACTTGCGATCGAGCCGATGTGCCCGTCGTAGCTGGGGTTGCTCGAAAGCAACTAGCAGCGCTGAAATCAGCAGCACCAGATTAAAAAAGCACCAGAACATATTGGTGAGCACCGCTTCCGTATCTTCTGGTCGCAAGATCAGCCATAGCGGGACAGCCAGCACCGACAGCCCAACCAGCACCGTCACGATCACCAGCGCACGAGCAGACTGCCAGTCAAAGCTCCGCTTGGTAACGGATGCGCCCTTATCGGTCACATTAAAGCTACCGAGTTTGGGGTTAATCAACGCCAGCAGCGTTACCAGCCCTGCCTGGAAGGACATCGCAAATTCGTAGATCTCGTTCCAGAAGGAAAAGCGGACATTTTTATACGTGATGTGGTTGGCGTAAGTAGACAGGAAGATGTGCGGCATCGCATACGCCAGCGTTTCCAGACCCAAACCACGAATGGGATTGATACCGAAGAGGAGGAAAAGGGTGGGGGCGATCGCGTACATCAAGCGCGGAAAGCCGTAGAAAAAGTGAGAGGTCGCGCTGAAGTAACACAGCCGTTGAGGAATGCTCAACCGCAGACGGGGATTGAGCAAGGGATTTTCAAGCCGCAGAATTTGCGCCATCCCCCGTGCCCAACGCACCTGCTGTCCCACATAGGCGGAGAATTTTTCCGGTGCCAGCCCTGCCACCATTATCTTGTCGTAGTAGACCGACTCGTAGCCCAACGAATGCAGGCGAAACGATGTGTGACAGTCCTCCGTGACCGTCTCGGTAGCAATGCCGCCAATTTGCAGCACGTAATCTTTGCGGATGACCGCCGCCGAACCACAGAAGAATGCCGCATTCCAAAAGTCATTACCCTTTTGCAGCACCTTGTAGAACAACTCGTTGCCCACTGGCACTTTACCAGCCGTCAGCAAGTTGCGCTCAAACGGGTCGGGATTGTAGAACCAGTGAGGGGTTTGCACCAGTGCCACTTTAGGATTGCGGAAAAAGCCGATCGTATTTTGTAAAAAGTCTCGCGTTGGGATGTGGTCGCAGTCCAGGATCAGGATCAAATCGCCGTACGTCTTGCGCATGGCGGTATTGATGTTGCCTGCTTTCGCATGGTCATTATTGTCCCGCGTCATCAGCGTGCAACCGAGTTCGGCACACATCTGACGCAATGCTTCTCGACGTGCCCGGTACTTCTCTGCTCGACCATCATCCAGGATGTAAACGCGCTTTTTGTTGGCGGGATAGTCGATCGCCAGTGCCCCCAGTGCCGTTTTACGCACAATCTCTACATCCTCGTTGTAGGTCGGGATGTAGACATCGACTGTCGGCAACTGTTGCTCTGGAATCCCTGCCAGACTGGGCGGCTGTCGATCTTTCAGCTTCAGCGTCTGAAAAAAAGCGAGCGCCAGCGTCATGATGGCGTAGAGCTCTGCCCCAAACAGCAAGATACTAAACGTGCCATCGAGCCATCCATCCAGGTTGAGCGTATAGCTGCTGCGGTAATAGACGTAGCGGAACGTGGTGAGCAGGCTGAGCCACACCATAAATAAATGCAGGTATTCGCTAGTGTGGCGATCGCCATACCGTTGCTCAATCTGCACGATCGCCCAGCCCAATAGAATGAGCATCAAGGCTGCGATCGTCTGCTGCCAGGTGGTCAACGGGGTAATGATCAGTGGGATGGATAGCAGCAGTAGCAGTATTGCTAGCCAGAACAACTGGACGTTGGGGGCATAGCGAAAGACGCGATCGAACCCATTGGGGAGCGACTCCGTAAGCCAGATTGTCAGCCGCTCTGCTTTCCCTCGACGACGCTCAGATTGCACTTCAGCCGCTGGATTCGTCATCTTTTCTCTCCCTCAAGGCGTTTAATGTACAGCTGAGCAATGCCATAGAGCAACAGGCATACCGTCACCATGCCCGCTGGCAGCAAGAACCAATTGTCTTGAAGAAAGCGGGATGTCGTTGCGAGCAGATTGGTCTGTGCGAGCCGACGTTGCGGTTCTTGCTGCAACGATTCCAGCTGATAGGCGTCAGAGTCAAACATAGAGGTGGCTTGAGCATTGGCGCTAATCAGCACCGTATCCCCTTTGACTTGAAAGAACCAGGGATCTTGATTCAACACGTCTTTCACTGTGCTTAGACCGCTTGCCTGCTGACCACTGAGTGCCAGTACGGTGCGCTTGTCGTTCCAGGGCGAGATCACTTCTTTAATGACCCCACCTTTATCGGGCAACGTCTGGATGGTTTGCTGGTGCCATAGGCGAGAAAATGCGCCACCTAAGCTGAACCCTTGCTTGGTATCAAAGGCTTCATTAAAAGGAAACTTATCGCGGGTGCCGATGCCTACCAGATGGCGTTGCCTGCGGACGTCGTCGGGCAAGGTTCCTGTCGTGTAAACACCCAGCTTCACCGATTCTGCCTGACTCAGACGTCCCATGCGTTCGCTGAAGGCCAGCATCGTCAGCAGTTCCGTTTCGGAGGGTGAATCTGGTACGACAATCGCCGTACCCGACAAATCCTGTGGTGCAGCAAAGGGATACCCCACCTGGAGCAGCTTCAGATCCGGTAACTGCACGGATTGATCGCGCTTCAGCTTAAACCTCGTCTCGTCGGCATGGACGGTGCCCCAAAGTTGCTGATCGGTGACAACACCGCACTGCGCTTGTTCGCGGGCACTCAGGCGAAACGCGATCGCCAGCTTAGAGGTCGGCGTGATCAAGTTCTCAGGCAGATTCACGTTGACCGATTCTCTGCTGGCACCTGTTTCTGAGGTCAGCCGCTTGCCGCCAACGACAACGCCGTCTAACAGCACTTCGATCGCCGACGTTCTGGGATTCACCTGGGGGCTGTAGCTGTAGACCAGCTCCATCGCACTGCCCCGCGTAAAGTGGTCATCGGGGAGGGCATGAAAGTTGAACTCTACAGAGGGTGCCGACGCACCCCGCACGGTTGTGTCTTTGAGTGGCTCCTGATCCGATCCCTTTAAGGCACTCAGCTTAAATTCATTTGCATCTGGTAGTGCCCGTTCCCATTGCCGTGTGGGTGGAGTGGGGACATCATCCAGATTATCGACCAGAACGGCTTGTCCCGCACCAATGCGGCGGTTTTGGGGCTGCACAAGAAACTGTGCCGCTTTCGCCACGCCATCGGGGCCGTTGCCTGTGACGACCAGAATGGGATTGCCGCCTTTGGGCGTTGCTGCCAGCATTAACACGCCTACATCCGCCGGAAGCGCATTTTTCGAGCCGTCGATGATTTGATTGCCAGAGACAGTGAACGGAAGCTTGAGCGTTTTTAAAAGTGGTTGCTCGGCAGGTGTACCCAGAATGACCAGGCGATCGTTCCACTGCAAATCATCAACCGTCTTCACAAAGCGAGTGCTCAACGGACGAAAATCGGCCAGTCGCCCCATCGCGGTTTGAAACCGTCCGGCTGCGGTGAGCCAGGACTCGCTCACTGTTGTGGGGCGTACATACGCTAACCGATTGGCATCCAGACTCAGGTGATCGAAGAAGGGATAAGGGAAGCGGCTTAGATCCAGCGGTACGGCTTGAGGCTGGTAGTTAAACAGCAGCTTGGAGTCGGGAAGCACTTCTGTCCAAAGCGCTGGGTCGGCTGGGTTAGAGCATTTAGAGTCGGTATTCTGCTGCGCGACGATCACAATGTCGTTCGTATCCTGAATCAGGCTGGTCGGAATATCGACTAGAACCTGACCAATTTGGGACTGCTTGCGATTCAGTGACGTGCTGCCAACGCTGGTGCCATTCACACGCACCGTTAAGTTCGATCGGCTCGCCAGGAGTGCAGGAGAGTGCTGAAAGCGAATGAGTGCCTTTGCTGACTGCAGGTTCCAATTGCGAGGACGAGTAAAGGCCAGTTGGCTTTCAGCATAAACCCCTTGCAGCCGGAGACGGTTACCCACGATCGGGCTCCGGTTAAACTCCAAAACGTACTGGCTGGCTGGCGTTTTCTTCGTTGGGGTGCTGCTGGGCTTTGCCTCTGCTTTGGCGGGCTCAGGTTTTGCTGGTGCTGGGGTCGATGTTACTGGTTCCGGGACTGACGGAGCCGGGACGTCTTCTACAGGAGGCGCGGGACGATAGACAGGGGCGTCGCTCGGTGCTTTAGGCAGCGTGAAGTTCCGAATGACTTGATCTTCCTGCTTTTGGACATTGGTAGACTGAGCGACCACCGGTTCTGCCCATTGTCCATGCAATAGCGGGATGCCAAGGCCAGTCATAAAAACGCTACAACAGAGCAGCAGTAACCAACCCAGGGGCCTTGGGTTGAGACGATGACCGGGCGATCGAGCGAACTGTCGAAGCTGGTGAAAAAAGCGTTTCATGGATGGGTAGGGCTAACGTTGGCAGGGTGCAGGAGCTGAGTTGAAATAGCGGTTGAGGGTATCAATCCAAACCAGACTAAATTTTGGGTGTAGTAAGCAGAGCTGTTATCCCAAATACCGTTGCGATACTGGGGCGCTATTTTCTTCTGATAGATTTCTTCAGCCGTCTTTGGATCAATCAGGCGAAAAGCGGCATAAAGCACGCCATATTGAGAGGACGCTTCATAGGCGACTACAGGCTTGCCTTGCAGATCGATCTGGGCCGGAATGGTTTGCTGCGATCGCCACAGCTCCTGCAACGAAACCAAACGCTGCTGCAAGTAGCTTCTGGCTCTCGGTTCGCCATACCAGGACGCATCCAGGGCAAGTCGCCACCACACGCGATAGGCATCAAAGCCGTAGCGGCTGACAAGCGGCTCTGCTCCTAAAAGCGGTTGAAACTGTGCGGTTTCTGTATCCAGCGCCAGCCAATCACTGGGTAACTGGATGGTCGAAAGCGCTGCCGACCGCTCCAGTAACTGATAGCTGCTACTGACTAAACTCAACCAATCGTGGGCGCGATCGACCTGCGCGAACAGACGGAAGGCCGCGGGTGAAAGATAGGACGGATTGAGCAACAGCTTGTTTGGCTGCTGAAACGCCTCGCGTGGCCCGGGTAGGAGATAAGGCTGCTTCCCAACAGGCACGACTGACAGCGCCCACAACGCTCGTAGTTTCGTTTGAGCCAGGGTGAGGTAAGCCGATCGATTCCAGCGGCGACCTGCCAAAATCAGCGCTGTAATCGCATCAATGTCTGCATCACTGGCAAAGTTGCGATCGAGAATACCCCACTGTTTTTTCGCATTACGTCCCCATTTCCATGCCCACAGCGCCTCTGAAGGCTGATTGCCACGTTTCAGATTCTTTTCTGCCCAGGCAAGCGTCAGAGCAAACGTTTGAGGGTCATCGATCATGACCGATCGCAGCATGGCATACGCCTGTCCCTCTGAGGTTGAGCGAGCGTCTGCTTCCCAATCAATCACTCGCCCATCTGCCTGGATAAAGCGCTGACGGTAGGCTGCCCAGCTTTGCTTGAGCAACGCCATGTCAACAGGTGGTGCGGGAGACGGTGATTGAGCGATCGGGCTTGGAGTGATCAGGTTTGGAGTGACTTGAATCGAGGCGATCGGGCTGGTCGAATTGACAGGAGACGGTACATTCTCAGCTTGCGACTGTGTACCACCACGGCAACCGCTAATCAGTCCAGATAAGAGTATTAGCGTCACAATGACCAATGGCATGGTGAAATTCAGCCGCATGGTAGGTAGATTTTTAAAGTAATGTTCGCTTGCTGCACCGCAAAAACTGCTGGTTTGATGACTGCCTGGATGGCATGGGGTGAGTGTCAGAGGCTGGCTGTCAATAGCGCTCCCAAGCAGGCTGAAAACCTCGTTGTTTGAGAAAGTCTTCCTGAATTTGTTGCATCCGACGCGATAGGTTGGGGTCTGCACTACCCGTTGCGGCTTGTTGCAGTTGAAGCTGCTCAAACTGTTGCATGGCTTCTAAGGAGTTACCTTGTGCAGCGGCTAGCTCTGCCAACGATTTCCGAGCTTCAAGATCATCGGGGCGAAAGGTCAGCACCTGACTATAGAGACTGCTGGCAGAGTCAAAGCGGCGTTGCTGAAAGTGAATGCCACCCAGGGCTGCTAAGGCATCGGCATTCTCTGGTTGCTGCGCCAGAATGGCTTGATAGGCAGCATCCGCCTGAGTCAGGTTGCCTAATGCTTGTGCGAGTTGTCCTTGCAAAAAGTACAGCCCGACGTTGTTACGATCGTCCGATGCCGTCGATCGCACACGAGCCAGCAATCGATTTACCTGCGCCTGCGCCAGATTGGGATCACGCTGTGCCAGTACTTGCACCAACCGTACCTGCACCTGCACATTGCTGGGGTTTGCTTCGATGAGCTTGGTGTAGAGCGCTTCTCGCTGCGGCGCTGCTGGCAACGCACCCACCAGGCTGTAAAGTTCGGGTGGTGTATCGCCTGGAGAATGCGCTTGCAGCCAGGCATTGAGAGCGGCTTCAGCTTCAGTCGCGGAAACTCGCCCGGCCTGATACGCCACACTGGTACGCCCTAACTGCACCTGCAAGTCCTGGGGATTTTTTGCCAAAAGCTGCTCATAAAGGGCAAGGGCATCACCCGGACGACCCTGCGTTAACCGAATGCCCGCTAACCCACGCAAAGCGGCTACCTGTACGTCGAGATCGGCGCTGCTGTTAGTGGTTAGGGCTTGATACCGCTGGGCGGCGGCGTCCAGGTTGCCTTGACGACGATCGATTTCTGCCAGCAACAACTGAGGGGCTTGATCATTTGCGCCCACAGCCGTTGCCTGATAAGCGACCAATGCCGCTTTGGCTCCATTGAGGTCATTCTTCTCAATGAGCAACTGCGCCAGTCGGAAGTTGAGAAACGGTTCGTTGACCTTGGCTTGCAGCAAACTTTGATAAATGGGCAGCAGATCGGGATCAGGATCAATACGAGATAGCGCCTGCGCGATCGCCTGTTGTTCGGCTGGGTTGCTCGGCAGCGGTTGCAATAGCGATCGCTGCTGTTGGTGTAAATCACCTCTGGATAGTAACCCTAGCTGGTTTTCTAGCGTCAGCTTCTGCAAGGACAGCACGCGATCGTTGGGCTGTAGTTTCACCAACTGGTTGTATAGCTGGAGTGCAGACTGGCGCTGCGTCGGAACCCCGCTCAACACATCTGCTGCTTCACGCAGCAAAAGGGGCGATGGGTTGGGAGTGCTAAGCACCACCTGCCGATACAGGTCAGCGGACTGACTCAGCAACGCGGACAGATTTTGCCGCTGCCCAATTTCATTCAGCGCACGCGCTAACGGCAGCCGGGCATCTGATCGACCGCGTAAGGGATCGAGCACTGCCAGCGCTTCGGTCGGTTGTCCATTCGCCAGGTATGCCTGCGAAAGTTCCGATCGCAGTTGGATAGACGTTGTATTAATTTGCGGCGGCAGTTGGGCCTGGAGAATGGCGATGGCTTGGGCCGCATTACCCGTACCTCGTAACGCACGGGTATAGGCGATCGACGCCTTACCTGTAATTGGTTTGCCGGTTGACTGATAGCGATTGAACAGTGCTAACCCTTGAGCGTAGTTACCGCTGTAGGTGTAAACCTGGGCTGCACCAAGCAACACGTCTGGCGTTGGGTTGCGCTGTAACACCAGCTCATAGTCGGTTAGAGCGTCGGCAAATTGCCCTTGATAGCCATACAACAAGGCACGTTGAGCACGAGTATCCAAATCATTTGGGTTAAGGGTGAGCAGTGTGGTCAGTGCTTCAATGCCCGTCTGCTGCCATTCCGCACGAAAACCGCCGAGAATGCCGATCGTCTTGAGCGCCAGTTGATTGTTGGGTTCCTGTGCCAACACTTGCTGGTAAGTTTGCCACGCGTCAGCATCACGTCCAGCGCGACGGTAGGCGATCGCCAGCCCTAGCTTTGCCTCGATTGAGCCGGGATACTGTCGAATTGCACTCCGAAACGTCGCGATCGCATCGTTGACCAATCCCTGCCCTAGTAAGGTAAAGCCCTGCCGCACGGCCGCCGGAACTGCTTCCTGAGCCTGCGCGATCGGCATTCCCAACGGCTGCATTAAAGGAACGCCGATGAGCAATCCCCCCAGACAGACAGCACTGATTAAGTTTTTCGTTCGACTACCCTGAATCATTGGCTTTACCAGTATGGCTAGGACGACATTGAGGGGGAAAGGATGAAGGATGAAGGATAAAAAGTTTTGAGTTTTAAGTTTTGAGTTTTGAGTTGAAACAGACAGAGTGAGGGCAAGTTTTGAGTTCAGCCTTTAGCCTTTAGCCTTTAGCCTTTCCCCTAAAGCCCCTTTCCTTTAGGAGTTACATCAAATTCGGTTTTCACCCGGACGCCTGCAATGATTTCTGAGAAGTCATTACGCTCCTGAATGGAAAAACCAAGCCTCAAATTTGGTAAGAAGCGAAAATCGTAGAAGAGTTCTAGAACGTCAGGATTTTTGTCGCCAATTTGACGCCGTAGTGACTCGTTGGAAAGACCACGACCATACGCCAATCCCAGGCGATCGTCTGGAGCGAAGACATCCAGAAAGTTGAAGCCGAGGCTATAGGTTTCGGCGCTGCGATTAATCGCGTCGTTGTTATAGCGTCCATAGCGGGCGAAGAGACCCATTTTCAGCTTCGGAATGAAGAACTCCCCGTTCAACCCATACGATTCTTCGCGATCGCCCTTCAGGAAGCCTGTCACACCGTTTCCACGGGCAACCTGGAAAATCTCCCGAAAGCCATCGCGTGAACCGGCATCGCGATCGGTGACATAGGTGCCTCGAATCACCGCATTGCCGTAGCGAATGCCAATTTCACCAGCGAATCCATCCAAACTAAAGTCACCTAGATTACGTGACGATGAGAAGACCGCTGCTTTCGCCTCAATGTTGTCCGTCAACGTCCAGTTCACGAGTGCCGCTGGGCGAGACGCAATGCCCGTAGCGCTGAGTGCTGGATTGGTTTGAAATACCGGGTTGAAGAAATGAGTTGCGCCATCTTTCGCAAAACTGTTGCGATCGAAATACGAGGTCAAATCCAATTGCCCAACCACTAAACGAAGATTGGGCAATTCCGGTAGCGACGCCGCAAAATACAGCTCGTTCACGCTAAAGCCCTGAGTCTGCGAATCGGCAAAGGCATTGCCATCCGTCAGGTCAAACGTGGCGCCAAAGAGGAGATGGGGCGTTAACGGATATGAAATCGATAGGCGTGCTCTTGCTGACGATTGATCGCCTTGATAGAGGTACACACCTTGCAGTTTGATCGACGGGTCACTGAGGGCAGTGGTGCGTAAGAGCGTCCGTCGTGCTGGGGGCGTTGTTGCAGACTGCGCTCGAAAGGTTGGGGGTTGAATGCTGGCTGGACTGCTGGTGGTTGGCAAGAGCAGCGGTTCCGTCGGCGTTGTGCCATTCGTTAATGACCCAGGCGGCACTGCGCCATCTAACAGACTGGGTGTTGGCAGCGTTGTGTAGGGTGGCGGTGGCGTCGATTGCGCTATTGTCCGCCCACCCATCCGAGGCAAGGATGGCACTAACAGCGGCGAGCCACCACAGGCTCCACTACAGCGATCGCTCGGCGCAGGGGCAAATAGGCTCAGTCCTAGATCAGAATTGGTGCCAACCGTAATCAAAAAGGAAGGCTTTTGCCGTGCCGCTTTAGTCGCTGGAGCTGCCTGTTTCGCTGCCGTTATGGGAGTGGATGGTGGCAAAAAAGCAGGCGGTCTCACTTTGACTGGGTGCACCCTGGCCGGTGTTGCCCTGGTCGTTCTCGCCTTGCCACCCATTTGTTGAATTAACTCATCTTCGTTGGTATAGCCAGACCGGGACGATTCCATGGATGGCATGGACTGGGGTGGCGCGATCGCCCTTGCTGCGATCGCAGACGCTGGAGGTTGGAGTTCTTCCTGACGGCCGATCCGCGCATCTGCAAGTTTGGCTTGTTCGTCAGCCATGACTTGCTGGGGGGATTGTGCTATGCGATCGTGCAGGTGAACTGGCACTGGTTTGGCTTGTGCCACCCCTACTGCTAGAAATGCAGTTAGAGACAGTGACCCTGTTAAACCAACCTTCCAGGGTGGAAGAAATGTGGATACATTAGACTGCAAAGGCTCAAGAGTCATTCAATTCACACCACAATTAACTAAACGCTAACTTCCACTCTCTCAATTGGGTTGGCCGTCACTTTGGCGACAAGAGCGATCAACTAAACTGTCAACTTAACGAGGCAGCTCTAGATGCAGTCTGAACAGTCTTCTGAAGCAGGAATAGGCGCTAATAACCTAAGTTTGACAGTTGAAAAATGCCTGGCGTATTGCCTAAAAAAATCTAGATTACTCATCGTTCAACTGAGTTAGATGAAGAAGGCGTTAAGTGCCTGCTGAACGGTTCGCTGTTCTTCCGAATCTTTACGTACCCAATTGAATAAGCTCCGGAGGAATGCTTAAAAGATTTGTTCCTTGTAATAAGAGACCTAGCTATAGAGTCTACGGTGACAACTGAAACCCAAGGATATGTAATGTCTAATGTTCTATCGCCACGTGCCCTCTGCCGTAATGCTTCTTTTCAGCCTTACGTGAAAGCCATGAGTGTCTTCTTACTGCTGCTGACTGTGGGCTGTAGTAGGGAGCGATCGCTGCAAGCAGAGTTGAATATGAAGGTTGAAGCGGCTAATCGTCCCGGTGTCTATATCGTTTCAGGTAAGACAAACCTTCCTGATCAAAGTCGCATCATTGTTCAAGGCATCCGTCCGTTGACGTCCTCTGCTCAGCCTGCCAGTCCAGGCGAACCGTCTAACTACGCCATTTTGGATCGTCAAGCAGTCGTGGTCTCGCAGGGGCAATGGCAAGCGACTCTCAAACTCTGGCAAAGTACGACTGACGGTCAATATCAGGAAGTTTGGCAAACGAACCAGGCTCAAATGCGTCGGCTGAAACCTGATGCTGATGTTGTTTTCGTCGCCGCGATCGACTCAGCCAGTCAACCCAAAGCGCTGGCACAACCATTAGACAACCAGGGCAAGCAGTTGCAAGGAGCTAATATCCGCTTTGCAACGGATGGGCAATGGTATCTCCAGACCAAACAAACGCTAACAGTGACTCCACCGATCGTCAAAACGGCTTCATTAGTCTTGAATGTGAATGATCTAAACGAAGGTTTGAGCCTGCGATCGGAGTTGAATAACGTGCCAATTAACGCTACGTCGGCTAATCTCCCAGTGTTGAAGGATAAGCAAACCACAGCACCTCTATCCTTCGCGCAGCACCTTCGTTAAGGATCACAATCACGTTAACGATCAGCAATAGTTATAGCTATAGCCATACTGGTTAGGACGGGGTGCAGGGGTGGAACCCCTGGCTGGGGGCACGCCCCCACTCCCCCTTTGATCCCAATGGCCTAAGCTTTGTGACAACAGCTATAACTCCGGCAAAATAAAACGCATTTGAACACTAAGAAGTGCCACTTTAATAAAGTCGATAATTTTTATTTTTGGTAGGGGTGTACCGCCGTGTGTCCCTAGTTGTATGGCTTATCCAAAGACTACATTCTTCTCTCTAGATAGATGAATCCCCTTGAATGTATGGTTTGAAGACGCTTATTCAATTGGTAAATAGAATCTTCAAGCTATGAGAAGATTGGGAGTCAGGCGGACTGCTGATCTTGCCCTCTGACTCCTACATGCAGTCCAAATTTTAGACAATTTGGCGTTTTCATCAACCGCTTAGGACGCCATCGATTGCATGATCCATTGTGACTTCGCTGCTGGTCGATGATGTAGATGCTCAGTAGCGTTGACAGTATAGGTTGACTGCTGAGGCTTGACGACAGGTTCAGCCTCTAGCGAATAACGGAGAGTCTCCACTTGAGACATGATTTGCTTAAGCTGATCTTGCAGTTCTTGCAAACTAGTATTGGCAGCGGGCAATTTCTTCGCCATCAACTGGCCGTCATCGCTGGGCAACATTGAGCCGTTAGAGCGGGTAAAGCTTAAGAAGGCTTGGGCAGCAGCCAGAGTAGAAACCACTGATTGTGCTGTTGCTTGAGTTTGCTCTGGATCGATCGCAGGCTGAAGGGACTGAGCCTGACTGATGCGAGTCTGATTAACTGGTGCTTTTGCTTGAGTGACACTTACTCTGGGTGGGGTCGCTGTCGCTAGTAGTGCTGCTTCGGGTCGCGTTTCATCTTCAAGAAAAAAGTCTAGCCCAGATGCTTCTAGTCGTTGCTCTGATAGCATTGCAGCCTGGAGTTGCAATTCCTTTGCTTCTAGTTTTCGTTGCAAGCTGGAGAGTTTCGCTTCCACTTGCCCAGATTTGCGGGATGACTGCTGCCATCCAGCGATCGCAACCCCAGCGACGCCTGCTCCGATACTCAGGATGCCGACAACTCCTACGTAGGGTGCTGCAAAATCCTTGATGGTTCCGGAGAAAACAGGCTCCTGGTTCAATTGGATATCGACTGGCCCCGAACCTAAGACGGCTAGAGGCACTGTTAGTGAGGAGAACACTGCACTAGCAAGTACAGCAGCAGGTAATACTGGGTTTTTCAGTGGAGAGACTGACATTCTAGGTACCCTCTAGTAGTTGATGTGACAATAAGCTTTAGAGCTAAGGCGATGGGTAGATCTCTGCACTGCAAACCATTGCATGACCCTAAAGTAGCCTTCTAAAACCAGTAAGGCTACTGCTTGAGCGTGGGCTTCTTCATCACTTGAAGAAATTGATTCATGAATAAAGTTAATGTAAGTCCTCATACCTTTACGTAAGTGCAAATAGGCTTCAGTGTGTCATTCTAGCCAGTGTTTTAGAGAGGCTACGTAATGCAAAAGAAATCAGATATGGCCGTCCTATTTTTTGTGCACATAAACTAATTGTTCAACATTTAGCCTTTAGCTCGGTCTACAGACACACTGTAATCAACAATTCCAAATTCGGCTCTAAGAAGCCCTTTCAGCGACTTGCGCCAGCAGCTTATTGAGAATTGACGCAGTAAGCTCAACTAAAAATGTAGATTTCCGGCATTATTTTGAACAAGGGTACTATTTCAAAAGCAGAGGTGATTATTTTCTGGTCACGGATTTTTTGGATTTGGAATTGCTGCACTGTAATGGTTGGCTTGACATGCTTAAGAGATGAAGCAAAGTAGCAAATTAGACTTGCTAAAAACACAATCTATCCGTCGTGATTGCCAAATACTGATCCGTTAAGATACTAACCTTTAACGTTATTACGTAGCTGATTCCAACGGCGGGCTGAATCGCTTTTTCTAACAACTGGTTACTAATCACCGACTAGGATGTCGCTTGCGCGTCCAAGTGGTTTGCTAGGAGGACAACATTAGTGTTTAACGCTCTGAATTTGACGCTCTGACTCTTGCGAACTTACTTTTTGGAGCACTGAGCCACTCTTCAAGATGGTCACGCAACAATGCTTCTGGAGATAGACCTTGTTCATGCGCCAGCGCTCGTAGCTTTTGCAATTGGTCTTCTGAAATCTCGATCGTGATCGAAGGCATAGTGATTCACTCCTGAAGATTGTCAAGACGACGCCTTGATCATAACGAGCGATCGCAGAGCGAGGTGAGGGGTGATCGCTCTACCGGCTGAGCAGGAGCTCTACCGGCTGCGCAGAAACCGGGATTCTGATGACTTAGAGACATTTAGATAACCGTATTGATTGAGAAACCCGGTTTCTTGCGGTTGGGCGATCGCGCTTCTCAAAACTTCTGATACGCTGAAAAGCAAACGTAACCGTGTCAGTGAGTTCTGGCCATGCAAATTCTTCACGGCACCTGGATTCCTCAAACGGAAGAGGCTTTTATCCAGAATGGAGCCTTCTACCTGTGGGTTGAAACGACAGAACGAAAGCAATCTCGGAAGCCCACTCAGCGACATCCGCGACACATTGCTGCGGCTGATTTAGCTGAGTGGCTCACTAAAGAATTAGGCATTCAACCACCGACTTACCGCAAACTTCAGGACTTGATTTCGCCACAATTTTTCTTGTTGCCTACCGTTGATAATCAACCGTTGCCCTCGTTGGAGCTCTCTCGCTATTTAGAAGCAGAATTACCAGAAACCTTTGAGTTGCAGTACTGGCAGATCGATTGCTATCAAACGGTGGCATCAGCCAAAACGGGCGGCTTTGTTAATAACGTTGTTACTCTGATCAACGAGTTACACTTTCTGGCGCTGCATAACCTGGCAGACATTCAACTGGGGTCTGATCTGCTGTTCTGGTTTCACTACACGCAGGCGCTTAAACGCATCATCTTCAAAGATCAGTACATTCCCGCGCTGATCTACCGGGAGTTAGAGGCTCCGAAAGCATCCAGGACTAAGCGCACGACGAAAGCAGTTGATGAGGCGATCGCTTCCCCATCGGCAACTGCTGGCAAACGAACTAAAGCCACTACCACCACCACTACTCGACGGACAGCGAGATCGGCGGCAAAGTCAAAAACACAAACGGCTGCGACTCAAACCATTGATGTCTCGGTGGCAACACCCACAGGCAACTTTGAAATCTATCCTGGCTGGGAGTTCATTGGTGAAGAGTACGACGCCACCATTCAGCAGTATGTGGACTACATGCCGTTGGTCTGTGTGGCTGGTGTGGCAGAACCGCGTGAGACGCCAGAGTTCTACGATCGCGCGACTCTTCTGCGTCACTTTTCTGAATGTTTGTTGACCGATCTGCTGACTCATACGCCCACCACGCAAGCGTTCGAAAAGACCATTTTTGATTCCCTTCTCTATAGTTGTTTGCATCCTGGCAAGCCCTGGACGACAGCAACGAGCCTGGAAGAGTACAAGCAATGGCAGGCGTGGCGCGATCGCATTGTGCGAACCCAGTCCGATCAACCGTTCTACCTGTGCTTCAAGCTGCAAGATCCAGCGAACCCAGACGACCCCTGGGAACTTCAGTTTCAAGTTGCGCCCAAGAGCGATCCATCCCTGCGCGTGTCGCTGCAAGACTACTGGCGGATGCGATCGCCACAGCAAAAGCAAGTCCAGAAGCAAATGGGGCAGGAGTTTGAACAACATTTGCTGATGAATTTGGGCTATGCGGCTCGCATCTATCCGGCGCTGTGGCAAGGCTTGGAAACCGATCAACCCGTTGGCATCACGCTGGATCTGGAATCGGCCTTTACGTTTCTGAAAGAGTCTGCCTGGGTGCTGGAGAATGCTGGCTACAAGGTGATCGTGCCTGCCTGGTGGACACCGCAGGGACGGCAACGGGCCAAAGTCCGGCTCAAAGCCAAAGGTAAATCGCTGACAGGTGGCGAAGACAAGGCGAAGCAATACTTCTCGTTTGAGAGTTTGGTGGAGTACCAGTACGAACTGGCGATTGGCGGCGAGCCTGTCAACGAGCAGGAATGGAACCAACTGGTCAGCGCCAAAACGCCTCTCGTCCAGTTCCGGGGACAGTGGTTGGAACTGGATCAGGCCAAAATGCGACAAATGCTGGAGTTCTGGAAAACACAGCAGCAAGAGAACCCAGAACTGAGCCTGCTGGACTTCCTCAAGCTCACTGCCAGCGACGATGAGAACCTGGAGTTGCAGGTCGATCGCTCTAGCAATCTAGCCGAGATGCTGGAGAAGCTGGGTGACAAGAGCCAACTGCAACCTGTCGATAATCCCCAGCACCTGCAGGGCAATCTGCGAGACTATCAAAAACGCGGTGTGTCCTGGTTGCACTATCTGGAACAGCTGGGTTTAAACGGCTGCCTTGCTGATGATATGGGCTTGGGTAAAACGATTCAGGTCATCGCTCGACTGCTTCAGGAGCGGGAGTTGATGCAACAAGCTGGACAGACTCATCTGCCACCGACCTTACTGATCGCGCCAACTTCAGTGGTCGGCAACTGGCATCACGAAATCCAAAAATTCGCACCACAGCTAAAGGCGATCGTCCATCACGGTACGGAACGGGCCAAAGAGAGCAAAGCCTTCAAGCAAGCCTGCCGCGAAAATGATTTGTTGATCACATCCTTCGCCTTAGCAAGACTGGATGCCAAGCTGTTGGATGAAATCAAATGGCATCGCATTGTGCTGGATGAAGCGCAAAACATCAAAAATCCCAAAGCTGCCCTAACGAAAGCCATTCTGAAATTGAATGCGCCGCATCGGTTAGCGTTGACAGGAACACCGATCGAAAACCGTTTATTGGATCTCTGGTCGATCTTTAATTTTCTCAATCCGGGTTATCTGGGCAATCAAACTCAATTTCGCCGTAACTTTGAATTGCCGATTCAAAAAAACAATGATCCACGCCAATCCGCTACACTGAAAAAACTGGTGGAACCATTTATTTTGCGGCGCGTTAAAACCGATCAATCCATCATCAAAGACTTACCAGATAAAGTAGAGCAAAAGCTCTTTTGCAATCTCACCAAAGAACAGGCTTCTCTCTACGAAGCGGTGGTCAAAGATGTCGAAGCAAAGATTAACGAATTAGAAGGCATTCAACGCAAAGGTCTGATCCTGGCAACGCTGACCAAACTCAAACAGGTTTGTAACCATCCCATGCAGTTTCTTCAGGATGGCAGCAACTTTACACCAGAGCGATCGCACAAGCTCACCCGCCTCAGTGAAATGGTCGAAGAAGCGATGGAAGAAGGTGAAAGTATGCTGATCTTCACTCAATTTAATGAACTGGGTCAGGCTCTAGAAAAATATCTGCGGCAAGCCTGTCACTACAACACCTACTATCTGTCTGGCAGCACATCTCGTAAGAAACGAGAGCAGATGATCACCGAGTTTCAAGACCCCGAAACAGAACCGTCGATTTTTGTGTTGTCACTGAAGGCGGGTGGTGTGGGCATTACGCTCACTAAAGCGAATCATGTGTTTCATTTCGATCGCTGGTGGAATCCAGCAGTCGAAGATCAAGCTACCGATCGCGCGTTTCGGATTGGTCAAAAGCGGAATGTGTTCGTCCACAAATTTGTGGCAATGGGGACACTAGAAGAACGCATCGACGCAATGATTGAAGATAAGAAAAAGCTGGCAGGCTCGATCGTGGGTGCCGATGAATCCTGGTTAACAGAGCTAGATAGCAACGCGTTTAAGAAGCTGATTGCCCTAAATAAAAGTGCGATTCTGGAATGAAATGGAAGCCCTGTTTAGTTTCCACTCTAGTCAATTGTTTGGTAAGTCCTCAGTAATTCGCTACAGTAAAAAGACGACGCGGCAGAAGCAATGAATCTTAATTTGATTGACAAACTTAAAGAACATCCCGACTTAATTTCGGATGCAACTGATCAGCAGTACACCATTGCCGATGTGAGCTGGCAGGCATACGAAGCGTTCTTGGCTGATCTCGGCGATGACTTTCCCGGTTTTCGGGTTCACTACCTTGAGGGTACACTTGAAATCACTATGCCGGGACGCAAACACGAAGTTAGCAAGGACAATATTTCGGGATTACTAAGAATTTATTTTGAAGAAACCCGAACGCGTTTTTATGGCTTGGGATCAACCACGTTTAGACGAGAGGCGAAGCGTCGAGGAGCCGAGCCAGATGTTTCCTTTTGTGTGGAGACCGATAAAGAGTTTCCTGATATCGCCGTTGAGGTCGTGCAGACTGACGGCGGTATTAATAAACTGGACATTTATCAGGGTCTAGATGTCCCCGAAGTTTGGTTTTGGCAAAGAGGTGGTTTTGTAATTTATCACCTGCGATCAAACGGGTATGAACAGAGCGATCACAGCGAGTTTCTACCCAATTTAGACTTAGCATTGCTGGCAACTCATGTGCAATCCCCTGAACCGTTAGATGCCATCATTGCCTTCCGATCTGCAATTAGAGAAGCATTGCAATAATGTCATCTAGGCTCTATTGAAAAATTCTTTGATGAGTAACTTTATGAGTAAGTTCAGTCGTACCTGGTGGGGCAAAAAGTTCATTGAAGCGTTGGAACAATTTTCCGATGAGGGTCGGTTAAGTCGCGGGCGTTCTTATGCGAACAACGGCAAAGTCACTAGCTTTAAGATTAAGGACGGTGTTGTTTCTGCGACCGTGCGAGGTTCCGTGAATCCTTATTTTGGCGTTTATAAAGAGCCGCTTTATATCACCACGATCGAGTTTCATCCCATTAGTGCCGCAAAATGGGCAGCCGCGATCGCCTTGATCGCCTCCAGAGCCAGTCTCATCTCTCGCTTACTGCTCAACGAAATTCCCGACAACATCGAAGACTCCTTCAAAACGCTGGGGTTGAACTTTCTTCCGGGTGGGAAAAAAGACTTTTCTACTACATGCTCCTGCCCGGATTGGGGCAATCCCTGTAAACACGTTGCAGGTGTTTATTACCTGGTGGCGGCGGCACTCGATCGCGATCCGTTTTTGCTGTTTGAGTTGCGGGGTTTGTCGCGAGAGGACTTACACAAAGAACTCGCTAAATCGCCGTTAGGGCAGGCACTTGCCGCTGAGCTGCAACTGGCGCAACGTCCCCCTCACGTCACAGCGTCTTATCACACGCGACCTGTCACTTTGCCGCCTGAAGCGATCGACCATTTGCGCGACTTCTGGCATGGTGCCAAACGCCTCCCGCAGACGATCGATCCGCTGCCTCAAACCCTGGTAGCTGGCATTCCCATCAAGAAGCAAGGTGATTTCCCTGCCTTTTGGAGGCGCGAAAACTCGTTCTTTGAAGCAATGGAGACTCTCTATGACCAGGTTAGAACCAAAAGCCCGCTTTAATTCTTTCTACAAAAATACTCTGCTGAATCCGTGTTCACGCGCTTACTTAGATTTAATGTTGTTCTGGTAGTCTGAAAAGTCAGATCCCTTAGTTGCTCAATGTCAAGCAACCGGATTTTGGACTTGTCAGAATGAGTGAGTCGATCGTTTCATCAAGTAACCTGGTTCTGACCTCGATTGAGAAATCCGGTTTCTGTGTCAGTTTTCATTGAGCCTTTTCATGGTCTAATGCTGAGATTCCTTCGCTTCATGATTGTCACGGGCACGGTTATACAGACGGTGCTGCTTGCGATCGCGCTTCAAATCTCAGCGCAAGAAACGGGTGACTACAATGCCACCTGCTATCTCCGCATTGAAGGGCGCAGTACTCAAGATCTGTCTCGTCTGTGCGGCAAAAAAACAACCCAGTCGGATCGGCAACCCACTCGAAACAATCCAACAGCACCTTCAGCTCAGCCATTGTCGGCAGTCGATCCGGATTCATCTCCTGATGACGACGATGAAGCAGCGACGACTCCCACGCCGCGATCGTCGATTCCGTCAACGCGATTCCCATCCGCTGCAGCGCCAGCGCGACCGCCTGTAACAGAAACACCCAAGAGCCCTTTGCCAGGTAAGGTTGCTCCCAACCAAACTCCGGATAGCGAGCCTGACCTCCTGCCTGTTCCAACGCTGCCTGCAAACCGACCGCTGCAGCCAACCCAGAAAAGCAAAGTTGCAGCCAAACCCAATCCCCGATCGCGCCCCCAGAAGCAAACCGTTGCTGCACTTAAACCACCGCAGAGAAACCAACCGCAAGCAACCCAACCGCAAGCAACTCTCAAACTGCGACCGCGCGTTCCAGTCACCCAAGCATCACCGCTTCCTCCAGTTACAGACTTCAGTCTTAAAACACCAACAGCGAAGACACCAACAGCGCAGCCGCAGCCTTCCCCAGTCGAAACGCTGTTTCAGCACTTATTGGCACAAAAGTACCTGTACCTTTTTTGGGTGCTTTTTCTTCAGGTACCGCTGCTGAAGGTCGCGATCGACCAGCGATCGCGACCCAAGACCCAAAAACGCAAGTCTCAAACCAAACCTTTGCAGCCAGCAGCCAGCAAGACTCAGTTGCAACCTTCTGGCGGACGGTTGCTTGGCGAATGGGATGCGGCTCACGTTGATGAGAGCGTAGAGGTGCAAACAACTGTGGCGACCGTCCCGCTGACCGGATCAGAGCCCGAAAACATTACCGAAGCGGCAGAATACCATCTGTCGCAAGCTGACAACCAAATTGCTCAAATCAAAGTACTGCTTGCCAGTGCAGTTCGCAATCGTGTCAGCGATATCCACCTCGAACCAACCACAGAAGGCTTACGGGTACGCTACCGCATTGATGGTATTTTGCGCGATGTCACCATGCTGCCACTGGACGTTAGTCGGCGCACGATCGTGGCGCTCAAAGTCATGGCCGATATGGACATTTCCGAGAGCCGTCGCCCTCAAGATGCCCGCATTAGTGAACAGTACACCTCAGCAACAGCAGCCAACCTGGATCTAGATTTACGGGTGAGTACGTTGCCATGTGTCGGGGGTGAAAAAGCCGTGATTCGCCTGCTGCCCCGACAAAATCCATTCTCTCAAATGGATGAATTGGGCTTTACCGAACGGGCACTGGCACTCTACAAAAGTTGGTTACAGCAGCCTCAAGGCATGATTATCTTCACAGGTCCGACGGGCTCTGGGAAGACTAGCACGTTGTATACCAGCTTGCAGACGATCGCCACAGAGCATGTCAATGTTGTCACCGTTGAAGATCCGGTGGAATATATCCTCCCCTGCATCACGCAAACGCAGGTGAATGAGACCGCTGGTATGACCTTTCCAGCAGGGCTACGAGCCATTCTGCGGCAAGATCCAGACATTATCATGGTGGGTGAAATTCGGGATGGTGAAACGGCGGAAACGGCTGTGAGAGCGGCTCTAACAGGACATTTGGTACTCACAACACTGCACACGAATGATGCGATCGGTGCCATTCCACGGCTGAAGGATGTGGGGCCTGATCCCGGTTTGATTAGTGATGCGCTGCTGGGTGTGGTCGCGCAACGCCTGGTACGTCGTGTTTGCCCACATTGCGCGGAACCCTACACCCCAACAGAAACCGACTTACGTACGCTGGGTCTGGATCTGGTAGACGCCAATCCGCAGGCGTGGCGACAGGGAAAAGGCTGCTCCCATTGTTTCCAGTCCGGTTATTTAGGGCGGGAAGCCATTATTGAACTTTTGCATGTGGACGCCACGATCCGTCAGTTGATTTATGAAGGGTCGCTGACTGAGCTAACAAACTATTTAAACGAGAGCGAGTTTGATTCGTTCCGCAAAGCCGCGATCGCCAAAGTTACGACAGGTGTAACCACGATCGCCGAAATTCGCCGTGTTTTACCTGCGAGCAAACTTGCAGTCAGCGTCTAAATTCTTGATTAAGGAATGATTAAGAGCACGCAAAGCGAGGCTTTTCGCTAAACGTCAAACTTGATGCTTCAGCCAGCTTTGAAACGGATTCAATGCTCTAAAATCAAAGGATTTGTTATCACCTGAACTTTATTTTGCGGCTTTTAAGTCTATGATTCTGCTCATACTCGCCTGCTGGTGCATTTCCCTTTCGATTACTACTTAGAAGAAGCGTTGACTTGATTAGGCAAATAGTCGTCTTTTCTAATTGAGTTAGTTGCGAACAGGGCGATCGTGCTGAACAGACGAGCATCATTTAGTGCTCAATCAATCGAGCGCGATCGCAATCCGTGAGGCTTTAAAATGGTTCGTTTCACACTCAAGCATCTTTTTTCGAGTTTACTGCTAACAGGACTTTCAGGGATCGTCTGCTTGCCGCCAGCAGCCCTTGCTAGCGAGCCGATTCGCGTCATTCTTGATCATGACGGCGGCTTTGAGGATTACTATGCCGTGTTAGTGGTAGCGCTTGCATCACAGGGAAAAACGCCTCCAGTGAAGCTGATTGGTGTGACGACAGCACCCAATGGTGAATCCTACTGCAACAATTCCCATGGCTATCCAGAGTTAAAGCAAACGGTTTTAGGAACGTTCAGCGCGGCTGAAGGAACAATTGATGGTATTACGCAGAAAATTCTATCGGTTGCTCAATATAGCAAAGCGAAGATTTATTCTGGATGTGATGTGAGAACAACCACACTTTCAGTGCCAAATGAAACTGACGAGTTTGGAAAACCGCTTGCTGGAACCGGGTATACACCAATTCGAGTTCAGCTTCCGATCGCAGGTAAACCCGCTTTAGAACCTTGTCTCTTTCATAAAGAGTTCGTTTTCTCTGAACGCGATATTGTTTGCTGGAATGAGTTTAACCGACCATTCCGTGATGAAACATTGAAGTATGTGTTGCCCAAAGCTCAAGATGCTCTTAACCAATTTAGTTTGCCAGAGCTAGATCTTATTCGTCCTAAAAAGAAGGCTCCCGACTTTATTGCAGAGTCCATTTGTGACGCCTACCGCAGCAAGAAACCGCTGACAATTCTTTCTGTTGGTCCTGTAACAAATCTGGCAAGAGCTTATATAAAAATTGAGCGCAGCCCTAAAGAGTATGGCTGTCCTCGTAAAATTAAGCTCTCTGACTTAAAGTCGGTCCTTTCAACGCGCTTTATGGGTGGAGCCTGGGACACCAACAAGGCAGATAACTTTGATGCAAACGGCAATTATCGTTTGAATGAACCATTCCCAACCTGGACTGCCGGCAACATCTATTTCCAGGCAGGCGAACACATTTTTGGGATGCACCACCTACCGTTCCCTGGTACAAATTTCCAAGCTATTCAGACTGGCGAACAAAAAAAAGCCTTTAACTCGCTGAACAACGCCGAGTTCAATTTCTGGATTGATGCGCTAGCAATGGCTAAAGCCTTAAATTCAGGCATTCCTGTGTCGATCGTGCCCTTAAACGCAACCGACTCTGCCAGACTACAAGGGTTTGCCGATCGCCTCAAAAACAATCCATCTAAGTGCGCGACAGCACCCGCCCAATTTATCCAAACGCTACAATTTGCTAACAGTCCCGCTCCAGGGGTTTTTGTCTTTGATACCCTGTTCCTTTGGGACACGCTGACTGCAACCAGCCTTTGGAACGATTTCGTCAATTTCGAGAACTTTCATGATCTCGAAATTACAACCCTAACCAACGGTGATCCAACGACTGTGACGGGTCAACTAACGGCTGCAGAACTCTTTCGGCGAGACATTGGCAGCCTCTTTAGACGTGGGCAAGTAAATAATCCAGTTAAGCTAGCGCTGACGACCAAACCAGCCAGTGGCGACCCCGACTTTAAAACTACGATTCAAAACTATGTGTTTGGCTTAGTTTGTACCGCTCAGTAAAAATGATCGGCACTGCTGAATTGGGGGATTCCTTGTGCCTTCTTGTCTCTGCTGTAGGGGCGGTTCGAGAACCGCCCCTACGCTGTTTTCGATGCCGTTGTGCTTTATTTCTTAGCTGCTGGAGCCGTGTCTGATGCTGGCTGCTGTTTTGGAGGCAGCAGATAAATGGCTCCTGAAATCCAGGTCAGTGCTACAGAGACCCAGAAGGCAGCGATCGCAGGCAACTGCCAAGGTTCAGCAAGGGGTGCGACCAAAAGGGCGATCGCCACAATTTGGCTCACCGTTTTTAGCTTGCCCCACAGGTTCGCGCCCTGGATTTCCGTACTGCCCTGAAGGTTTGGGTTGACTCGCCAGCCAGCGATCGTCAGCTCCCGCGCCAAAATCAAAAACACGCCCCAGGCAGGCACCTGACCCAATTCTACCAGCGCTACCAGCGGCGCTAGCACCAGGAGTTTGTCAACCAATGGATCGAGAAATTTGCCCAACTCCGTTACCTGGTTGAGCTTGCGAGCAAGATAGCCGTCTAACCAATCGGTGCCTGCAGCGACTAAAAACACTACTAGCACGACCCAACGCTGGGCTGTCGTTGGGTTGTGTAAACCATAGAGCAGCAGGGGGACTGCTAGCAGGCGAGAGGCCGTAATCCAGGTTGGCAAATTCATTCAAGGCCAAAGTCTAAACTTCCAGTCCACAGTCTAAACCCCAGCGCCCAAAAAAAAGACAGCCTGTTAAAGACTGTCTTATCGTTTTATGTTCTCAGGAGAAATTACTTTTCAGGAGAAACGGCAGTTGAATAACCTAATAGATACCCCAAACGAATATAGATACCCCAAACGAATAACTGTGTTATGAAGGCAGGACATTTGCACAGCGCGGCTATTGCCTGGTTAGTAGCAGAGCCTATCGATCGCTGTCGGCAGTCTTTCGCTTCTTAGCACGCACCCTTCTTATCTAATACGACGAGAATCGTTTTTACAATCAGATACAAATCATAGGTAATCGACCACTTGTGCTGATACTCGACATCCATTTTCACGATGTCCTCAAAGTCGATGACAGTGGAGCGTCCGTTTGCCTGCCACTCGCCTGTAATACCAGGTTTGACGTTGAGGCGTTCCCAGTGGTGCTTTTTGTAACGGATGACTTCATCCACGGTGGGTGGACGCGTTCCAACCAGGCTCATATCACCCTTCAGCACGTTCCAGAATTGAGGTAGCTCATCAAGGCTGGTACGGCGCAGGAAGCGGCCGACGCGCGTAATACGAGGATCATTCTTATTCTTGAAGATGCCGCCTTTCGCTTCGTTGTTAACGAGATGCTTCAGTTTGTCAGCATTCGTCACCATTGACCGAAACTTCCAGATGCGGAAGGTTTTACCTTTCAGCCCGCACCGAAGTTGGCTGTAAAAGATGGGACCGGGGTTGTCGAATCGAACGGCGATCGCAACTGGAATGGCTACCATGCCTGTAATGGAAAGCCCAACCAAGGCACCAACGATGTCGATGAGTCGCTTGACTTTACTGGTAACGGATGGGTGGACAGTACGAACAAGTTCCTGAGGAGGATCGTTGTTAGCCTGACTTGCTTCTTTGGCGCGCTCAGCCAAAGCGAGATAAAGAGCGGTGGGTGTATCAGATGTAGTAGTCACGTTCGTAGTTGGCTTTACTAGGGTTCACTTTGCCTTCCACAAACATACGTAACTCCCTTGGCATTGCACAGCCTATCCCACCACGTTTGCTCAATCTTTATAACTACTGCTAGATACGATAAAGTTACGACTTTTTTCTTTTTGCGATTTGAACACAATTGATACCTGTGCTCAGGATTTTTACGTAGAGGCAACGTCCTTCGAAGCACTAAGGGCGTACTTTGGGGACAAGCAGTGACTTGCCCAGCTCCGTAGCAACTGCTGCTGCTCCATAGCGGTTTAAGTGGCTAGGGTCGGTGAAGTAATCGTTTTGGTGAGGCCAGCGTTGGCTGAAATCATACACACTAAGCGCCTGCGATCGCGCAAAACGCTGTAGATAGGCACGAAATTGCTGTTCATTCACTGTGCGCATTTCGTCTAAATAAGTTTGCGTGAGAGGCAGATTCACAAAGACCAGTGGAATCTGGTGTGTCTTCGCAAACTTCACAACGTTAGCGAACGCCTCGGTTTGCTTCCCATCCAGAGTGAAGTTGCGGTAATCGGCATCATACTGACCCTGGACTTGAGGATACCGTTGAAAATACTGCTTCGGGTTGAATTGTTCTGATGCCGCTTGAAAGCCGACTGCTTCCTGACGTTTAGCCAGCGTTAGAGCCTCTAACCTGGCACCTGACTCAGGTGCAAGCAGCAACTTGAGCGCTTCCCAACACAGGTGTGGCCGTTTCGACGGTGGTTCGAGCGATGGCGCAATGGTGAAAGATTTCGGTTGGTGGATGGATTTATCGGCAACGAGGTTCAGTGAGAAGGCCGCGCAGGATTGTACGATCGGTAAGGACTCTGTAAGCAGCGTCGGACGAATGCCAAACTCCAGCAGTTGGTATCCCTGGGACGCGATCGCGCGGTTATAGGTAATATCGATCCGGCCGCTGTTGAACGCCCTCACACCATCGCCCCACACAATTAAGCGTGGTAGCTGGTCAGGAGTGAGAATCTGGCGCAACAGCAAGTCAACTAATTGCGCGGTGGCTCCATTAATCCCAAAGTTGAAAATCTTTAACTTGGGATGGCCTCGACCGCTGAGGGTTTGCTGGAGGACGATCGGATCAATGCCTTGTAACGCTCGCGAACTACCAACAATGAGGATATCTGGCTGCCCTGCTTGGGCAAGGAAACGGAGGTAACGCTGTAGTTGCTGATCAAATTGCTGGCTGTTAAAGCTAAGAGCGGCAGTAGTCAGCGGACGTGGTGATACTGAGGCCTTGATATGAGGTCGTCTGCCGCTAGGTATGGGTTGGACAGAAGTCATGCTGGCTAAAGACGCTGCTTGAAATAGGCGTTGATTCTCTTTGTTAGACGCAGGGGCGATCGGGGTCTCGGTTGTGCTGGCAGAACAGAGACTGCTTGAAAGCGGCAGGCATAGAAAGAAGAGCAGCAGTTTCTCTAGCCATCCCATACACAATCAATCAGAAAAAGCATCAATAAGGCAAGGTTATCACAGCCAATCGCACTGTCTTCCAACCTCGCGTCCGCTAAAAAATGACCACCCCGTTAAACGAGATGGTCGATCGCTGAACTAAATTTAGCGGCAGCGTCAAGTCATACAACAAGGCTGCTTTCGAGCCCCCACGACAACCTATGGATTAGTGGGCGCTGTTTGTGGGTCAGCATTAGAAGGAGCAGTCGATGGAACGGGGGATGGTGCAGCCGATGGCGCTACCCTAGGAGCAGACTCAGGAATTGTGACATTCACGTTGGGCGGCGCAGGATTAGGCACTGTAACATTCACGTTGGGCGGCGCTGACGGTTGAGCAGGAACCGTTGTTGTTCGATCTCTCTCAATAATCGTCCGCGTTGGAGCAGGCGCTGGACGCTGAGTCATGAAATAAACACCGAAACCTAACGCAGCGAGACCCAGTAGTAAGACACCGAGCATCAAGCCTGTAGCAGCACTATCGTTTTCACGGATGTCGCGGTTTTGCTCACGCATAGCAATATTTTGCTCGCGGATTGCCTGGTTGTCCCGGACAACATCACGACTTGCTCTAACGCGGTTGGGATCAGTAGGATCAGTAGGATTAGGATTAAAGTTTGACATTTTTTGCGGTTGAACTCATTTTGAAAGAGCACTTCTAACGTGAACAAAGGTCATTGAAGGCTTACAGAAAGGAAGTCTCCAGGTTATTCAGCACCCGCTTTTAATTTGCTTTTTTGTTCACTGTTTTTTAGCTATCACAAACTTAGTCTTTACTAAAACAAAGCCACTCTGTCTGTAGAAGTGAGCTTTACGAATCAAAAGAATGATTTTGACTTTAAGCCTTTGCTGAAATGTAGGCAAGGCAAAGATCGCCTCTATACCGTGTTGAGAGCTACAGCGATCGCCATGCGGCTAAGCAAAAATTCTTGAAGCTTCTCCACCAAGGCTCTAAAGAGTACTTTTTAAAAGTGCTGTTTAGTGAGTACTGGCTTCTTAGTCTTTCAATCTGCATCCAATTCGCCATCGCAACATTCATGCTTGTCACACAACAGCCCATCCTGAAGCGCTTTTGGTATCCCGTCATGCCCATATCAGCTTTGGCAGCGGGGCCACAGCCGTTTCAACTCTTAGGTGAAAACCTGGCTTTGTGGTTGGATCATGATGGACGCCCAGCGGCTGTGCGCGATCGCTGCTGTCACCGCTCTGCCAAACTATCGAAAGGCGAGGCGATCGATGGATCGCTTCGCTGCCCGTATCATGGCTGGTCGTTTAATGCCGAGGGCCTCTGTACCCATGTGCCACAACTAGCGAGTGGAAGCGTTTCCAAAACCTACCGTGTCAACGCTTACCGCTGCCAAGAACGCTATGGCTACGTATGGGTCTGTCTGGACGAACCGCTGCTGCCACTCCCAGAAATTCCCGAAGCGATCGATCCACAGTTCCGCCAGATCCCCGAATTCTATGAAGTGTGGCATTGCGCTGGCTTGCGACTGATGGAGAACTCGTTTGACAATGCTCATCCGCACTTCGTCCATGCCAAAACGTTTGGTGTCGAGCAGGAACCCGTACCACCTCAGCCTGACGACTTTGAAGAAACTGACTTCGGACTGCGCATGCGCTATGTGCTGCCAGTCTTTAACAGCGATATCCAGAAGCAAAATTTGCAGATGGAAGCAGTTCGGACTGTACGCATTAGCGAAGGCACCTGGTATATGCCGTTTATCCGTACGCTCAAGATTACCTACCCCAATGGTCTGGTGCATCTGATCTTTACAGCCGCAACGCCAATTGACGATCGCTCTTCACAGATCGTGCAATTTTGCTTGCGGAACGATACTGAAGAGGCAGTCACTGCTGAAAGCGTCGTTGCTTTCGATCGGGCCGTCACGCTTGAAGATCGCCTCATTCTAGAAGGCACAGACTACGATGTCCCGTTGAGCACCAGCGAAGAGCAACACATGATGACCGATAAACCCGGAATTGTGATGCGGCGTAAACTGGCGGCATTGATAAAAGGGGATGGGGGAGTTTTGAGTTGGTGCTGCCCGCTGACCGCTCACCCCTGACTACTAACCACCTTTGTCCATTTTGCGTTTAGATGCAGGTCATATTGAGATACGTTTTGGTGTGAAAAGATAGAAAGTGTTTGCTAGTTTTGGTAGATAAGACTATAATTGAGGGATTGAAATTGTACGCTCACTGGTTGCCACCGTGTTTACAAGTACTCTTCTCGCTCCCAAAACTGAGCTTCCTGGTGATCTATTTGGGGCGATCGCTGATCTAAAGCGAGAACTCAATGCTGTCATTCTGGCGCACTACTATCAAGACGCTGATATTCAAGACATTGCCGACTACTTGGGCGATTCGCTAGGCTTGTCGCAGGAGGCCGCTAAGACCAATGCCGATGTAATTGTCTTTGCTGGCGTTCATTTTATGGCGGAAACAGCCAAGATTCTCAACCCCAATAAGCTTGTGCTGCTGCCAGATTTAGAAGCTGGCTGCTCTCTGGCCGATAGTTGCCCTCCCGATGCTTTTGCCGCTTTCAAAGCAAAACATCCCGATCATTTGGTAATTTCTTACATAAACTGCACGGCTGACATTAAGGCGATGAGCGACATCATTTGCACCAGCGCAAATGCGGTTAAGCTTGTGAATCAGATTCCCGTCGATCGGCCCATCATCTTTGCGCCCGATCGCAACCTGGGTAAATATGTGATGGCACAGACGGGACGAGAAATGGTGCTGTGGCAGGGAAGCTGTATGGTGCACGAAACGTTTTCGGAAAAAAAGATGGTGCAGCTGCAGATCCAGCATCCCGATGCCGAGACGATCGCTCATCCCGAATGCGAACCAGCGGTCTTACGACATGCCCGCTATATCGGTTCTACAACGGCTCTACTCAACTACATCCAGCAGAGTTCGAGCCAGAGCTTCATTGTGGCAACTGAACCCGGCATCATTCACCAAATGGCGAAAGTGGCTCCTCACAAGCAGTTTATTCCTGCGCCGCCGCTGAACAACTGTGCTTGCAACGAGTGTCCTCACATGCGCCTGAACACGTTAGAAAAACTCTATCTGTGCATGAAGCACCAGATACCCGAAATTACGCTACCCGAAGCGACTCAACAGGCCGCACTCAAACCGATTCAACGGATGCTAGCAATGAGTGCTTAAGGTTACGACTGAGAGCTTAGGGACTAGCAAACAAATAAGGTACCGATTAGGTTGGGGCAATTGAAATATCCCATTTAGGTAAGCTTTCAGAACGC
>NZ_PVWK01000114.1 GCF_003003795.1 Stenomitos frigidus ULC18 | reverse complement strand
GCAATCCAGAATTACCAAAATGGGATATCCTTATTCAACCTGCTAGCGGGTAAATTCATTCCTAGAAATCTCCTAAGGCAGACAGAGGATAGAAGGCAGAAGGCAGAAGAGTTGTTAGCTGTTAGTTGTTGGAAGGATTCAGAAGCCAGAAGTTGGGATTCAGAAGGCTAAAGGCTGAACTCAAAGCTCTCCTACAACTCAACATTCAACACTCAAAACTCAAAACTCAAAACTTAAGTCAGTAGTCATTGCTTTGGAGGATTGCACGATGGTAGCGGCAGTAGTTGAACTTGACCCAAAACAGGCGATTTATGATCAGGTATTGCCTTCCCGTAAGCCCTGGGCGAAGGTGTTGACGAAAGGACAGGTGTTGCGGATTGTGGATTTAGGCGGCAATCAGGCCGTGGATTTTCTGGTCTATAACGCGGATGATCCGAGCGAGCGATACAGCGCCCCTGATACGATTCGGGCACAGGGCAATATTTTCATCACTACAGGCACAAAGCTGTATTCGAACGATGGGAATGTGCTGATGACTGTCCTCAAAGACACCTGCGGACGGCATGACACATCGGGTGGCGCGTGTAGTTGTGAAAGCAATTCGGTGCGGTTTGGGCTGGATAAGAAATGGCAGCACGCCTGTGTAGAAAATTTCCTCTATGCCATTAAAGATTACGGCCTGGGCAAACGGGATATGACGAGCAATATCAACTTTTTTATGAATGTGCCTGTGAGCGAGGACGGCACTCTCGAAATTGTGGATGGTATTTCTGATCCGGGTAGCATCGTTGATCTACGGGCAGAGATGAATACGCTGGTGGCGATTTCCAACTGTCCGCAGATGAACAACCCCTGCAATGGCTACAATCCGACTCCCATTCAGTTGCTTATTTGGGATGCGGTGTAAGGGTCTGCAAGAAACCGGGTTTCTGGAGATAGTTTGAATACTCAAACGACATATTTGCAAAGAAACCCGGTTTCTGCGTAAGCGCTCACTTCACAATCGGACTCTGCTTGTGCCACTCGGTTGCTTGCTCGTAGGCATAGGCGACTTGCAAGACCTGATCTTCGCGTAGGACATTGCCAATAATTTGCAGCCCGATCGGCAAGCCCTGCCCATCAAACCCACAGGGAACGCTGATACCGGGTAATCCTGCCAGGTTGACGGGAATCGTCATCAGGTCAATGAGATACATACTGAGGGGATCGGTCGTTTTGTCGCCAGCTTTGAAGGCAGTAGACGGCGCAGTCGGGCTGACCAACACATCCACCTGCTCAAAGGCGGCTTCAAAGTCCTGCTTGATCAGCGTCCGCACTTTCTGTGCTTTGAGGTAGTAGGCATCGTAATAGCCCGCCGACAGCGCGTAGGTGCCAATCATGATGCGGCGTTTCACCTCGGCCCCAAAGCCTTCAGCACGGGTGCGCGTGTACATATCCATCAGGTTTTCGGCATCGGGAATCCGGGCACCATACTTCACGCCATCGTAACGAGCAAGATTTGCCGAGGCTTCAGACGGCGCGATGATGTAGTACGCCGCAATGCCGTACCGAAAGCGAGGACAGGAGATTTCCCGTACTTCAGCGCCGAGACTTTTAAGCTGGTCGATCGCCCCTTGCACTGCTTTTTCCACCGCTGGATCGAGCCCCTCGCCAAAGGTTTCCGTAATCACGCCCACCTTTTTACCTTTGAGGTCAGTCGTGAGATATTGCGTGTAGTCGGGCACGTCAACCTTGAGGCTAGTGGAGTCCTGGGGATCGTAGCCCGCGATCGCGCCCAGCAAAATGGCGGCATCTTCCACCGATCGTGCAAAGGGCCCGATCTGATCCAGCGAAGACGCGAAGGCGACCAGTCCGTAGCGCGACACCAGTCCATAGGTTGGCTTCATGCCCACAATGCCGCAGAACGAGGCGGGTTGGCGAATCGAACCACCTGTGTCAGAACCGAGCGAGACGGTACATTCTCCGGCGGCGACGGCTGCTGCCGAACCACCCGACGAGCCACCGGGCACTCGTGAAGTATCCCAGGGATTCGCCGTGAGTTGAAACGCGGATGTTTCGGTTGAGCCACCCATCGCAAACTCATCCAGGTTGGTCTTGCCAACGGTTACTGCCCCTGCCTCGGCTAGCTTCTGCGTCACTGTGGATTCATAAGGCGGCACAAAATTTTCCAGAATGCGAGACGCACAGGTGGTGGGAATGCCTTTGGTGCAGAGGTTATCTTTGATGCCGATCGGAATGCCTGCCAGCAGCCCAATGTCTTCGCCCGCTGCAATCCTGGCATCGACCTGCCGCGCTTGCTCTAAGGCATGATCTGTTGTGACTTGCAAAAAGCTATGCAGCCTTGGCTCCAACGCCTGAATCTGATCGAGGGCTTGTTGCGTGATTTCAACTGCCGATCGCTCCTTGCGGATAAGCTGCTGATGCAACTCACGAATGGATGCCCTGCCAATGGATGCCATGCCATAACCTCGTTCTGACTCAACGTGCAAACTACAGTATACGGTTCAGAGCAACTGCGATCGTCGTGTAACATGCGACTTCGCCGCTTCCAACCGCTGGATCTCTTATAGTGAAGCTAGCCATTCATGACTCAGAGACAGACATCGTGTTTACTCTAGCCCTGCGCCCCACGTTAGAACTCACCGATGAGCAGTTTGAGCAAATTTGCCAAGCCAATCGAGACTTAAAATTTGAGCGCACAGCAAAGGGAGAGCTGGTCATCGTGGCACTAACCGGAGGAGAGACAGGGCGACGCAATATTAAATTAAGTGCTCGTTTGGAAGTCTGGAGTGATCAAGCTGGCTTGGGTGTTGCCTTTGACTCCTCCACAGGTTTTCGGCTGCCGAATGGTGCGATTCGTTCTCCTGATGCCGCATGGGTACGGTTAGAGCGCTGGCAAGCCCTAACACCAGAACAACGGAAAAAATATGTGCCGCTCTGCCCTGATTTTGTTGTTGAGTTGCGGTCTACCAGTGACGAACTGATGGATCTCCAGGCAAAGATGCAAGAGTATCTAGAAAATGGTTTGCAATTGGGTTGGCTGCTTGATCCAGAGACAGAAGTGGTTGAAATTTACAAACCAAATCAGCCCGTAGAACGGCTTGAAAAGCCCGCCAATCTGTCTGGAGGGAGCATCATGCCTGGGTTTGTACTCGCGCTAGCTGGAATTCTGACGGCTTGATATTTTGTACTCGCAGGCAGTAAGGCACTGTTGAGCGATCGCCCCCAAGCGTAAGATAAAGAGACGCTAAGGTGTTAGCCTTGCCTGAGTTGTTGTGAGCAGTTTGCGATTGAAGTATATGGCGATCGTCTCAATGCAGTATCCGTTTTCGACCCGCTGGTCTGGTTGGCTGGCAGGGCTATTGGTCATATGCCTGACCCTTTTCGGCTGTTCCACTCCGATGCAAGCCGACAGTCAAATTAGCCCACAGCTTAAAGAGCAAGTCTTACAAATCATTCGAGAGAACCCAGAAGCCATTCTCGATTCGGTGCAGGCGTACCAGCGCAAACAGCAAGCAGCACAGCAAAAAGAGCAGCAAGCGTTTCTCGAACAGACAAAGACGAATCCCAAAGCGGTCATTGGGTCGTCTCCTACAACCGGCGCAAAGTCCGGCAAGGTTCTATTGGTTGAGTTTTCGGACTTTCAATGCCCCTATTGCAGCAAAGCACATGCAATCTTGAAGCCGTTTATGGCAAAACATAGTGATGTGGTGACTCTGGTTTACAAGCACTTTCCGTTGACGAGTATCCACGCAGAGGCAATGCCTGCGGCTAAAGCAGCGTGGGCAGCAGGGCAGCAAGGTCAGTTTTGGGCATATCACGATGCACTCTTTACCCAGCAAGAACAGCTAGGAGAGTCGTTTTATCAGGCAACAGCAAAGACACTCAAGCTGGATCTGAAGCGGTTCGATCGCGATCGTGCGAATGCTGAAACAGCCATTCAGCAGGATATTGAACTAGGTAAAAAGCTGGGGCTTTCCGGTACGCCCTTCTTCATCATGAATGGAGAAACCTTGACGGGTCTTAGCTCTGTAGATGAACTGGAGGAAGTGTTGGGGCGGGTTAGTAAAGGTTGAAGGCAGAAGGAAAGAGTCAGTGGTCAAAACTCACAACGCACAACTTCCTAGTGCTAAGCCATAATGTTGACGGGCTTGAATCCTCCCCTCTAAACCAACTGCATTCATGAATCATTGTTCGACTGCCGGGCTTCGTCTTGCGCTGCTTGTTCCGCTCATGCTGGTTGCAGTCGGCATGAGTGCGTTGAGCGCCAATGCCCAAAGCGCCATCTATAAGCCAATCCCAATCGCGTCTGGAAAAACGATTACAGATAAGCTAACCGATAAAGATCTCCCTACTGGGCAGGGTGGCTTTGCACGCGATTATGTATTGCAACTCAAAGAGGGCGATCAACTGTCGATCGACCTGACCTCTGAAAACTTTGACACGATCGTCACCCTCATTGGAAGCGATGGCTCTACTGTTGCTGAGAATGATGACGGACCTGATGGCAGTACCAACTCACTTTTATTCACCCGTATTACCAAGGCTGGTACCTACTTCATTCGTGTCCGTGCCTTTGGCGAACTGGCTGGCGGCAACTTTAAGCTCAAGGTGACGCTGCTAAAACCCCTGTAGAGGCTTGCTTGCGCTTAAGTCCGAACCCTCACACTACTCACTCCATAAGGTCGTTAAGGAACTTGTGCTGACTGCACATAAACCATCCTTGCTTCGTCTTCATTGCCTTGTTGTCGCCTGTTATAATCAGGCTTATAACTGGGGCTGTAGCTCAGATGGATAGAGCGACCGCCTCCTAAGCGGTAGGTCGAGGGTTCGAATCCCGCCAGTCCCGTACAGTTTGAATCGAGCCAAAACCCCTTCTTTAAGGCATTCTGAAGCAGCAATTCCAAATTCAGATTTTGACAAAGGGTAAGGGCAAGCAGGAGCATCAGAAGACTTTTCAAAGAGAATCCTGATGGAGCCAATGAAGCTGAGTTTTGGGGCTTTGATTGCCTATCTGAATCGGGCGATCGCCCCGATGGAAGACGCTCGCCAAGCGAGTAATGGGACAAAATACAGCCTGAAAGAGGCGTTATTGACTGCATTTTCGGTGTTTTTCATGCAAAGCGAGTCGTTTCTAGACTACCAGCGGCATCTGGAGAGCCATCACAGCAACAGTAATGCTCAGAGTTTGTTGGCATGATAAGCGTACGGACTGTACCGCAAATCCGCAACGCCGCTTGTGGCGATCGCTGTATCGTTGAGGTCGCTTTGATGTCGAGACCGTTGCTCAGTATCAGGTCTTCATCGAAGCGGTGATTGCCAAACTCACTGCCAAATGCCAGCAGAAATTTGCATTGGAACAACCGACACTGCAGGTGTTGCCCCGCTATCGGACGGCGGATTATGAAGTCCTCAGCAGTCGAGTCAGTACCCATAGCACCATCAGTGTGCGCTGCAGCCTCTACAGGGTGCTTTCTCGCGCTTGGACAACAACTCACCTTGCCCCTCTATCATGACCGACTGGTCGGCTTTGTTGGCACGACAGAAGTAGTCGAGCTACCTCGATGGCACGTGCATGGCAGTACTGCGATGCGACGAGCACGCTGCATCAACTACCGTCAGGTGATGGGGCGTCTACGCCACTAGCCCAGAGCGTTTCTGTATTGCCAATGACCACAGGATTTGCTCCCCGATGCAGACTGGCGCGCTCGCTGGCAGCAAATGAAACCCCGATACTGCCACTCGTTGGATCGTCGAGGCGTTGTCTCTTGCCGCCACTCAAGACAAAGAGGTGGCAGTGGCTGACGATCTTAAACCGGAGCTGGTAACGGGCACCTTCACCCTGCATCGACTGCAACACCAATTTGAACGCATGACCAACTTACCCGTCCCGGCTGTGGCCTCGGTGCAACATGAACGATCGATCGCTAAACTCCACCTCAAAGGCAGCCCCATCGGCTAGCAGCTTAACCACGGTTCCGACGTGTCCACGCCACAGGTTGTAGTCAGCCAGATCAACCGTTAGCGCTACAACATCCAATCATTTGATTGCGTTTGTTTTCATCAGGACTTACCCATTTGACCAAAACCTCGGAGGTTTAAGCGATTACATTGGTTCGGTGCCTCACTCTTGGTTAAAACCTGCGAGGTTTGCGTCAGTTCTATTCATTCCGTCTCACCTTCAGCCTGAACCGATTCAGTCGCTTGTGTTGCCGATTGAGCCGTTTCTGCTTGCGGCGGTTTTGGTGGCAAGTAGTCTGGCAAGAGTGCTCTTCTATAGGAAGCTACTACGTTAAGTTGTTTCCAAGTGAGTCCAACGGCTTCTTGTACTCCAAACACAGTCAGATGGTTTGGAGGGTTCTTGAATTTTGTCTCTCGAAGATTCGCTTCCCAAAGGTTTGCTTCATGCAGATTCGCCCCCCAAAGGACTGCCTTTTGTAAATTCGCCCTATGGAGGAGAGCCTTTTGCAAATTTGCCAGCGTAAGCTTAGTCCCTTGCAAATTCGCCATCATAAGATTGGCTCCTTGCAGATTCGCCATCATAAGATTGGCTCCTTGCAGATTTGCCATTAAAAGATCTGCTCCTTGTAGATTGGTTCCGGCAAGATTAGCCTGGTTGAGTTGAGCCTTCGGCGGCAGTTTCAATTGGCGCAAGTCAGCTTTATATAGATCGAGTGGACGACGTTCTAGAGGGTGTCTGTAAGTATGTCTACGTCGCTCAAGGACAGTCATCACGGCTTGAACATCGATCGCTAACGGTGGAATTTTTTCATCACTCTGAGTTTCATTGTTTGCCATCGCCTCCAATGCCACTTGCACAAACGAGGAATGCGTTTTGGTGGCTTTCGGTGGCCAGGGCGATCGCTCCCTTACGTAAGAAGTCAGCGTTTCCATGACCTGCCAGTAATACTTCTCTTCGGCATCCTTTGCGATTTGTTCCAGCGCGTAGATGCCACCCAACCGTGCGTGGATATTGTCGCTGCCCAGTTGTTCCACGGCTTTGCTGAAGCGATCGGCGACTTGTTTTTCCTGTGTAGCTCTCAAGTTGCGCCAGGAGATGAAGATGGTGGCAAAGACCAATAGCCCGCCGACTCCCTGCACTAAAACGGTTCGTGAGGTATTCTCGGCATCGAGTCTCGACTTTTCGAGTGGGGCAATTTTTTCAGGATCGGCGGGTTTGCCTGATGCTTGCAGCGCATCGATTTGCTTTTGTAGCGGTGCCACTTGCCATTGGGGAATCTTCCATATTCCCAAGAGGACGAGCACTACGACCACGCTGCCGATCGTGCTCAAAAGGGGCTTTTGCATTAAGGCTTTGAGCATCCTGCCGCTATTTCTCCGGTGCTGCTGGTTACGTGCAGATACATCCAGAGTAGTGGAGATTTCGTAGAGGCTGACCGTTTGCTGTAGCGTTGGTTGGGCTGGGTCTACTGGACGCGTTGGCTTCTCATCACGCTTCAATACTTGCCGCATTCACCTCTGTTTTATCGTGCAGACTCAATGTGAGGCGATGCAATGGCAATAGAGCTGTTGCTTTATAAAAAGCGCTCAAACTCTTTCAAAACCTATTCTTTCTTCTTCCTTTTCTCTCTGGGTTAA
>NZ_PVWK01000088.1 GCF_003003795.1 Stenomitos frigidus ULC18 | reverse complement strand
GCAATCCAGAATTACCAAAATGGGATATCCTTATTCAACCTGCTAGCGGGTAAATTCATTCCTAGAAATCTCCTAAGTAAACGGCCTCAAACACCCCACAAGGAATGAAATGACTGAACAGGGCAATGTAGGTATCCGAGACGTGATAGTACCCGATGCCACCATAGCCGCCATAGCGGATGTGATACTCCGCTAACAGATTCTGCTCATACAGATCCCATTTGGTGCCGTCCACGGAGGCGTGCTTGCCAGTGCCCCAGTGAGACGGTAAGGCAAAGCGGTTATAGGCATTAATGACCGCCTCAATCGCGGCTTGCAACTTGAGGTCATCAATATGGCGATGATGGATATCTGCCAACTGCCGCCGATCAAACTCGCTCAGAGAGCGGGCCATTTGGCTCGGACCGATGTTGCAACCGTAGCAAAAGGTCGCTGCCAGGTAGCGTGCGACTGGCTGTCTGAGCTTGGCATCATAGCCAGAGATCGGTTTGAAAGCGTGAGTCCAATGGAGCCACTGTTCAGTGTCAGTGAGCACATCCAGCAAATTGACCGGCTTGAGTCGCTCGCTGATCAACACTTTGAGCTTTGCCAGTCCCTTCGGTGGTTGCGGTTTACGTCGATGGATCACCAGTCGATCGTTTTTGTATGCCACCTCAGTATTGGTCGGAAAGGCCTGGTCGGTCGTCTGGGTCTGTAGTTCCAACCACTGTTGGACATGGTTGACAAACGCCTGCCCCTCCACTGGTAGGTTCACTAATTGCCCGTAGTCCGCCACGCTTGCCTGATAGTCTTCCCAGGTGATCAACTGACTGTAGTAGTCACCATAGGCATCACTTCCATCAATATAGAGATCACCCGCTTTCAATTCCAGTCGCACTTGCGACAAGACGCAAGCCTCGAAGTGGCGGCGATGGATTTGGCTGGGGTAGGGTGTGCGGTGCCGTTGTCCAGTCACCAAAAACCACCATTTGCCCTCAATCCAACTGAGATCCAGCAGTGGCACCGCCTGCGCTTCGGGTGTCCCCGGCGCTTCTTTTTTGACTGTGGCCACCCAGGCACTCCGACCCGTGCGCTGCGCTTGGATAAAAGCAATGGCTTCGATCAGACTGTCATCTTGCGTGCTAGAGCGCAGCGGCAGGATTTCCAGCAACCGAAACAGGGTGGCCCGATGGCTTTTGTAGAATTTTTGGAAGAAGGGAAAGTAGTTATTCCCTTCATAAGTCAAATGGGCTTCGCATTGCTCCAAAAGGGTTTGACTCTGCTCTCCCACCACGGTCTCAATGGCTGCAAAGCGTTGGGGAATCTCGCCTTCACTCTGATAAGCCACCATCAAATCGCGCAAGGTGGCGATCAATAGGTCACTGTTGGACTGCTGTGCCACTCGGTATTGTGCCAGGGCTGCTTTACTGCGGTGGTGCAGTTGTTGCATCTGCTTGATGAACATTTCTGCCAGGTCATCCAGCGCACGGGCGTATTGGTGGTTGAGGAGCGTACTGGCGAGGGTATAGCGTTTGGGGCTTGGCAAGGCTTTCAGTTCACTCGCATCCAAGGTTTGTGCTTCCGCCGCAAAATGCTGCCGCTTACTAGCGGGGATGTGCTGCAGCGCGGCGCTTCCCAGGCGCAGGGGCGCTAACCATTTGAGCCGTTCAACCAATGCCTGCAAATGAGCCAGGGTCGGTCTGCCAGGGTCTTGTTTGAGTCGTTGCCAGGGCGTTGTGTGAGTGGCTGCCTCCGCTTCAAAGAGCTGATCAATTTGCCCACGCTCTGCCTGGGTAAGGCTCCCCATCACTTGCTGGTACAGTGCCTGAGTCACTTCGTTGCGAGCGTGCCGAGCTGCCTTCAACAGTGTGCTGAAGGCCGGTAGTTCAAACCGTTGCTGGACTAAGGACTCGATCGCGACATTGATTAAATCCACTAGATCATGTTGCGTCCGTGCCGCAGTCGTCATGCTCTGGCTCATCAGCTGTCGGGCGGCCTGACCAAAAATTTGCAGGTTCAGATATTGTCGAATGATGGTGAGATGCCGTTTGCGACTCGTCGAAGCATCATAGGCAGATAGACCATCGGTACGAAGTTTGAGGTCGGCAACCATGGCAATATGGCGGGTAATGGTTAAAGGCACAGCCGCGACCGGTACAGCATAGCCCAAGCGCTGAAAGGTCTTTAACAGCACCAGAAAGCCCCACTGCGAGGGCTGGCTTTTGGTGACCCGGCTCGACAACAACAGTTCCTCTGGACTAGGCGTGTAGATGGCTGTTAATTCTTGCGTACTCAAGGTACTCTTCAACCGGGGGTAAGCGGTTTCTTGGGGACTGGGCATCCAAACTCCTCACAGACTTACAACGAGACGAAGCAAGTTGGAGGGTAACAGACAACTATTGATAAGTTCTGCTGAAGGCGGAAAACCCATACTACAAGTGGGTTGGACTCTTTTTGGACTTTGTCAGCCTCCAAAGCTCATACTACAGGCGTAATCTTGTAGGGTCTAACACCTCAAAAGCCCGGTCTCATCGTTGCACTTCTGCCGCCCACGCAACGGTACAAGCTTCACAAGATGATGAGCAAAAGTTATCAATCGCTCTGCTCCTCAACGCTTGCGTCGCTGCTGCTGTGCATCAACGTTGAGCAAAAGCGGCAAGATCACAGTCTGAAAGTTATACTGTGAGGAGCTTTCAGGCGATGTGGTACTTAATTGCCAGGAACGGTGTCGTACCCCTTCATGGCGGTGCAGAAAAGGCGGTCTACGCTTATCCCGCTGAGCATTACACTTATTGGCGGCAGGAACTACCGGATGAGGAGTTGCCTTGGGGTGCCTTTGGCGAAAATTTGACGATCGAGGGCTTGTCAGAAACAGCGGTGAATATTGGCGATCGCTTTCGCATTGGCACTGCCGAATTGCTGGTGACACAACCCCGTTTTCCTTGTTTCAAACTCAATCTCAAGTTTGGGCGTGATGATATGGTCAAGCGCTTTCTCAACAGCCGTCTGAACGGCATCTATTTTTCGGTCGTGCAAGAAGGTGAGGTGGGTAGTGGGGATGCGATCGAACTGGTGAGTCGTGATGCAAACAAGGTCACGGTTGCCGATATCGTGAAAATCTATGTGCGTGAAGCCGATAACGCTTTGGTACGTCGCGCTATCCAGGTGCCAGCCCTGGCAGACAGTCTGAAAACTTACTTCCAGCAGCAAATCGAGTCACATCCTTAAGTTGGTCGATTGTATGGCAAAAAGTTACATCGCCTAGAAGCGATCAACGGTGGAAACCGGAGCCTTTCTGGGCCATTGACCGATACGTGGCGGCAGCAGCAACGTCAGTTCACTACAAAGGACTGAACCCAACCAATGGCACCAAGGGAAACTGAGCTATGGATACAGTCAAAAAGCAGATGGAAGCGTCTGAGTCCAGCGATTGCAATCATCGTCGGAGCTGATGCTACCGGGTTAGCTGTGCCGCGATCGGTTGCATCCCATCGTCGGATACCCATGGATTCAGCTCAAATTCATTTGTAAAATACTCAATAAAGCAACGCACTTTGGCAGGGATAAAGCGCCCGCGACGATAAACCACATGGATCGGTAAAGGCGTGGGTTGATACGCTTTGAGGATGACTTGCAATTGTTCGGATTGGATGAGATCGCCCAGCAACCAAACCGGACAAACAGCAATGCCTAAACCAGACAAGACGGCTTCTCGAATGGCGGTTGAGCTATCGACTTGTAGATTGCCTGTGACCGTCACTTGAGTAGTCTCGCCAGTCGGTCGTTGAAAGTGCCACTCATTACCGGTTGCCAGACGAGCATAAACAAGGCAATTGTGCTCGACCAACGCCTCTGGGGTCTTGGGCTCCTGGAGATCGCGGAAGTAAGCCGTAGAAGCAACCGTGACGCGTCGGGTCACGCCAATGCGATGCGCGATGAGCGTCGGATCGTTAACGGTTCCAATCCGTATAGCGAGATCGATGCCTTCTCCCACCAGGTCAACAACGCGATCGCTCATCGTGAGAGCGAGCTTGAGATCAGGATAGCGTTCAAGAAAGCCCTTCAAGTAGGGGATCACTTGATACTGTCCAAACGCCACCGGGCAATTGACTCGCAACGTCCCACTCGGATTTTGTCTTTGCCCGACGCTGGCGATCGCTTCAGCCGCCGCATCCAATAAAGCTTGGCAATGCTCAAAAAAGCGTTCGCCCTCCTGCGTTAGTTGAAGCTTACGGGTGGAGCGGGTTAACAACTGCACATCCAGATACGCTTCGAGTGCCGCAATCTGTTTGCTGATAGTGGGTTGAGTGGTGTTACATTCCCGCGCAACAGCCGAAAAACTGCCCGTCTCAACCACGCGTACAAAGCTTTGCATGCAATCGAGGCGATCCATTGCTTCATTCATTCTAAAGTCGAATAAATTATATTCTATTCTGCCTGCTTCTCAAAGGCATGGAAATGGATCAAGCTAAAAAGTATGGAAAGCAGGCAGGTTCAAGCGCCGCAACACATCGCTTTCCTTCAGGTTTTCACTCTCCCATTGTTCACACTCTAATGAAGTAGGAAGGAAATGATGATAACGATTCAAGGTTCGGTTGCTTTTGTCACAGGTGCCAATCGTGGTATTGGTAAAGCGTTTGTCGAAGCACTGGTGCAAGCCGGTGCCCACCGCATTTATGCCACCGCACGATCCATCGAAACGCTCCAGGAGGTGGTCGCGATCGCACCCGATCGCATTATTCCCATCGCCTTGGACGTGACCAAGCCTGATCAAGTGAGTGCGGCTGCCCAAACGGCTCAAGATGTCACCTTGCTGATTAACAATGCGGGTGTTTTAGGTTCTGGTGGCTTATTTACGCCTCACAGTGTAGAAACGGCTCAATGGGAGATGAATACGAACTACTTCGGCACGCTCTCTGTCATCCGTGCGTTTGCGCCGATTTTACAGCGTCATGGTGGTGGGGCAATTGTCAACATGATGTCAGTCGTAGCCGTTGCGAATGCGCCTGTCTTTAGTTCCTACAGCGCCTCCAAAGCAGCACTCCATTCCCTCACCCAAGGTGTGCGAGCCGAATTGGCACCTCACGGTACACAAGTGATTGGTGTTTTCCCTGGTCCTGTGGATACGGACATGGCTGAAGGCGTGCCAATGGAGAAAATTGCTCCGATCGCAGTGGCTCAGGCAACGTTACAAGCGGTGGAGCAAGGGCTTGATGACGTGTATCCCGATCCGGTCTCTCAGAGTGTCTTTGCGGCGATCGCCGAACCCTTAAAAGCTGTTGAAAAACAGTTTGCCGGTTGGATGCCTCAATAGTCCAGTCGCTGCTTAACGGCGCTCCATGATCGACCTTCTCGCTACAACTCATACACATTTAGGAGCCACGCCGTGTCACAAAGTCTAATGCCTGACAGCAATCTTTATCAGGGTCGCCAGATGTTAGAGCAATTGCAGAGTCAGTCTGACAAACTCATTCTGGTGGCTTTTGTCGGTCCTCATTGCGGTGCCTGTGCCGCGCTCAAGCCAGTGCTACACCAGTTGGTGAGCGATCAAAAAGGAGCCCTTGTACTGGTCGAAATCGACACGACAGAAGAGTTTGAGTTGGCGCTTGCAATGGGCATTTACAGCACACCCACCGTCATTCTCTTGAAGCGGCAACAGGTGTTGACGACCTTAGTTGGGCTGCAACCGAAGAAACGCTACGCTGAAGCGATCGCCCAGTTTGCTTAATGGCTCAAAATGGCCTGATGAAATTGCGTTTAGAATGCTCAGCGATTGATTCAACGGCATCAGAGTCCCGACCTGGCAGTACAGCCCTACTGGGAAGCAGACTCACGAGACCTTGAGTGAGGTTCGCCTGCTGTGCAAGACAGTGTGGGCTGAGAGCCTCAGTCGTCGCAGACGACAGTTAGGTTTGGAGAAAAGTCAGGCATTTGCACCAGCAAGACTTAGAGCAAGGGTATGGCTCAGTATACTTACCGTTTGCGCTGGAGCGCAAATATCCTCATGCTGACCGCGCCTGGATTTGGCAATTTGTATTTCCTTCGCTCAATCGTTCACGTGACCCACGTAGCGGCGTGATACGTCGTCATCATCTGCATGAATCGGGTATGCAGCGATCGCTCAAACGAGCAGTTCACACCACAGGCATCACAAAACGGGTTAGCTGTCACACGTTTCGCCATAGTTTTGCGACCCATTTGCTGGAAGCTAGCTACGACATCCGCACAGTGCAGGAGTTGTTAGGTCACAAAGATGTGAAGACAACTATGATTTATACCCATGTTCTCAACCGAGGGGGCAGAGGAGTGAGAAGCCCTCTTGACCTGTAAGACTGAATTGAGCACTACGATCGCCCCTTCTCAAAAGGCTATCGCTTGCCGTTTACTACTGATTGAATCAGCAAAGCAGCAATTTGCTTGCTCATTTTGCCTGTTTGGTTTCTCTTTTTGGTGTTTTCCGCAAGCAATCAGACAAATTGCGTTCTCATTTCAACCATTTACTTTCTCATTTCAGTCGATCGCGCATTCATTTTGGTGTTTTCCGCAAGCAAAAAGGCAAATTGCGTTCTCAAACGGTGGTTTGCGTTCTCATTTCAGTAGATCGCGCATTCACGACAGCGATCGCCCTTTTACTGTAGGTTAAGTTAGGTGAAAGCGCGTTCATACGACACTTGCGTCTCCCTACAGCGTTCTGTCTATTACGGCTCCAGCAACGCTAAGGCAGCGATCGCTGGCATCGCAAGAGCAGGCAAGAGGGTGAGTGGACGATTGTGCTGGACTTCGTAACATCCAAACCAATCTATGAGGTTGGCGATCGTACTCATAACGGCTCAAATCAGCGGCGGCAAGTAACCTCAAACTCAGCACCAGCGGCTTTCGACCGTCCGCTGCATTTGAATTGTTAGACTTCACAGACTCTCAATGAACTCTTCGACTGTGACTTGCGCTTGCTTAAGAATGCCGCTCAACGTACCAACCTTCAATTCCCGATGCATAGGAACAACGCAGCCAATTTCGCCCTCTTCGGTTTCTTTCTTCATCACAACATGACTACCTGTTTGACGAACTTGATCGAATCCTAACCGCTCAAGTGCCCGAATCGCTTCTCTGCTTGAGATTCGTGGCAGTTTAGGCATAACTGACCTCAATGCTAGTCACAAATCTAGGAGAGGTTTCAGGTAGAGGAAATTCCTCCATGTAAAGCCGCGTTGCCTCTCTCAGACCTGCGATCGCTTGTTCGATCGTTTCCCCTTGATCGACTGTGCCAACCTCTGGACATTCAGCAATGTACATATCATCTTCTTTATGAAGAATGACTGTGAAACTGCGACTTTTCATCGTATTCTATCCTCAGAGCCTTTTATAAAAAGAATAGCATCACCCTTTTTTTACAGGCTAAAATGAGGGTGATGCAGGCTTCTACAAAGATTGTGCAAGATTATAAGCTTTCAGCGAAATGGTAGAAGCACCTAAGAAAATTACCAGATCACGAATGTTAAGCCTGAGCCACCATTGATTTGACCACCAATACCCCTCTGATTACAACGACCAGTCCATGTTTCACCAGAAGCTGCATTTACCAAAGTTAAGCTAGAAGAATTGAGCTTAGGAGATTTCTGGCAAAGAATTTACCCAAGCTTCTAGAATATTCTTATGTTCTTGCAAAAAGTAAGGCACAAGCGTT
>NZ_PVWK01000087.1 GCF_003003795.1 Stenomitos frigidus ULC18 | reverse complement strand
CGTCATTCAATTGAAGGCAAGGGAATCCTTCTCAACTTTACCCCCTTGTGACCCGTCAACAATTAATTGACAGACCACTAGCGAACATCCATCACTCTAACTTGCAAAGGCACTCAAGCACCTATAGCCGCTGATCGATGCCCTCCCGCTCTTCGTTCAGCCTCTAGCTTAAGGAGAAAAGCTCTCAAGCATACAATCGGACGGTGCCAATGATGTTCTAAAAATGAACCATTTCCATTCGTGCACCTATCTTAAGAAAGAGAAAGGGATTACCCGGATTTCTTGAAGTTTGCATGAAGAACGAAACGTACGCAACCGCATCACTTACGCAATGGTATCCACTATGAATTCACCGCTTTTTAATCGCACGATGTTACTCAAACTGCTCGCCGTTTTCACGCTAATTGGTGCCGCTGTCGCAGTCTTGCCCATTCCTCGTTTTGAGACGGAGACCAAAAGCGTAGGCTTTGAAATGCCCCTTCAAAAAGAAACCAGCGTGAAACTTTCAGCGATGGAACAAGGTTGGCAACTGGACAACTAAGAGCTGAAAAAGAACAATATCATCTTTCGTAGCCGTCAACGTTCATTCTTAGCAGGCAGAGAAGAGCTGATAGCTGCTTTCGACAGGCTCTATGTCGTTGGTTTTTCGTCGGCAGGCTTACGGGTTTTCGCTTCAATCTCTTCTAGTGTTTGCAAGACCAGGCGCTTCGCCTGTAGCTTCCAGCCCCATTTTTGGACGTTAAAGGCGATCGCGACGCCAACAAACGTAGCAATGAAATCGACGGGCTGCATAAACGAAATTCCAAGCAACAGACCCAAGCCAGCAATACCCCAAAACGGTAAAGCAACCACCTGACGCTGGTTCTCCACGATTTGGCTAATGGGATCAGTAGGCATTTCGGCCAGAAGCGTTTCTTTGACCTGTCGCTGTTCACCCGGCGGCACCGATAAGCCAATCTTCTGCCGCAGTTTTTCAACCTTGCGGGCGTCGGTGCTGTACTGCGTCAGTTCGTCCTCTGCCATCAGGATTAAACGCTCGTATTGTCCCATCGACTTCCTTTGAAATAGAGAGAGTCTTCATTATCCCTTACTGGCCTGCGATCGCCGCATAGCCACGAGACGATTCTGCTGTGCAAGCGCGTCATCAGGATGGGACTCTAGCACCTTGTCGTAGCAAGCGATCGCTTCCTCAAAGCGGTCTAACCTTAGCAAGACCCCACCCAAATTGGTGCGTGCTTTGGGATCATTGGGTCGGAGGGTAAGCGCATGGTCATAGCTATCAACGGCTTCCGCAAGGCGTCCCAACTGTTTCAGCGCAATGCCTCGATTGAACCAGCTTTCGTAGTGAGCGGCTTGAAACTCTAAGGCGCAATCGTAGCTGGAGATTGCACCCTCATAGTTACCCAGCTTTAAAAGACAACAGCCACGACCATACGCTGGCAAATGACTCGGCTGCAGTGCCAGCGCTTTGTTGTAACCCAGAATGGCATCTTTATACCGACCAGTCTGCTTCAGGCACATTGCCCACTGATACCAGGATTCAGCATCTTCAGGGTTGAGTCCTAACGCTTTGTCATAGCTGGCGATCGCGGCTGCATAGTCACTCAAACCCATCAGTGCAGCGCCACGACTACTGAATGCCGCCTGATAGTCGGGCTGTAGCTGTAGCGCCTGGTTGAAGTGCTTGATGGCGCTTTCATAGCGTTTGGTGGCATACAGTGCTAAGCCCTGGCTATACCAGGCGTCAGCGAACGCGGGTTGCAGTTCCAGAGCCTGATGTAGGGACGCGATCGCGGCGCTGTATTGTCCTAACGTATACAAGGAAAGCCCCAAACTGTAATGGGCATTTGGGAAATCTGCCTGAAGGGCTAACGCCTGCTTAAAGCTTTCGATCGCGCGTCCATGCTGCCCGCTGACAGACGCTACCCAACCCAGGCTGTAGTGGGTTGACGGAAGCGCAGCGTTACAGATCAGCGCTTGCTCAAAACTGGTGATGGCTTCGGCATAACGATCGAGGCTGATGAGCGCATTGCCCTTTTCATTCCAGGCGTTGCCGTGATTAGGCTGAAATTGAAGGATGTGATTAAAATGCGCGATCGCGGCTTCGTAATCGCCCTGTTGGCTCAGCGTTAAGCCACGCCGAAAAATGTTTTCGGTCTCAACAACATCAGCCTTAACCGCTTCAGTCTTAAACACTGTGGTCTCAATTTTGGTCTTAGTGGTCTGGCTCATGGCAGGTTAATGCGCCCTTCTAGCAATCAAAAGCACCTCTCGTGCTTCATGACTAGCATGCCCAAAAATGCTTTCATCGCTGCACCGTTCGTCGCAGAGTATCAGGAAACGAAGAAGCCTGGCACGGCATGAAGAAAAGACGCTAGCTTTCTGAGCAATGGCCTCGCTGACAACCATTCACCCAGTACGAGACCAAATTCGGCAGACGACTTGTAGTATGTGTAGTATATAGATAAGAGACCGGAACCAGAGCTAGAAGCGTCTGATAAAGCCGAAGCAATGACCATCAACCTTCTAGAATGATCTAAGCAAGCCGTTTGCAGGAGTTTTGTTCGTGGAGTCCCGTTATAATCCCGCATCAATTGAGAAGCACTGGCAGCAAACGTGGGCGGAGCAGGGGTTAGACCTGACACCCGACGATCGCAGCAAGCCCAAGTTTTACGCGCTGTCGATGTTCCCCTATCCATCGGGTAGTTTGCACATGGGGCACGTCCGCAACTACACGATTACCGATGTGCTGGCGCGGGTGCGGCGGATGCAAGGCTACCGGGTGCTACATCCCATGGGCTGGGATGCCTTTGGGCTGCCAGCGGAAAATGCGGCGATCGATCGGGGCGTTCATCCCGTCAAGTGGACGTACCAGAACATTGACCAGATGCGCACTGAGCTGAAGCGGTTGGGGCTGTCGTATGATTGGAGCCGCGAGGTAGCGACCTGTTCGCCAGACTACTACAAGTGGACGCAGTGGATCTTTCTGCAATTTTTTGAGGCAGGTCTGGCGTACCAGAAAGAGTCGGCAGTGAACTGGGACCCGATCGATCAGACGGTGCTGGCAAACGAGCAGGTCGATAGCGAAGGCAAGTCGTGGCGATCGGGCGCAAAAGTTGAGCGCAAGCTGCTGCGCCAGTGGTTCTTCAAAATTACCGACTACGCCGAGCAGTTATTGAATGACCTGGAGACGCTGACGGGATGGCCTGAGCGGGTCAAGCTGATGCAGGCAAACTGGATTGGCAAATCCACCGGCGCGTACCTGGAATTTCCGATCGTGGATTCAGATGAAAAAATTGGCGTTTTCACTACCCGCCCCGATACCGTGTATGGCGTGACGTATGTGGTGCTGGCTCCAGAGCATCCGTTGACGCAAGTAGTGACAACGAGCGATCGCGCAACAGCCGTAGATGCCTTTGCGCAAGAGATCGCCGACCAAAGTGAACTGGAGCGCACCGCCGAAGACAAACCCAAGCGCGGCATTCCCACAGGCGGCAAGGCGATCAATCCCTTTACAGGCGAAGAAATTCCCATCTGGATTGCGGACTATGTGCTGTATGAATATGGTACGGGCGCAGTGATGGGCGTCCCGGCTCATGATGTCCGCGATTTCAAGTTTGCGAAAGAGCAAGGGTTGGCGATTCGAGCAGTCGTTGCACCAGTAGGGGAGGCAGAAGGTAGTCACCACACACCCTACACCCCACACCCTACGCCCCCTGCTCAAGCATTTACCGAGCCGGGCGTTCTGATCAACTCCAGCACCTTCGATGGGTTGCCATCGATCGAGGCGAAGACGGCGATCGTGCAATATGCCGAGCAGAATGGCTTTGGTAAAGCACGCATTCAGTATCGTCTGCGCGATTGGCTGATCTCGCGGCAACGCTACTGGGGCGCACCGATTCCGATTATTCACTGCCCCAAGTGCGGTCCCGTTGCGGTGCCAGATGCCGATTTACCTGTGCAGTTGCCAGAGAATGTGGAACTCTCTGGTCGGGGAGGCTCACCGCTGGCAACGCTGGAGTCGTGGGTGAATGTTGCTTGTCCCACCTGTGGCACGCCTGCGAAGCGCGAAACTGACACCATGGATACGTTCATCGATTCGTCGTGGTACTTCTTGCGCTACCCTGACGCCACCGACGCTAACCAGGTGTTTGATCCGGCAAAAACCAACGACTGGATGCCCGTTGATCAATACGTGGGCGGGATTGAGCACGCGATTTTGCACTTGCTCTATTCGCGGTTCTTTACGAAGGTGTTGCGCGATCGCGGCTTGCTAAACTTCGGCGAACCCTTCCAGCGGTTGTTGACCCAGGGCATGGTGCAGGGCAAAACCTACAAAAATCCGCGTACGGGCAAGTACGTTATCTCGACACAGATTACGGATCTGAGCAATCCGATCGATCCAGAAACCGGCGATGCGCTGGAACTGGTCTATGAAAAGATGTCCAAATCCAAATACAACGGCGTGGCTCCCGGTGACGTGATTGGCAAATACGGTGCCGATACCGCACGGATGTTTATTCTGTTCAAAGCGCCACCTGAAAAGGATCTGGAATGGGATGAAGCCGATGTGGAAGGACAGTCTCGGTTTTTGAATCGGGTCTGGCGGTTGGTGACGGAGTTTGGAACGCAGCAGACTTCTACGGAGAAGCAGGCTACAGCGGTCAGCGGTCAGCGGTCAGCTTTGAACAAGGCAGAGAAGGAACTGCGGCGGGCGATTCATACTGCGATCGCAGCTATTACCGACGACCTGGAAGGGGATTATCAGTTTAATACAGCCGTTTCAGAGTTGATGAAGCTGAGCAATGCGCTGACCGATGCCGCCTGCAAGGATTCGCCCGTCTATGCGGAGGGCATTCAAGCTTTGCTGCTGTTGCTGGCTCCCTTTGCCCCTCACATTGCGGAGGAGTTGTGGCATGGATTGGGGCATACCGATTCAGTCCATACTCAGTCCTGGCTAACGGCTGATGCAACCGCGCTGATTGCCGATGAGAAAACCGTTGTCATCCAAATCAACGGTAAAACCAGAGGCGCGATCGAGGTACCAATCGCGATCGCCGATGACCGAGTGGCGCTAGAGCAGCAGATTCGCGAATCCGATATTGCCAAACGCCATCTCGACGGCAAGACTATCAAGAAAGTGATTGTCGTACCAGGGAAACTGGTGAATTTCGTCGTGGGATAGAAATTCTTTCCGTAGCAGCATTACCTGTAACGCTGCTACGGAAAGAATCTGCCCTTACGGTTGGCAAAATTTGCGATCGTTATCAGACCCCGGTTCTTGCCAGGAGTAAGCAAAGTGGCTGATCGAGCGAATTTGGGGTGCTGTGCGCTGGAGTGCCTGCATTTGCACCTCCAATGGTGGACGGTTGCTGACTGACTGTTGCCAAATGCCTGCTAGCACTGGTTTTACCTGAGTGCCAGGAGGCGCTGCATTGAGCACCCGTCGGATCTGCGCCATGACGCAGTTGGCACTGCCACAGGTCGCATACGCCATGGGATGCCACTCTAGCGAACTCGGAAACCGATCCCACGGTTGAAGGCGAGAATCAAAGCCATTCCGCCCCACGCTGAGGTTGCCATCTGAAAAGAAAACGGCTCCAGCAGGGATGCCCTGACGCTGCACAGGTGCCACCGCTGCATTGACAAAGTCCAGCACACCTTGAGTCGCATGGGCAACCGATAGCTGCCAAAGGTCAGACTGCAGCAGGGCAACCCGACGACCGATCGGTAGTGGCGTGGTGATCCGTGCTGGGTTCAAGCCTTGCCAGAGGGGCTCTCGCTCATTGGGGTAAAGCAAATTGAGATCCTTGAGGTCGTCACCAGTGATAAAGCCTTGCCCTAAGAAGCGCTGAATCAACTCCATGCCTCGATAGTTCAGTGCTCGTTGCAGGAGTGTTTGCTGAGACGCTTCGCCGTAGACCCACAAATCCTGAATTTTGCTAGCCACGGAGGCCGCACCATATCCACGGGGATAACGGACGTAATCGAATAGCACCCCATCCGGTCGGCGCTTGACGATCGCCTGCACCATCTGGAGATAATCTTGCCTTGCCTGGAGGCTGTAAGGATCGACAAAGGCCTCATCGGGGTTAACAGCACCCAATTCAACGCTGAGCCCAGCGATCGTGTTGGCGGTCAAACTGGTTTGCCCCAAACCGTTACGGGCGAGGGTTTGTTGTTTATCGGGACGGCGAACATAGCTCGCACCAAAGTTCATGCCAAATAACCAGGCATACACTTTCAAACCACGGTAATGGCCTTTGCGAATGATGTCAGCCAGCAGATCGGTATTCTCAGCCCTAGAACCGGCCAGGACAGAAGACCAGGGAGTTGGGTTATCGGTTGCGGGCAAGAGCACTTTACCGTTGTAAAACGCTTCCACATTGACCTGGGTATACCCTCGATTCACAATGCGATCTAAAACGGCTTCCAATGCGCCTGATTTAATATCGCAAGGATAGAGCCTCAGCCAGATCGCCTGTTTTTGAGGCCAGGACTGCTTGCGGCAGGCCTGCAGTCGCTCTCCATGTTGTTTGATCAGACTGGCATAGCGCTTTTGGGCATCCTTGTTCCCTGTCGTGGCGACCTGCCTCAACATTTCCTTCTGGTCGATCGCCGCTAGAGACTGCTGGCAATAGGGTGCTGTCTGCGCTTGAACAGGGAGTGGCGTTAAGGCACCCCCGAATAAACTAACCATCACCGCAGCGATCGCCGTTCGAATAGGCTGGCGTCTATAGGACAGTAACGGCGTTAATGCAATAGGATGACTCAACCGCGAGCGATCGCGTAAATAGAAAAACTGTACAAGCCGCATAGAGAATCTAGTACCTTTGGACAGATTGTTCCAACCATAATCTGCCCTACAAGATTAATGCAGGAGACCAGTTTTGGCGCGTTTGTTTTTGCCCAGTCAATTTCGGAGTCCAGCCAACAAAAGACCCATAGGGGCAGGCTTGATCACAAGGCTAACGGCTAGATGCCAAGACTCTGGCAAACCCTGCCTGTACCCAGCAGTAAATTTTTGCTTGGAAATCTCCTTCGGATCGCAGATTTAATCAGGTGCAATTCTTGCTGTAGGGACGTGATATGGAACGTCCCTTGTCGCTGCAGCGGTCGGTAACCGGTCGTCCCTAAGGGGCATCAAACACCGCTCTCTTGCTTGGGTGCCTGTATTTTTAAGAAGCGCATATCCAGTCCGGACACCGTTTGGTAGCGTTTGGCGCCACGCGCATAGGCCCATGAGGCCAACTCGAAGGCTCGCTAGAGCGTGCGAGCGCGCCTGTACAAGGACGCGTTGTCAAAGGGCCACCCCAAGCGACCGCCGCCGAAACGCTGCTTGGAGAAAAAACAGGGGTTGGGATTGATGTTTGTCTCGCCCGTTTGGATGTGTACCTGCGGCCCCAAGGGCCAACCTTAAAAGTGCCCCCCACCGAAGCTGGCGTCCGCACCCTGCTGGGGCAACGCCACCCAACGCCACCCCCTCGGGTCGTGGCCGCAGCGACGGGTGGCTGGGACGAACTGGAGGGTGCGGCAAAGCAGCGGCGCTCGCGGGCGGCGCCAACGGTGCGGGCTGACAGCGAAGACCAGCTCCAGGCGTTGGCGCCACGTCTGGATGCCTTGAAGCCGCAGATGCAAGCCCTCGCTCACCAGCAAGCGGATTGGCA
>NZ_PVWK01000112.1 GCF_003003795.1 Stenomitos frigidus ULC18 | reverse complement strand
ACTCTTGAACCGAAAGACAGGAGCAACAGGGAACACAAAGCAGACCTAAGTATTGAAGGAGTCCTCTCTACCCGACAGGCCAAGAGCCTCAAGCTCACAAATGAACGGGTCCAGTCGTTAGCGGCAGAAGGCAAACTCTACGACTACATCTACCAGAAAACTCAGACAGGGGTAGAAGGCCAAAAGATTGCGGCGGCAAGCTATGCAGGCGTCACGTCCAACATCAAGGAAGTGATCCAGCTCGTGACACAGGCAGCCGGGGCACCGCTACTCGACGCCATCCTGAAGCAGCTCACCAGTGTCTATCAGTTTCTCTCTACCAATCAAGAAGGGCTCACTGAGTTTGCGAAGACGGTGGGCGAGCAGTTTGCAGCGGTGATCGATACGCTGGGCGAGGTTGCCAGTGCCTTTGCAGACGCGCTTACCCCCGCCTTTAACGACAACAAGGAAGCCGGGAAAGCAACGATCGACCTCCTGATCGGCGGCTTCAAAGCCTTTGCGGGTTTGGTGCAGGCAACCGCGCCGATCGTGGGCGCGTTGGTAAGCGTGGTGGGGGAGGGGTACTCCAAGATTGTTGGCTTAATCGAGCTGGTACAAGAGAAATTCGCTCAATACATCAGTTTTGTCTCCAAAATCCCCGGTATCAATCAGGCTGTTTCATTGGCGACGGGCGGCATTATCAAAGGGATCACCGACCCGATCAAGGACGCTGGGGACGCGCTCACGATCTACAGCGACCAGGCGGACGTCATCGCCGCTAAAGGGCAGGCTATTGAAGAAAAAATTGCGGCGGCCAAGAAATTGGGTAAAGACCTGACCGCAGACCAACTGAAGGAGAATCAAAAACTGGGTGAAGCTGCGCGTCTCCAGATTGGTGATATCGATGCTCAGTTAAAACTGCTCAAACAGACGACGCCCGTAACAGAGCAGCAGCGCCAACAGCAAGAGGCGAAGATCAACCTACTGCGAGACCAGAAGACCATTATTGAGGGGCAACTGAAGGACCTCAAAGGGGCATCTGCTGAAACCACGTTCCAGAACAAAACCCTCGACAAAATTGGCAACACCTATGAGCAACTCGCCAGCAAGGCGAAAGCAGCAAAGGACGATATTGCCAACACGAACGATGCAGATAAGGCAGGGCAGCGCGCGAAGGACTTCATCGACCTCACCAAACAGCAGATCGAACTAGGGGCGGTGAACCGAGAGGCAGCAATCAAAGACCTGAACGCGATCGCCAACAACGAAGGGCTGAAAGTCGAGGCCCGTCAGGCAGCCCAAAAGGCAATTGACGACATTCGCAAGAAGGGACAGGACCAGGAGAAGGCAGACCTGGAGACCCAGCTCGCCACGGTGGAAGGCGCGGTCAAGGTTGGGCGCTTGGATGAGGTTCAGGGTGCTGAAGAAGTCACCAAACTGAAGAAAAAGGAGCTAGACAAGCAATTAGAGTTTGTTGAAGCCGAAATCGCTCGTGAGCAGGTGCTGAAGGAAGCTCAGGTTAAAGAGCAGCTCACTGGTATCGACACCCAGATCGCCGCTCTGCAGAAAGCCAAGCAGGACGCGCTTGCTAAAGGGGATAAGGACGGAGCCGCCGCCGATGATAAGTCAATTCTGGACCTGCAGAAACAGAAGGAAACCGCTCAGGCATCACTCAAAATCGACGGCGATCGGGTTCGTGATTTGAAGAACCAGCGCCAAAAGCTCTCGGTACAGTCAAAAGTCGCTGAGGAGGAAGGCGAGGAACGGATACAGGCAGCGCGGCTTGCCGTCTTGGACCGGGCTCAGAAGCAGGCTGAGGACACGGTGAAGCTCTCCCAGGTTGAGCAGGAAACTCAGATCCAGAAACTGCTCAATCAGCGCGCGATCCGTCAAGCAGCAGCAGACGAACTGCGCATTAAGGAAAAGGAACACGTTGACGAGCAAGAATTAGCACTCGCCAAGAAAAATGCTGAGGAGTTGGAGATGCTACCGAAGCTCTCGGACCCTGTGAAGGAAGGAGCGCGACAGGAGAGGATTCGGGCGGCACGGCTCCGTACAGCTGAATTGACGAAGCAACTGGCAGAGGATGAAGGGCAGCGACAGGCGGCAGCGTACAAGAAATTCGAGGACGAGATTAACCAGGCGGTGCAGGCGTTCAAGAATGGCCTTGAGGCAGAGGAGCAACCGCTCCGCAAGCAGCAGCTTCTGCTGGATGCTCAATCGCAAGCGCTGGAAACCCAGAACAAACTGCTCGAAGCCCGCAAAGACTTGCAGAACGCACTGACTGGCTATGTGACTGGAGAGCTAGACCTCTTAAGCAAAACAGCCAGCAACGATCGCGACCGAAAAACCATCGCAGAAATCACCGCTGCGGTGAAGCTCAAGAGCCTTGAGCAACAGCAAAGTATTGAGAACCAGATCCTTGAAATCCAGCTCAAGCAGGAGCAGGCGGCCTTACGCAAGAAAAAAATTCAAAACCGGATTAACCAGTTTCAGAACACGGCTGAGCAGTTCCAGGCAAAAGCGGATGAGCAGAAAACGCTAGCGGACCCGAACGCGACTCAGGCGCAGAAAGAAGCAGCGCGCGCTAATGTGGTGGCAAAAGAGCAGGCAGGACTGGGCTTACAGCTCACCGGGGCACTACTCGATCAGCGCGGCAAACTGGAGGAGACGTTAGGCAACGAGCGCCGCGCGTCTCAATTCTCGAAGCAAGCGCTGGAGCGTGATCAAGCTCAAATCGCCCTGGTTGAGGCCCTCCCCAAAGGCGTGCAGCGCGAGGCGTTTGAGAACCTGCAGCGCGATCTGCTCAAGCGTTTGGTGGGCGTTGAGAACCTGGACGCCCTTACCCCACTGACCGACCGGATTGAAACCTCTGCTCAACAGCGCGGTGGAATCGGTGCTTTTAGGCTCCCAGGCTCGCTCACGCCAGTGGCAGGAAACCTCAGCCTTCCAGAGTCGCCGGAGGTCGATCGGCTATCGAAGCAGCTGGAAAACTTCGGCAAGCCAGGCAGCGCGGTGGGCACACTGGCGCAACCAACCGCCGTGCAACCCAACCGGCTCACGCCGACCCAGCGTGCTACCGGCGTCTTACCGCCTGTACCAGGCACTGCGATTGCTGGGGACGTAGCCGATCGGAGCGGTTTAGGTGCCGGGCTGTCTCGCCTTGAGAATATTGTGAGGCAGGGGTTTCAGGTGCTGGCAGCGAAAACGCTGGGGAACGTCACTCTGCAAAACACCATCACCAACGAAATTACAGGCAGTGAAGTCAATCAGGGCACTCTACAGAAGAAAGTCGAGCAGCAGATCCTGAACAGCCTCTACGACGTGGCACAACTCGCGAAACAGCAAAAAGGGAGAGCCGCTGCATGACCGCTGCCCAAGTCAAACGTATCCTGATCGAGTGCCCTGACGGTGTTAAACCCGTGAGCGCTCCGAGTGACTACTTTGTGACGTTCAACGGCGTCTCGTGCTTTCTGCTGCCCTGTGAGCGATCGATCTACAGCCCGATTAAGACCTATCCTCTCAGTCAGCCAGGGTTTACCCGAAACTTCGGTGCGCCGATCGCCCAAATGCGGACCTACAGCCTGGAGATTGAACTCCGTATACCTGATCAGCGGTTCTGGGTCTACCGCACCATCCGCCGCATCAGCAAGCATTTCGGCGCTACGCCGTTCCGCTTCTATGATTTTGTGTTGCCTGAGGATGAGGATCAGGAAGCCGCTGACGTGTCAGGCACCGAAGCCTTTACGCTGCGACGGGTCAAACTCAAGGAATTGAAGCCCAACGGCGGGTTAATCGGCACAGACGATACGGCAGATGTCTGGATGGCGGGCGGCTTTGTCTCGCGCTTCGAGGACCTTGAACTGAGGAGCGATTGAGGTATGTGGTTGGTGACTCACCCCGAATTGCCCACCGTGGCACGCCTCGATCCATCCGGGGCACCCTTGTGCACGATCAACACGGGTGGTAATCTCGCGCCGCTCTGCGTGCTGGACCTGCAAAGCCAGCAGACCAAACCAGGGGTCAACCATTACGCCCTGCCAAACAGCCAGACGATCGCCGCGCCTCCCGCGATCGGGAACACCCTCACGCTTGATGTGTCCACCTTTGTGCAAGTCGATGCCATTCAGCACAACGGGCGACTGTTTACGCCTGCCGCCAATCCACACTCCCCACGGGCGGGTGAGTTTGTTTACTCGTCCCATAGCGCCGTGCTTACGCTCGATCCGGCTTATCCGCTTGTCGCAGGCTTGCCGCTCACCATTCTGGGCAGTCAGGGTTACACCAGCCAGGAGGTTGCCATCAGTGCAGGCGAGCGCGGACCGATACCCAGTGATTATGTTGATCCAACCCTGTTTGAGGCGTTTTTCGGGCTGCCTGTAACTGGCGAGATTACGCTGTCCATGAGCGCTGAAAATCATCCGAGCGGGTCCTTTAAGCTTATTGCGACTAGAGAGACGATCGCGGACGTCCGATCGCGGTTTCAGAAGGGCACTGAAATTACGCTCGCAGGCGTGGGGTATAGCGTCACCCACTACAAAGACAAACTGAAAAACTCAGCCTATGCACCTGGCTTAGAGTATGAGGTGCACGTCTCGCTCGGCGGTAAATGGGAGCGTAAGCGCTACCGCCGCAAGGTCTTTTACTATCCCGCTGCCCGCAAGTATCTGATCGGCCATGATGCGCCGTTCCAAGATCCGGAGTGTGGTCTCAACGCGAGCGGTGTGCCGTTCTCCATCACCACCAGCAACCGCACAACCGTACAGGCACTGGCTGCTCAGAACGGCGTCCCGTTTGTGGGCGCGATTCCGACGATCGGCACCAGTCAGGCGGACCTTGCGCACTATGCAATTAGCGGGCTTGTGCCGCCCAGTGCTGCCTATGAGGCAATCAAGGCCACGATCGACCAGGCTCAGCAAGTGCGTGGTGTCCGCTCGCCCGTGCTCAATGCCTGGGAACTGTCGATCCCAACCAACACGGCGATCACCGCGACGACGGATTGGGAAACAAATGCCCGCGATCGGTTACGGCAAAACGGCTGTTTTATCGACTTCAACAGCGCCACAGCTGTGCAAGCACGCGATCTGTACGCGGTGGCGGCTTGGTCCTACAGCGTGGTCGAGATCGATGTTTCGGTGAAAGGTGATACCGAGTTCAGCGCCGATCACTTTGGCTATGGCATGGAGTATGCCGCTTCTCGGCTTGAGGGCACCTTCGTCGAGAGTAACGCCTACCAAATTATTGAAGAGACTCAGGGCAGCCCCCAGAACCCGCCCGCGCCGCGCTGGATTTATTCACCGCCCAATCGCCGCACGCTCTACAGCGGCAATATCAGCGCGGATCAATGTCCCTCTGACATCCAGACGATCAAGTCCATGTCACTCAACTATGTGGCGTCTGGCAGAACCACACAGCTGATTAAGGTGGAGAAAGAGGGCAATTTTGAAGTGTTACGCGAGGTCCACACCTACGGCTTGGAGTACCTGAGCACCGACGTGCTCGACGCCAAAAAGAATGTTAACGCTCAGGCGGTAGGCTTTTGGAAGCTGGTCAAAACCGAGACGACCGAACCCACGATCGACGCAGCGACCAACTACTTAACGGGCAGCCGCACGATCGGGAAAGATCGCCGCCAATTCAGAACCGAGTCAGACCAGCTCGAACTGCTGGATTACAGACGGACCGATCCAGAGTGGGACCTCTACCAGTTTCGCGACTTCCCGATCCTCCAATTGGAGGCGAAGGTCCTGCAGCAGTTTGCAGCTTATTATGCGGATGCCGCCAAAGAAGTGCCACCGCTGGACCAGCGCAAACTCTGTAGACCAGATGGGACCAGCTCGGTGCAGTATGTCCCCGATCCAAACTACACCTACCCAATGTTTGAGGTGGCGAGCCGTAGCTATAAGAACACCTTTCTCAAACATGCAGACCCGAACAGCCTACCGGCGAAGCCCTTGCCAGACCTGATTCAGGACGAAGAGCAGGACGTGTATCGCACGATCGACATTCTGACGACAGACACTACCTCCAACAGTACGGACGATCAGAGCAATGAGGGCTTTATCGAATACACCTCAACGGGCTCTGCTCAGGGGAAACAGTTTTCTGAGGCTACCCTCACCCGTGTCTTTGCCGACAACGAAGGACGCCCAGGCGCGGCTACCCGTCGTCCCAACCAATTTAAGAAAGTGCAACCCGACGAAGGTCAAACATCGGGTGTGAGCCTCAACAACGCCTACAACGGTGGCGTGACCTTCGAGTACATTCTCTGCACACCAGGGCATTCACCCGATGAACCACCGGGCGAACCCGCTTCGTATCCTCGTACCCAATACTTAAGCCAAGCGCTGCTGGGCGCTCGCACTGAGCTGAAATATCGCGACATCACCGAATCTGTTGACCTGGCTTACGCGATTCCGTTTAACGCTCAAGTCCGTCCGCTCGACAAAATGACAGTCAAAGCTGAAATCGACACGTATGCCGTACGGGTCACTGTCATCAGTCAAAAAGTGGTGATTCAGGGACAGCTAAACGGCTACCCGCTTTGTGTAGCGCCCGATGGCACTCAAATCACGGCGGGCATCGATCGCGAGCTTCCCTTCACCGTTACCAAGCGCCGCCTTCCCCTGCCGACGCCCGCGCCAAAACCACCCACCAGACCGCCTGGAGTCGGTGCAACCTTTGGGCTGACAGTCGGCGATCTGGGCTTTGATACCGTCCCTAGCCGGTTCAATTTCTAGCGGTCAGCAGTTAGCGGTCAGCAGTCAGCTCAGAACTCAGAACTAATAACGGGTACGCGTAATAGGTCATGCGTCCCATTCCTTCCAATGGCGATTGCTTCCTTGGCTTGGGTTTGACTGGCAGCATTTCGGGTCTGGAAGTGCAACGTGAAAGTGATAGTCGTGGTCTTCTTCCTTAAAGCCAGCGACGTCGAATCCCAAAGGATGCAGAAGGTTATTAGGTGTGCTCGTCATGCAATTAAAAGCATCGGTGGTGTAACTATTTCCCAAGTACCCGTTTTTCAAAACAGGAAATCGCCGTTGTTACACCGTCTTCCATTGCCATCCGCTTACCAATTTCACTCGCAACCAAAGCTATGCTGGGATTCCTCAAAATATTCTGTATCCCATTCGCCAAATGAGCTGCTTTCAAGCCCTTGCGTTTAAGAGTCTTGCTCGCAACGCCCAGCCGTTCGAGTTCCTGCCCCCAAAAAAACTGGTCAGACACATGGGCGACGATGACAGACGGCCTTCCCGCGAGAAGTGTGGATTGTGTTGTGCCAGCACCGCCGTGATGAACAATCATTTCGCATCTTGGAAACGCTTGGCTGTATGGGACCCATGTCGCCATAAATACCTTGTCGTCAGACGAAAATCCTTCAATTTTGTCTGTCGGAACCTGAAATATCGCACGGCAACCAACCCTCTCAACAGCCTCCCGCCAGATAGCCAATGTTGCACTAATGTACGCATAGCTATTTGGCATTAACATGCTGCCAAACGTGAAATAGACAGGTGGCGGGCCGGAAGAAAGAAATTCTTCCAAACCATCGGGCAACGAGTCTGATTGCAAACCGGCAGGCGGATTCAGAAAGCCGCATACAACATTTTGTTCATCCCAGTCAGGTGGTCGTCTACAAATTTGGGGACTAACCGCGACAAGATTGAGTCGCTCGGCTACCCATGTATTTTCCATAACATCTGAATTAGGACTTACGCATTGACAAAAGTAGCAATATCTGGGGTCAGGTAGCAATCGGTTTGGAGAGGTGTTCCAAAATGA
>NZ_PVWK01000091.1 GCF_003003795.1 Stenomitos frigidus ULC18 | reverse complement strand
GAGGAAAGATACACGCCTGTTTTTCGAGCCATAGCGACGAAGCTAGCGAGTCCATCGCTTCTAAACCTGCAAGCAAACCCTTTTGTCACAAGACGGCAGGCTCATCGCCAGACGTGACCCCACGCAAAGAAACCGATCGTCGGGGTATGTCGATCGCATTGTCTTGCTGAAACGCGCTCAAGCAATACTGATTGATGACTCTCAAATCTCCACCATAAGAGTGATGCAGAAATTGGTTTCTGTTCCAACTTTATGGAGTTGTTTAGATGACGCATATATCTCTAGCTATAGACTGTCTCTAAACAGGTTAATCGCTCTATTCGTGAAGACATAAGGCAAGCAATATATGAGTAGAGTGGCACAAAATATACTTGTATTTTCTCACCAAATCTCTGATGATTAATAGGTCAATTATCTACAAGTAGTCGATGCTTTGAACAGAGCGATCGCTGATCACTGTCTCATCATATCCGAAGCGATCGCAAAGGATTCTGGCAGTATTCGAGATGTTTCTGAAAACGTCTTGAAGCGATTTTGCTATTGCCTATGCACTAGCTGCTAGTGGTATTCAATGACCTGGTCTAAGATGATTTTGCCCATTTTTCGGCAAATTTAACGTCCTTGAGACCAAAAACTCACATTCAACTTTAATTGGAGTTCAATGAACCCATGCTTCAAGGGTGGATTCAAATTGCTGTAACGCTACTCATTGTAGTAGCGATTACTCCCCTACTTGGGGGCTATATGGCTCGCGTTTATCTAGGACAGCGAACCGTTTTAGACCCACTTTTAACGCCTGTTGAGCAGATCATTCTAAAGCTCATTGGCGTACAGCACCGCGAAGATATGACGGGTTGGCACTATGCGCGAGCAGTGCTGTACAGCAACCTTGTCATGTCGCTCTTGCTGGCTTTCATTCTCTTTAATCAGGCATGGTTACCGTTTAACCCAACGGGACTCAGTGCGCCAACTTGGGACACAGCTTTACATACGGTGATTTCGTTTATGACGAACACCAACCAGCAGCATTATTCAGGCGAAACAACCTATGGCTATTTCGCTCAGTTTGCGGGGTTGGGCTATATGTTTTCCGTCTCAGCCGCTACTGGATTGGCAGTAGGGATTGCCTTTATCCGCGGCTTAACGGGCAGACCATTGGGCAATTTTTATGTGGATCTAACGCTATCTATTACTCGCATTTTGTTACCGATCGGCATTGTTGGCACGGTTCTTTTCATTGCTGGTGGTGTGCCCGAAACGCTAGCAGGGCCAGTAGTGATCCCCACGCTCGAAAATCCCGCTATCAGCCAAGCGATCGCACGCGGTCCTGTCGCTCACTTCGAGATTCTGAAACAGGTTGGAGAGAACGGTGGTGGGTTCTTTGCCATCAACTCAGCGCATCCGTTTGAAAATCCTAGCCCGTTTACCAATCTGCTGCAAATTGTGGGCATGGTGATGATTCCAGCCTCGTTTATCTATGCCTATGGGGTGTTTGCCAACAACCGCAGACAAGCCTGGTTAGTCTACGGCATGGTGCTGGCAATCTCGGTTGCCTTCATCATCGTGACGGCGATCGGTGAATATAACGGCAACCCGGCCGTCAATGCACTCCTTGGTGGTCAAGCGCCCAACCTGGAAGGGAAAGAAGTCCGGTTTGGCTGGGCCCAGTCTGCGTTATTTGCAGCGATTACAACGGGCACCATGTGCGGTGCGGTTAACAGCTTGCACGATTCGTTCATGCCCAACGGCGGATTTGTCACCCTGGCGAATATGTTTCTGCAAATCATTTGGGGAGGGCAGGGCACAGGCACTGCCTATCTGTTTGCTTACCTGCTGTTGGCAGTCTTTGTCACTGGCTTGATGGTGGGACGAACACCCGAATTTTTGGGACGCAAGATTGAGAAGCGCGAGGTGGTGTTGGCAAGCTTTTTGATCTTACTGGTGCATCCCATCGCCATTCTGATTCCAGGCGCGATCGCGATGGCATTACCCAGTGCCCCGGATGGTGCCACGGCGCAGGGCTTTTACAACGGCATTGCGAATCCTAGCTTTCACGGCTTAACGCAGGTGCTGTACGAATATGCCTCGGCCGCCGCCAATAACGGCTCTGGCTTTGAAGGTCTGCTAGACAGCCAACCGGCACCGTCAGCGCTGTGGTGGAATTTGAGCGCTAGCTTTAGCCTACTGGTAGGCCGCTACGTGCCGATCATCGCGTTGTTGCTGCTGGCGGATAGTATGTCGCGCAAGCAACCCGTACCCATGACAACCGGTACTCTCCGCACGGACACATGGCTGTTTACTGGCGTGACAGCAGGCGTGATTTTGATTATGGGCGCGCTCTCGTTCTTTCCAGTGCTGGCGTTGGGGCCGATCGCCGAAGCTTTTCAGATTGCCAAAGGCATTGGGTAACTGAATGAGTTTTGAGTTTTGAGTTGGCTTTGACGCCTCACCTTCTCCCTTTACTTCCAACATTTATGCAAACCCAACAAGATTCAGACGCTTCACCTCGCTCTACCCGTACTCCGGGAGGGACGCGAGACTCTCGCAGGCATACACCTAAAGTCAATATGTCTGGTTTGTATCAACGGGCAGTACGCGAGTCGTTTATTAAGCTCGATCCTCGTGTTCAAGTGCGAAACCCGGTCATGTTCGTGGTTTGGGTCGGCACGATTGTGACGCTACTTGTGACGATCGATCCCAATCTGTTTGGTACCGTACAGGCAGATCCAGGGCAACAGCGCCTTCTCAACGGTTCGATTACAGCGATTCTCTTTTTCACCATTGTCTTTGCCAATTTTGCCGAAGCGGTGGCGGAAGGGCGCGGTAAAGCGCAGGCAGACTCGCTGCGATCGACGCGATCGGATACCGTGGCACGAAAGCTGATGAGCGATGGCTCCCTTCAAGAAGTCAGCTCTACAGCGCTGCGACGTGGCGATCGCGTCAAGGTCATCGCTGGTGACATGATTCCGGCAGATGGCGAAGTGATGGAAGGCATTGCCTCTGTCGATGAAGCGGCGATCACGGGCGAATCGGCTCCCGTGTTAAAGCAACCCAATAGTGACATTGCGAGTTCGGTCACGGGTGGTACGCGCATTCTTTCGGATACGTTGATCATTAGCGTGACCTCTGATCCGGGACAGGGCTTCATTGATCGTATGATTGCTCTGGTCGAAGGTGCTGAGCGCACCAAAACGCCTAACGAAATCGCTCTAACAGTGTTGTTGGCAGTGCTGACGCTGGTGTTTTTGATTGTGGTTTCGACGATTCCATCGTTGGCGAACTATGTGCAGTCACCCACGACGATCGCCATTTTGATTTCGCTGCTGGTGGCCCTAATTCCCACCACGATCGGCGGGTTGCTGAGTGCGATCGGGATTGCGGGGATGGATCGGGTCGCGCAGTTTAACGTCATCGCCACGTCTGGTCGCGCGGTCGAAGCCTGTGGCGACATCAACACATTGGTACTGGATAAAACGGGCACAATCACGCTGGGCAATCGCTTAGCAGATGAGTTCATTCCGATCAACGGTCACACACTTGAAGAAATGGCGCAGATTGCGTTAGCTGCCAGCGTTTTTGATGAAACGCCCGAAGGTCGATCGATCATCACCCTTGCCGAAAAGTGTCAGGCGGTGGCGGACTTTAATCCGAAAGATGCATCGGGTGTGGAATTTTCCGCTCGTACTCGCATGAGCGGCACCGACCTTCCCAATGGACGTGAAGTGCGCAAAGGTGCAGTGGATGCGATCAAAGGCTTCGTGCGTTCACGTAGTGGCTCGGTTCCGGCTGATTTGGATGCGGCGTATGAGCGAGTGTCGCGGTTGGGTGGCACTCCGCTTGCCGTCTGTCAGGACAGTGAAATCTACGGTGTGATCTATCTCAAAGATATTGTTAAAGCAGGCTTGCGTGAACGGTTTGACCAACTCCGTCGCATGGGTGTCAAAACCATCATGCTCACGGGTGACAACCAGATTACCGCTTCCGTCATCGCTGAAGAAGCCGGTGTCGATGACTTCATTGCCGAAGCCACTCCTGAAGACAAGATTGATGTCATCCGCCGAGAGCAATCGGAAGGCAAACTGGTCGCCATGACCGGAGACGGCACCAACGATGCCCCCGCACTGGCACAGGCAAACGTAGGTGTGGCCATGAACTCCGGGACTCAAGCCGCCAAAGAAGCCGCCAATATGGTGGATTTGGATTCTGACCCCACTAAGTTGATTGATCTGGTGACGATCGGCAAGCAGCTTCTCATCACTCGCGGTGCGCTGACGACGTTTTCGATCGCCAATGACATTGCCAAATACTTTGCCATCATCCCCACGATTTTTGCCGCAGCAGGCATTGGGGCGCTCAATGTGATGGGTTTGAAAAGCCCCCAATCTGCCATTATTTCAGCGCTCATTTACAACGCGCTGATTATTCCAGCCCTGATTCCGCTGGCACTTAAAGGCGTGCAGTTTCGCCCCCTTACGGCTGACCAACTTCTACGTCGCAACATTCTGCTTTACGGGGTTGGTGGCGTCATTGCCCCTTTCATCGCCATCAAAATTATCGACGTACTGATTCCCTTTTCTTAACATCCATTTCTGTTACAGCAGTTTGCTGCCTTCTGCCTCTTGCCTTCTGCCTCTCTTTATCTTCTACTGACTATGAAACGACTCCACGATCGACCGCCTCTCCTTTCCACTCAAATCCTTGCGCCAGCCGCAGAAACCATGACCGAAATCTGGACTGAATGGCGCAGACAGAAACTACCGCTCTATCTCTTTCTCGGTCTCTGCTTCAACCTAGTGCTGGCACCTGCCGTCTTTGCGGCTACAGGTGGCGATCTGTCTCGCACCCAGGCGTACTGGCTGGCAGCCCTTGGTTTAGTGATTGTTGCCCTTGGTATTTATCTCTTTTTCGTTATGTTCGTACCGGAGAAATTCTAATGAGTTTTGCACGTGAAGCGAATCGAGCCGTTCGATCGACCCTGGTGCTTTGGGTGATTACCGCGATTGCGTATCCCCTGATCATGATTGCCTTTGGGCAAGTTGTCTTTCCCTTTCAGGCAAACGGCAGCCTGCTGAAGAACGCTAAAGGGGATGTGGTTGGCTCTGCTTTGATTGGGCAACCGTTTACATCAGACAAATACTTTAACAGTCGCCCCAGCACCACCAGCTACAGTACGGCTGACCCTGGCAAAGACAAAGACGGCAAGCCATTAGATACCGCTGGTGTGCTCAGTACAGGAGTCTCAGGTGCCAGCAATTTGGCTCCCAGCAATCCTGCTCTCCTGGATCGCATCAAAGGCAAGAGCGACCCTGACCCCAGCAAAGCGATCGAAGGCGACCTTCCCCGACTCCAAAAAGCGGGTGTTAAGCCAACAGCGGATCTAGTGTATACCTCTGGCTCGAGTCTTGATCCTCACATTACGCCAGACGGTGCTGCCGCCCAAATTGCACGGGTTGCCAAAACACGGGGACTGCAACCAAATCAGTTAGAAGACCTGATCAAGCAGAATACCGATGGTCGCTTCCTGGGCATCTTCGGCGAACCCGGTGTGAATGTGCTCAAGCTAAACCTGGCATTGGATGCGTTGAAACCTGCCAGCTAGTAAAAACAAGATGCCCAACCTCTTTAAAACGTTGGGCATCTGATTTGCAAATGGTTATCACTAACGTTTTTGTATGTGTGCCTATTTTTCGAGGTGTGTCCCCTCACCACATTTTCAAGACTGTGATGTTTTTGCCTCTGAACACGTTGATCCACCCCTCTTCAGTCAGTGCAAGGTGTTGTTATGCAATCGTTATCGCATCCTCAAACTGCTGGGTCAAGGCGGCTTTGGCAGAACCTTTCTTGTCCGTGATGAGCAGAGCGACATCGCCTCTTTTTGCGTCATCAAACAGCTTTTTCTACAAACCCATGACAGCGATCGCCCGCGTGCCTCTGAACGATTTCAGCAAGAGGTGCAGCGGCTAGCAGAATTAGGTGACCATCCTCAAATCCCTCAACTACTGGCTACCTTTGAGGAAGATGGCTATGCTTTTATCGTGCAAGAGTGGGTAAATGGCTGGACACTGCAACAGGAACTAACGGGTGCGGTGTCCTTCGATGAAGTGGAAATTTGGACGGTGTTGCGATCGCTGCTGCCTGTCTTGCAATACCTCCACGAACATCAAGTCATTCACCGCGATCTTAAGCCTGCCAATCTTATGCGTCGCTCCCCCTTAGCAGTACCAGCCCCTCTACGCAAGGAAGGCAAGGATTTGGTGCTGGTTGATTTTGGTGCTGCCAAGCATCTCAGCATCCTGAGTGCAGTCAATACAGGCACGCTTGTTGGCAGCGCTGAATACGCGGCACCGGAGCAACTTCGCGGTCAAGCGGTCTTTGCCAGCGACCTTTATAGTTTGGGTGTAACGTGCGTGCACTTACTCACGCAGATGCCACCCTTTGACCTGTACGACAGCAGTGAGAATGCCTGGAAGTGGCAGACCTATTTACCCATGCCCATTAGCTCCAAGTTGGAAAGGATTCTCTGCAAGCTGCTGCAACCCAGTTTGAGACAGCGGTATCAGACAGCAGCCGATGTTTTAGAGGACATAAATTTGCCTGACATGAATGTAGTCGCTACGCGATCGCACCAGCCAGCCCACTTATTCCTAACAAAGCCGTCTTCTGGAGATCAACGTCTTTTCACTCAGGCTTCTCCAACGGCTTCAACAGCAGCAATGCAGGCAGCACTTTTAACGCGATCGAGCGCATCGGTGACTGTCTTTGAACCTCAAACGCAAACCTGGCATCACCTTACACCCACGATCGAGGCCCCTGGTACACCGCATCCAGGTAGGCGTCAAGGCGGAAAGACGTCTCTAGCTGCTGTGAGAGCCTTTGCAAAGCGAATGCCATCAGTGAAAGGTGATAGCCCGATCGATTTGATCTTTAGCGGTTTGCTGATTGTCATCTTGACCAGCGTTGGCTCAATGACTCTGATCTGCTGCTTCTTTGAAATGGAACGGCAAGCGCCTGTCTCACGGGTTGAGCGGCCGCTAGTGCCTAAAGTTTGGTGATGTTATAAAGCTGGGGTTGGGCACGTTGCAGCCTGGAGTTTAACGAATGTCTTCATAGAAACGCTTGAGAGTTGTGGCGGATGCGCCCATGCCCCAGAGAAAGCCGACGTAGAGGTAAATCGCGGTGGCTTTAAGCGTCCCCCATTTGGCGACCCGGCGATCGGATGACTGCACCACTCGATTCACCTGACGAATGCGTCCATACGGCAACAACTTAAGGCATAAATCAGCTTCTTCCATAATGGGCAACGCGGGGTCAAAGCCACCACATGCCCAAAAGTCACCACGACGACAAAACATCACCTGATCGCCAAACAGCAGCCGTAACCCTTTGAAGAAAAAGCGATAAGGGCGAAACAGCAACGGCGCATAGTAGGTCTTCAAGTAGTTATGCAAGGACACACCCCAGCGGGTTGTCTCTGTTCCAGTCATGAGAGAGATAAAGCCACCGCAGGCGATCGCAGGATTTGCCAGAGTCTTGGTCATGACCGCGATCGCATCATCGGGCACTAGCGTATCCGCATGGAGAAAGCAAAGAATCTCACCCGTAGCAACTTCGGCACCCCGATTCATCTGGATCGATCGTCCCGCCTGTTCAGACGTGATGACGGTTCCAGCGGTCGAGGTTGCGATCGTCACCGTTTCATCGTGACTGCCACCATCCACCACTAAAATTTCCCACGCAGGCGGGTCAAGCACACTCAAGCCGCGCAGCGTCCGTTCCAACGCCGCCGCCTCATTTAGGGTGGGAATGATGATGGAAACGCGAGGCATTTAAGCAATCCTCTCAAGTTGACAGACCAGACCTCCGACTTCTTCGACTCGACTTTAGCCATTTGGGCGGAGCAATAGGCTCCACAAAATGTGAAGAAAATGGAGTCAAGCCAGCACCGAACA
>NZ_PVWK01000098.1 GCF_003003795.1 Stenomitos frigidus ULC18 | reverse complement strand
TTGGCGGTTTACGACAGCCGATGCACGCATCAAACTACAGCGACTTTACCCATCAACTGAAAATTGACAGACCACTAGGCTGATTCTAGATGAGTAACTGGAATTTGCTCAGTTCTCTCAGGGAGCTTGGCTCCAGTCACAACAGCATGAACTGCATGAAGAATATCTGCTGAGTAGTATCGATTGCCGCAAGTATCACAAACACCAATCGTCACATCTTCGAGGATAACGAATCCATCTCTATGTTTGAATGCCTCGCGCTTGACGGTTCTGGGTTGAACAGTCCCTTCGCAATACTCACATCTGTACCCATACATATGATTAGCCCTCAAGTTAAGTGACTTCATAAACCGTTATGATTAGATAGCTTCCGGTGCTAGCGAAACGTCCAACCACTCCAACAGGTGTTTGTTGATCTAATGCAGTCCCCACTACTGTATATTTTGTGCCTCTGGGATCATCTTTTTCAACCCGAATGACCTGACCGTTCAGAACTGCTTCCTCTACATCCAAGATAGTCAGTAGATCTTCAGCCATTTCTTCCATCGCATGAGCAGACATATCATACTGGCGGAGGCGAATTTTCTCTCTGATGCGGTCAATATCATTACGAGGCACTTGCTAGTCTAGATCACGGCTAGCCAATCATATCAAATTACTGGCTACGAAGGACTTTTAAGACTTTTCTTGTTTTCTATAGTTGATCCAAGACTGGCTCAAATCGTCCCATATGATTTGAAACTCAGCGTGAAAGCCATTAATTTCATCGATGCTCATCTTTTCAGGTTTGTTACCAGCAAGGTAGAACTCGATCTTATCTCTTAGCCGATGAAACTTCCATAGAGCTATTTCGTGTTCTACCCACAAAGCTCTGAAGTTGAAGAATGGTTCTAATGCGCTCAGTAGAGTAATTAACGCAGTCAAAACAAATGCAATATCCTTAAGTTGCGATTCTAGGTTGGGCACTTTTAACCCAAGCAAAATTGTCGCCGTGGCTGAACAGAAAGTAGCCGTCAACTTTATGAGAGAAGCTTTTCTCCGATTATCTCGTCTATTACCTCGGACTTTTTTGATTGCGTCGTCAACTTTTGCTTGCAGCAGCTCGATTTTGGCAGTGATTACGGAACTATCAGATTTCATTTCGGAATTGCTCGCAATATTGCTTGTCATAGCCAGAAACCTTCCTTAAAGCACCGCTTTCAACAACCTTGAACCCACTTAATACCAATTTAATGTGAGGAAACATATAATATGAGTCATAAAGTCAAGCCCTAAAATATGCTATGAGTCGCCCCTTCAATATTGAGATTACCGAAAGCGAAGCTGAACTGAAGAAACAACTCCAGCATGTGCGAGAGGCGATTGCCAAAGAAAAACTTCAGATGCGTTGGTGGCTCAAAAGTGGGCAGGTGACGCAACAACAAGAAATTGGCAAACGTCTGGGACGCGATACTTCCACCATCACACGCTGGCTACAAAAATACCGTCGTGGTGGACTCAAGCAATTGCTGCAAGTCAACAAGGCTCCTGGGAATGAGCGCAAAATCAACGCTGAGGTGCTGGCCGATCTGCAACGGCAGTTGCAAAACCCAGAAGGCTTCCGCAGTTATGGGGCGATTGTGGAATGGCTGCAGGAGAAACACGGGCTGACGGTGGAGTATGGCACCGTCTATGCCACGGTGAGGTATCTGCTGGGTGGGAAACTCAAAGTGCCTCGTCCGCAGAGTCATCAGCAGAATGAGCAGGCGGTTGAGACTTTTAAAAAAACCTTGGAGCTGCCCTCATTGCGCTAGAGAGTCTGTTGGCGCAGGGGAAAGTGATTCACTATCTTTGTCAAGATGAAAGCCGAGTCGGGTTAAAGACTCAGAGTGGCAAAGTGATTACGGCCAAGGGAGTCAAGCCCAAGGTGGCGGTGCAGTGGGGACGAGAGAATTTCTGGATTTATGGAGCGATCGCTCCTTTGAGTGGTGCTCATTTCTTGCACGAGTATCCCAAACTTAATGGTGAGTGTTTTCAGGAGTTTTTGGATTGGCTCTCTCAACAGTTAGGGGAGGATTGGGCCATTTTACAGGTGGATCAAGCTCCGGCACACATGACGAGCGCGATTCGTTGGCCCGAGAACATTATTCCTTTAGTGCAACCTGCCCATAGTCCCGAACTCAACCCAATTGAACGGTTCTGGCAACTGCTCAAACAACCACTGAAAAATCAGCTATTTCCTTCCTTGCAAGCGTTGCGGGAACGCGTTCAAGACCTGTTTGATCAACTGACGTTGGAACAAGTGATGTCGGTTTCGTCCTACAACTTTATTTTAGAAGCACTTTTCTACGCGGCTTCACATTAAATTGGTATTAATTAAGGTTTTTAGACCTAGTGCGACCACTTCTTCCTGTGTCGCCAAACCTGTCGCCTCAAGCGCCTCATTAACGAGTTGATCATCAATCAAAATAGTCGTCTTCATCTTTTTGCCCAATTTTCTAAGTCATAGGCTTCACGTCTAACACACTCGACCAAAACCCATCCACACCTTAACCTGAAAGCAGGAGAGCAGGTATGTCCCAAACCGTAAAAATTTGGTTCGATCCAGAAGCAGACTTTCTAGAAGTTCTCTTCTCAGATGCACCCGGCTATATGCGAGAAATCGATCACGACGCAATCCTGGAGTGGGTTGACCAGCAGGGGCAGATCCTGGGTTTTTCCGTGCTCAACGTGAGCCAGCTTGCCAAAGAAAAACCACTCCTGGCGCAACTCACGGCACCGTCCTGATGCCCTACAGCCAATTCACCACTATCCGCAAAGCCAAAGATGCCTTTAACCTCACCACGGTAGAAGGCGATCGCTTCATCCCCACCGTTGAACCGATCGCGCCCTCCGAGTTGTTGGCGGGCACCCTCAAAGAAACCTTACCCATTGTTGCCACATCTGGCAGTGAAAAAGCCCGGTCTGAAGGCATCATTTACCCGGTACTGCTGGAAGTGCGGCGCATTCTCGATCGCAAAATCAGCCTCTTTTCTGGCGAAGACTTTACGATCGAAGAAGCCGTCGGGCTGAACGGCATTTGTGACTTTCTTCTAACTCGCTCCACCAAAGTGATAAAAAGCGAAGCGTCCACCATTATCATTGTTGAAGCCAAGAAAACAACCTGAAAACGGGCTTCTGGTCGAGATCTGAGTGCACCCCATCTGCTTTTCATTCATCTAAACTCCCTTACAAATCGTCAACCCCAAAAAGCACCCATAGGGGTACCCCTACATTCACTGGTAGCTGAGTTACGGTATGTATAGATTTTCACAAGGAGAGAAAAATGGCACTCGTTTCTACATTTGAAGTCTTACTCAAGCCTCAGTTGCCTAAAGTGTTACCACCGGCTTTCAATAATGCCAAGAAGTTAAGTCGTAACATCCTTCAGGGTTATTTTCTCACCATCGCCAACGTTAATCCCTTTGATCTTGTCCTATCTTTGGTCTTTACGACCCGTCTCCCTTCAGGCGTAACCTTGGATGAAATCATTACTTTTGCTGATACGTCCGGTATTAACTCTGGTGGGGCTTTAGTGCCTGATGGTGCCGGTAATAAGTATAGATTTTCCCCACTTTTCCTTCCCGCTGAAGCAACAGCACTGTTTATCCTACAGCCCAGTCCCACTGACGCTGCTCTCGCTGCTCTAGACATTGAGGCTCGCGGCTTTGTGGATATTCAGCTTTCGTCATTGGGAGGAACGCCACCAGCAGGGGCAAAAATCCAGGTGACAGCAGAACAGCGTGGAACCTTCTTCGACAACACAACGGCTCCAAAGATTGTCGACAGGGCACTCGATCAAATTGTCTATGGACTGACGGTTCAAAATGGTGGGCTCCTTACCCTTAATTAGGGGAGGCTTCAGGTTCTCTAACTCATAAGTGCATGGTCGAGAGCCTGGCTCAGACAGATTAAGGGGAGATGGATTAAACCCACCCCCTTAAATTTAGTTCCCCTCAGATTTGTCTGCGTCCGCTTCTGCAAAAATTGTTCACAATAGAGAACTGTTATGCCTCCAGTTTTTAGGTTTAGTCCGGTTAGTTTTAGCTGGGTAGCGGTTCATCCTGAGCCCAAAGGGGTCATTCAATTCATTGGTGGCGCATTCTTTGGCACTTTCCCAACTGTTTTCTACCGATATTTCTTACAAACGTTATTTGAAGAAGGGTACACAATCATCGCATTACCCTTCAGGTTTAGTTTTCGTCATTGGAACATTGCGATCGGGTTGTTAAAAGAACAGGAAGTGCTTCGTAAAGAACTCTCAACGATTACGGGCAGTGACTTTTACCAGGACAAAACGAACTACTTTTGGTTAGGACACAGTTTAGGCTGTAAGTACATTGCCTTATTAGAGTTTCTCAGTGGTGAACATTGGCAACAGATCACTGAGACTTGTGTCAATAAACCTACTTATCGGCAGATTGAAGTCAGCCTTGACAGTGCTGGTTTGCAAAGTGTTTCAATCTTGGGTCAACCCTCTTTGTTGGTCGCCCCTGATATTAGCGATACAGAAAGCGCAATTCCTATCCGTGCTCTTGCTCAGTTTATCGACCGCTTTGGGCTAGGGGTACTACCAACTAGAAAACAAACTCAGTGCTTTATTGAGCGCAGTCAGTTATTTAACCTCACAGGATTGGTTTCTTTTGACAAAGATACGATCGCGGGTAGTGTAATGGATCAGTTCAAGAGCAAGCAGATTCAAGAAAATAGTGATGTACTCTGGCTGTTGCAGCAATTAAAGACGAGAAAATTTCCAGTTTTGCATACAGAGCTACAGGGCAAGCACCTAGAACCTCTGGGCGTGAAAATTGGCAACTACATCGTCGATCTAAACCCCTTGGACAAATTTATTGAATTGCTTAGCGGTAGGCCGCTTGAGCGCTATGCTCTTAAGTTTTTAGCACAGCTCAGGCAGCATCAACAGGAAACGGAGAAGTCATTGTAATGCTGCAAAAAGTATTCCTACACATTTGAAGCTTGGCATTTCTAATTTCAGTAGATGCCAAACCCAAAGGGCGACTGTTAGCTTGGAACAGTCAAATCTTCTTGGGTAGATAAGGCAGAGGCCCTGATGAGCATTCATTTCCAGTTTCTTAGATCTGAATGGTCAAAAGTCGGGTTTGTAAAGTAGTTTGTGTCAAGCGCGAAATAGCTAGAGAGGAAATCTCCCTTCAAACTCAATGGCGAACCGATTGAGGGCAGCCTTCCAATCTCGGATCGGCATCGTCCATTTTTTCGAGATGTTGTGGATGGCCAGGTAAATCACCTTCATCGCAGATTCATCCGTGGGAAAGGAACGATGATTGCGTAAAACCTTCCGCAGCGTCATGTTTAGCGATTCAATCGCATTGGTCGTGTCGATCGCTTTACGGATGTCGGGCGGAAACGCAAAGAAGGGAATAATCCGGTTCCAGTGGTTCCTCCACGCTTTGCTGATAGTGGCATACTGCTTATCCCAGTGTTCGGCAAAGTCAACAAGAGCTTGTTCTGCTTGGGCTTCTGTAGCAGCACCATAAACCAGCTTCAGGTCAGCGGCAACGGCTTTGCGGTCAGCTGAGGGCGTTTCGCACCAGGTGAACGATACACAACTGCACACTCGTCTGAGGAAAGACGACTTCAATCGCTTCTGGAAAGCCCGTCAAGCCATCGACACAAGCAATGAAAATGTCCTTAACACCTCGGTTTTGTAGTTCGGTGAGCACCGAGAGCCAGAACTTAGACGATTCGTTCTGCGTCATCCACAGCCCCAGCAATTCCTTCTGTCCGGCTAGATTTACCCCCAACGTCAGGTGAATCGCTTTGTTGACCACCCGTCCCTCATGCCGCACTTTCACGATAATGGCATCCAGGTAAACAATGGGATAGACCACATCCAGGCTACGATTTTGCCACGCCTTACGTTCTTGCTCCACGGCTTCGGTCACGTTGGAAACCAGAGTGTGCGACACCTCCACTCCGTACAGTTCCTCCAACTGAGCTTGAATATCGCGCGTGGTCATGCCACGCGCATACAGCGACAGAATCTTGTCGTCAAAGCCGTTGAAGCGGGTCTGTCCCTTCTGGATTAACTGCGGCTCAAAGGCACCATTGCGGTCACGCGGCACCCCAATCTCGACTTCGCCAAACTCGCCCTTGATGGTCTTCTTACTGGCGCCATTGCGGCGATTTCTGGGGCGTTCAACCTCTGGCTGTCCCTGCTCCTCTGCCAAATGGGTGCTCAACTCCGCACTCAAGCAGCGCTCGACTAGGGCTTTAGTCAGTTGCTTGAAGATCCCGCCTTCGCCCATCAAGTCTTTGGGGTGCCGGTATTCTTTGAGCAACTCGTCAATCAGTTCGGGTCGAAAGGTCATCGTTTGTGTCTCAGGTAGGTTAGTTCATTAGATCTTGTTTTGACCTTTGACACGAACTACTTTACAGTCCCGATCGCCCGTATAAAAGATGAGGAACGACGGTCTAAGCTGCTGAAGCAGGCAGTTGTTAAAAACCTATCGCTTAATGAAATCAAGGCAGCCATTAAAGCACTCACGCCAGAAGTAGAACCGACACCTGAGAAAGGTTTAGTTGGACGGCTGGGCGAGATTGGTAAGCGGTTGCAGAAGAGTGAAACCTGGGGCGATCGCAAGAACCGCGATCGGATTGCCAAACTGCTGGATGAGTTGGATAAGCTCACCGCAGCAAATGAGTGAGACCCAGGTATCCATTACCTTGCTGCTGCAAAAATTTGGGCAGGGATGAAGTGAAGCGTGCCAAATTGCGGTGACTGAAGGGCATCGCTCCTCTGAAAGCTGCCAGATTCAATGTAACGGTCGCCAGCCAATGTCAACACCAAAATGCTTTCTAGTTGTGGATCAACAATCCAGTATTCTGGGATCTCCCGATCCTGATATTGCATCCGTTTAGCGATGTAGTCGCGATCGCGCTGCAAATCGCCGGGACTGACGACTTCAACCACGAGTAGCGGTGGAGCCATACTGAGCCGGATGGTATTGCGGTGTCTGAGCAATTGGATATGCTCTTCCTGGATAATGGCAAAGTCAGGATAGAGATTTTTGGGTTCGCCTCTAACTTCTAGTTCTAACCCATGCCCTCTGACTCTTTGATAACCAAGGATAGAGGCAAACTGAATTAACAAGAAGGTGGCGATTTCGACATTAAATCCCGACTCTGGTGGCACCTCGATTAGTTCTCCGTTAAATAGCTCGTACAGATTCTCTGTGCCATCGTCATAGGACAGGTATTCGTCAAAGCTAAGAAACCGCTGTTTGGCTTGAGTCATAAGAGGATGTTTAGGGGTGCCCTATGCCATCATTTTACTGTTAAGGCTTTGGCTAGATGTCGCAACTAACCTGCTTCGACGTATTCAAGGATAGAGGTTGGCTCAGGAATCGGATCACCATCTTCTCGAAGCCCCTCCAGATGAAACAGAATCGCTTCCTGAATTAACTGTCTCACTTCTGCCAGAGTCTCGGCAACTGCGACACAGCCTGGTAGGTCTGGAACATAAGCCCCATAGCTAGTCTCACCTTGTTCAATCACAACGGCATAACGCATTAGTCTTCTTTCTCCTGTAATTGTGCCTATCGCAAAATGCTCTTAGGCGTACCAATGGGGATGTCAACACTGGGTTTACCCGACACCGTTACTTTTCCGGGCTTAGTTGGATGTTTGAACTGCCGATGACTGCCTTTCGTTTTCGCCAGATACCAACCATCTTCCTCCAGTAAAGCAATGACTTCGCGTACTTTCATTTTGCCAAACCTCGCTTGCGACGGTTAGAGGTTGACTGTTGCTGCTCTCGATCGGCACGAATACGCTCTAGCAGGACAGAGGCAGGTTCGTCGTTGGGGTCTTGCTCGACTAGTTCACCCCGGAAGGCTTTGGCGAGAATGGAGCGATCGAGTTGATTAAGGTAATCTTTAGTTTCCTGATAGGTTTGCTTGCTTTGATTAATGCTGTTGAAACAAGATTCAATCTGCCGCACAATCTCCTTCTGCTCCTCGATTGGAGGAATAGCAATGACTACATCTCTGAAAGCATTCTGGGATATGTTTCGCATTGAAAGCTGGTTGCCAGTTGCACGGCTTTCTATTTCCTTGCAACCGTCCTTGGATCGCAAATAGAAATTGATGTATTTTTTGTCCACCTCAAGAATATCTGCTCGCCAAACTTTATCACTCAGCATAATTTTGTAGTGAATCTCGTCAACCACAACCGACGCACCGACCAGATCCAAGGTGTTTGCACGAGTAACAAGAAGGTCACAGGTTGGATAAATAGATTTGGATCTACCTTCGATGGATCTGCTACTGTCTTCGTTTCTTTAGGGTTGAACGTTCCCCACGTAACAGCACTAATTTTGACAAGACCCACAGTAGTTTCCGTTACAGGGACTTCGGGGCAAAGGAAGTTATTGCCAGGTTGGATTTTCTTAATCATCAACTTCAGCTTTGCCCAAGCCCAGGTTGAAGGGATCTCATCGTCTGTTCTATCAATTTCAGTCTGAACATCAGCGAGATTTTGACCCAGATCCTTCCCTACCCTCTCCAACAACACCGAAGCAGGTTCAAAGTCTGGGTTTTGTTTGCGCCAGTCGGCGGTGAGGTCGCCCCGAAAAGCAGCAGCGAGGACGGATTGCCGGAATTTGTCGCACAGGTTGGGAATGGCTGAAAGAGCCGATCGCGCTTTCTGGCTCCGCTCTCTCAACTCCTCAATCTTGGCAACAATCCGCTTTTGCTCGTTGAGTGGTGGCAGGGGAACAGAAAGGGTTGCCAGAATAGATGCATTTACTCCAGGTTGTGCAGTTCCTTTGCTAACAGTAGTAATCTGCTTCCAATAATTGTCACTTTGCATGAAGGCTGCAAGGTAATCAGGAGAGCAAGAAGTAGATGTCTGAAGCCTAATCAAGCATGAAGCAAAAACTGTAGGCTCAGGACAATGTTGAATCAAAAAGCTTTTGCCTGTTGTTGCTCCAGTCCTTGCAACAACAATATCGCCCTTCTTGAGTTTGTATTTTTCTATGCTGTCGCACTCACAATATGGGACTGTATCCCAATCAACTGAGTTATTCTGCAAATCAGTTATCCGCAGAAATTTTGGTCCAACGGGCGTCTCGGTTGAAGATGCAGTATGTCCGTAACTGATACCTAAGACTATTTGCCCTAAAGTAGTTTCTTCCCACCTTTCAGGCAATTCTATCAATTCGTCACTCATACCAGGCTCTTCACTATTCCAATCGATTCAGTCGGTACGCTGTAGCTTTTCAGCCACTTCGATGATCACAGCCTTCAGCGGTGGCAAACCTTCTTGAACGGTTGCCCAAACCACGTTGGCATCAATCCCCCAGTATTCATGCACCAGCACATCCCGCATTCCAGCAACGGCTTTCCAGGGCATCTCAGGATATTGGGTACGAATGTTGTCAGGAATTTTCTTGACCGCTTCTCCTAAAATCTCGATGGACTTGACCACAGCCAACACCTTTTCTCGATTCGCCTGAAAAGCCTCAAACTCCACATTGGCTGTAAAAGTCTCAAGATCGGCGATCGTGTCCAAAATATCCTGCAAGAATTCTGCTAGCGATCGCTCGGTCATAGGTAAATCACTTCTGACAACACGCGATCGCGAATTCTGGGTTTTAAGCCATTTTTAGTGACCACATCAACGGGTAGCCCGATCAAATCCGCTAAAAAATCTCGCAGATTGACCAACTCAAACAGCGTTGGAGCCTGCTCATAATCAATCAATACATCAACATCACTCTCCTGGGTTTGCTGACCCCTGGCATAAGAGCCAAAAATCCCTAGCTCAGTAATTTGATAGGTCTCAAAAAGCCAGGACTTACGATCCAACAAAATTTGCTTGATTTCATCTAACGTTCTCATGGTTTATCAAAGACTCCTTCCATATCGTCATCCAGTGCTTCTGCAATGCCGTCATCATCGACGACGATCGGATCATCCGCGCAGATACCATAGGTTCGCTCGAAAAAGCCAACGAGCCACCCTTGCTCATCAACTTCTTGTGGTGCAAGTTTTTGATAAGTTACCGTCACTTCCACCTCGCTTTCGTGAATTTCCGTAGGAATCTCCAGATGCAAGATGCCATCTGACCCAACTCGCTGACGAACCTTAATGCTTTGCATCACCCAACTCCTTGCTTACAACTCAACAACTGAGATCCCCCCTAGCCCCCCTTAAAAAGGGGGGAACCAGACTCTTAGTCCCCCTTTTTAAGGGGGATTTAGGGGGATCGAAAGGTTTGCGGTTCTTACCAGATACTTGTGTGTACACCGTAGTTAAAAAAGGGGGGAACCGGATTCGTATTCAAAGTCCCCCTTTCTAAGGGGGATTTAGGGGGATCATCTCCGCGATCTGCAAACAAACCGCCTCAAACTCCTCCAAAACCTGCTGATTTGTAAACCGTATTACCGTTAAACCATATCCCTCCAAAATATGAGTTCTTTCCCGGTCATACTGCTGGGCATTCTCAATAAAATGACTGTTTCCATCAACTTCAATCACTAACTTCAACTCAGCACAATAAAATAAGCGATCGGTCGTTGTCTCAATACTCGAAAAGGCAGTGTTTTAAGATAACCATGCCACAGCTTCTTCTCCGCAACCGTCATATTTTGGCGAAGTTCTTTAGCTCTTTCTACCAGTTGATGCTCATAGGACAGATGAAATCTGGTATGAACAAGCTTTTTAATCATAGGTAAATTACTTCCGACAACACGCGATCGCGAATTCTATCTATTCTACGATCGGTAAGCCCACCGAAGCGCTCACAGCTTCTGGTGCCTCTTCCCCTTCCAGTAAGACCAGCAGCGACTCCATTTCCTTCGTCGCAAGCCTTAGCTTCTCCATAATCTCCGTCGCAATTACCTCCGGTTCGGGCAGGTCATCCCCCGACTGCAAACTCTCATCCCGCAACCAGGAAAGATCCAGGTTTTCGCCTCTTTTGGCGATCGCCTCCCGCAAAAAACAGCGGAACCGTCCCTCTTCACCCTGGTCTACCCGTGGACTAGATCCCTGCGGGTCATTGCCATAACACTGCCCAAAGTCTCGGAAATGCTCACGAGTCAGCGGTGTCCGCTTACCAAACGCAGGCATATTCGTTCGCATGTCGTAGATCCAGACCTGCTTCGTGTTGCCCTTCTCTGTCGTGCCCCGCTGGAAGAACAGCACATTCGTCTTCACCCCCTGCGCGTAAAAAATGCCCGTCGGCAAGCGCAGAATTGTATGCAGATTGCACTTATCCATGAGGTCGGCGCGGATCGATCGCCCCTGCCCATCTTCAAACAGCACATTATCCGGCAACACTGAAACATCTTTGCTCTGACGTTTGGCTTCCACCACCGCCACCACCTGTAAGCCCACAAAGAGCGCATAATCGGCTCGTCCTTCAGCCGTGGGGAATTCTGCGATCGCCAGGTTTTTACCCTTCTGAGGACGTGTTCCACTGGTATAGGTCAAAACCTCTGAATCAACGTCCCATCCTGCCGCCCGGAGTTGGGCATCAATCAGCCTGCGAGTCTCCCGTTCATCCAGGCTGACATGTGTTTCGGCAACCTGCGCTTGCGCGATCGTCTGTTTGAGTTCCTGCTCAGAGGCTCTGTCTGCCTGGGTTTGCACCTGCGCCAAACGGGTTTGAAACGCTTGCACCTGGGCTGCTGCTTCCTGTGCCAAAGCTTCAGCCTCTAAGCGGCGTTGCGCTTCCGCTTGAGCCAGTGCTTCTGCGGCATCCACTTTGGATAGACTGGCATAGACTTCTTTTCGGAGCTGCGCCAACTCAGCCTTCAGCGCTTGCGTTTCAACGTGTGGCTCTGGTGGTGGGATGAAGGAGCCAGGGTCAAACGTGCGATCGTGGGTGAAGACCCGATGAAACCAGATGCCCAACGCACGGGCATACTTCAAACCGCTGAGTGCCGTGCGCTGGTTGCCCGCTAATTCATGGGTCGCATCATTGCCAGCTTTGCGTAACTCATGGAAGAGACGATCGACCTCACCTTTCAGCACACCGCGATCGCGCAGCCGTCGCAGCAAATTAACTTGCTTCTCCTCTGCATCAACATACAGTCCGACTTTGGCCGCCGTAAGTTGTGCCAAAACCTCCCCAAACTGTCGCAGCTTGATGAGGCAAGTATTGGGATCATCGGCAAAATACCATTCTGCCAGACTACCAAGCCTCACTAACTGAGCATCGTGAGCGTGGAGAAACTCAAAGTTGGGAGAAGAAGCCATACTGCACTGAGAAACAGATTGAATACAGGGAGCGAGTTCCCTTTTCTAAGGTCTTTGGACCAAATCCGTTTCTAACGCAACAACGGCATGACTTGCTGAAATTACAGATTTGAGCTCATCTGAAAGCCGTAAAACCGCAGCTTATTGTCTAACTGTCTATCAAACAATAGCCCCGTCAACTCACCAGCAACTGTCAACTCAAAAGGTTTCCAGTCCGTCTTCATACAGCGGTTTGCAGTCAGATAGAGAACAATAGAGCCTTAGCAAAAGTGGGGCAGAAATGAAGCCGTATTCCAGCGACTTGCGAGAGAAGATTGTTAGTGCGATCGAGAAAGGTGATAGCTCTGTCAGAAAAGTTGCTGCACGCTTTACGGTCAGCGAAAACTGCGTCGAGCGCTGGATGCTTCAAAAGCGTACAGAAGGTCATGTCGTCTCTCGCAAGCAAGATGGTTCGGTGAGTCCTGTCATGGCACATCAAGACCAGTTAATGGCGATTTTCGAGCAACAGCCCGACGCGACCTTAGCGGCATATTGTGAGCTGCTCTTTGATCAAACTGGTCTCTGGGTAAGCCAAAGCACCATGTGTCGTACCTTCCAGAGACTGCATTTACCGCGCAAAAAAAACACTGCGCGCTAGTCAAGCCATCAGCGAACGTGTCCAACGCCTGAGACAGGCGTACTGGGCACAAGTGAGGGGTGTCGCACTCCAAGATTTAGGGTTTCTGGATGCGATGGGTGTGCGCTTGGGACTCATGCGAACGCATGCCCGGGCGCTCCCTGGGGCACGAGCGTATGACTTTAAACCCTTTTATCGGGGTAGCAAGGTGAGCGTCATTGGCGCGATTACCGTCTCCAAGGTGCTGGCTGTGATGACAATCAATGATTCGATGGACGCGGCTGTCTTCAAGGCGTATGTTTCCCAGTGTCTTGTGCCGCAGCTCTGGCGAGGGGCTGTGGTGGTCATGGATAATCTGCCTGCCCACAAGGTCGAAGCCATTGCACCGTTGATTGAGGCGGTCGGGGCAAAGGTGCTGTACCTGTCTCCTTACTCGCCAGAATTTAATCCGTAGGGCTTCGCCCCGCCGAAGGCGTATGAGCATTGGTGGTCAAAGTTAAAAGCGTTTCTCAGACAGTTCTCGCCGTCGACGGCGCAAAGGGTCGATACGCTCATTGCGACAGCCATAGATTTAGCCGACCCTCAGCATTTTCGCAACTGGTTTGCACACTGCTGCTACTGTCCCTCATGAAACTGCAAACCGCTATAACCTTCTGAACCCGTTTGACAATGATCAATCTGGCGCAGTCTAACCACATTTAGAACGAGATAAATCATGCAGCATCGAACCTGGCCAATGCCTGAATGGCTTCAACTAAGTGGCCAGTTTGTAACGCTAAGTCCACTTGATCTAGAAAGAGATGTAGCAGCTCTGTATACGGCTTCTCATGGAACGCCTGAGAAGGAAACTGTATGGAACTATTTGCCGTATGGTTCATTCGATAGTCCTTTAGCAATGAAGGATTGGATGAAGCAAGAAATGATTGATCCAATCGATGTGCGACCCTGGACAGTTTTTGAGAACGCAACAAACGCTCAAGTCGGGGTTGTGGCATTACGCGCGATCGTGCCCGATTATGGCTGTGCTGAAATCGGTGATGTGTGGTTCACACCCACAGTTCAAAAAAGCAACGTCAACACAGAATCACAATATCTATTACTACTACACCTTTTTGACCATCATACTTATCGCAGAGTTGGATGGGAATGCCATTCTCTCAATCACGCCAGTCGAACCACAGCGGCAAGAATGGGCTTCCTTTATGAAGGTCGTTTTCGGCAGCATATGTGGGTGAAGGGAAAAAACAGAGATACTGATTGGTTTGCCATGACCGATAAAGAATGGTCACGCTGTAAGGCTAATTTTGAGCGTTGGCTGTATGGTGACGAGAAGATTTCATTGATGGAGTTAAATAATGGCTGAGTGCGATCGCCATCTTGTAAGATGCGTTTCCTACTGCAACGCCTACTACTCCACCGATCGTTTTTTTAGGAGCCCACTATGCCTATGAATGCCTTGAAGCAAGCGATTTCAGCCTCATAACACCCATGCACTCAGTGTCATAAAGATAATCAAGCAGGCTACTTTCGACCGATCGCGCATATGGGGGCATTGCTCCGATGGTTAATACAAAGAATATTGTCGTCGCGCCAAGTGCAAAGGAGTAAACGATGACAGACAGTAATCGTCACACGACTGGTAAATGTAGATGCGGGCAGGTTCAGTTTGAAGTCAATTCAGAACCACTGATGACCATGGCGTGTCACTGCACGGGGTGTCAGCGGATGACGGCCAGCGCCTTTAGTTTGAGCACACTTCATCTCAGCAATGGCTTTAAAGTAACGTTGGGTGAACTTGTCATCGGCGGACTACATGGTGCAACGCGTCATTATTTCTGCGGAAACTGCATGAGTTGGCTGTTCACACGCCCGGAAGGGATGGATGACTTCGTTAATGTCCGATCGACTATGATGGACAATGCCCAATCTTTTAGTCCGTTTATCGAGACCTATACGGACGAAAAGCTGCCATGGGTAACCACGCCTGCTGTCCATCGCTTTAACAAATTTCCGTCGCCGGAGCAATTTCCAGCGCTGCTCTCCGAGTTTGCAAAACGACCTAACTAGACGGGCTAGCGAAGGAAAGAAGCAGTCAAGTGCGGCTCAGCAGTGCGTTGACCAGAAGCCCAGTTTCTTTCCGCCTTAAAGTCAATTTTACGATGCGTGTGTTTATTCATGTGTTTATTCACCAGAGCGGTCGATCGCTCCATTCTGCTAAGCAATTTGTGCTGAGTAGCAATCGCAAAGCATGGCTGTCCAAACTGAAAGGATTATTGGTGCTGCTGGTAGGTAGTTTGCTGCTAGTCGGTGTGACGGCTCCAATCACCCTACAGACTGTTGCTCAAAACACGATCGCCCCTCGTAGTGAAATTCGTGGCGTTTGGCTGACCAATGTCGATAGTGCCGTGTTGTTCAAGCCGACGGTGCTGAAAGACGCCGTGCAGCAACTCGCGCAATTGAACTTCAACACGCTTTATCCGGCTGTTTGGAATTGGGGCTACACGACTTATCCCAGCGCTGTGGCAAAACAGGCGATCGGGGCTGCGGTTGACCCACGCCCGATCGGGCTAGAGGGGCGTGATTCACTGGCAGAACTGGTGCAGCAGGCGCATCAGAAGGGCATTGCTGTACTTCCCTGGTTTGAATTTGGCTTCATGGCTCCCGAAGATTCGGCATTAGCGATCCGGCATCCCGACTGGCTAACGCAGCAGCGAGATGGTACGCAAGTTTGGCAGGAGGGCATTTATCCCCGCGTTTGGCTCAATCCGTTTAAGCCCGAAGTGCAGCAATTCATCCAGACGCTCATTCTGGAACTGGTGAGCAATTACGACATCGATGGCATTCAGCTCGATGACCATTTTGGGTTGCCCTACCAGTTTGGCTACGACGATTACACTGTCGAGCTTTACAAGCGTGAACATCAAGGCAAAGCGCCGCCAGCTAATCCCAAAGACCCTGCCTGGATTCGCTGGCGTGCCGATAAAATTACCAGCTTCACAACGCAACTTTTTCGTGCGATCAAAGCGCGAAAGAACGAGGTTCTACTCACGCTGTCGCCCAACAACTACGATTTTTCTTACAACCACTCCTTGCAGGATTGGCGTACCTGGCGACAGCAGGGGTTGATTGAAGAATTGGTGCTGCAAGTGTATGGCAATAAGCTGCAAGCGTTTACAGCGCAACTCCAGGCACCAGAAATTCAGGCCGCTCGCCAACATATTCCTACAGGCATCGGCATTTTGACGGGATTGAAAAAGCTCCCCGTGCCCATGCAGCAGGTGCGTGATCAAGTTCAGGCAGTCCGAAAGCAGCGCTTTGCTGGGGTATCGTTCTTCTTTTATGAGACGCTGTGGCAGTTGGTGGCTGAACCGGAAGCCGATCGCAAAACGGCCTTACAATCCCTATTTTCATCACCGGCTGTTCGACCCAATGTGATGAAAGGTTGGGTGCCACCCCGTTAAAATCTCTCCAGTGGTATACAAGTTAACCGTTCTGACATGCGGAAATAAGAGGAGGGAGGCTTTGTTCATTAAACGCGATCGCCAGCGATGAAATTGATTTGGGTCTTGAGTCCACTACTGCTTTTTGTCTCAACTGCCTGTAGCAGACTGTCTGCTAAAGACGTGACATCGGAACACTTAAAGACAATCGGTTCTTGGACTGCAACCGCGCAGATGGTGGCGGAATCCTGGGCTAAAGGATCGGTGCTTCAACCCTATGCGAAACAGACTTTAGAAAAAACGCAGCAAGAAATTGCCAAAGAAACGGAGTCGCTCTTCCAAGAATTGCCGCAAACGCGATCGCAGCTAGCGCCACCTCTTCAGCAACTGCAACAGACCATACAACAACTGTCGATAGCGGTAGATCAGCCAGAGAAAACCGCGATCACGGCACCTCTAAAGCAACTGATGGCAGAAGAAAAACAGCTTCAAACTCTGATTCAGTCACAGAGTAAGACACCATGAAGAAAACTCTGGAAATTGCGTTGGGGATTGCGACCAGCATTGGTGGTTTTTTGGATGTCGGCGCGATCGCAACGGCTGCCGAAGCAGGTTCGATCTTTGGCTTTGAACTCGTTTGGGCGGTGATTTTGGGCACCATCTGCGTCATCTTCTTAGTCGAGATGTCGGGTCGGTTAGCGGCGGTTAGCAAACACACGCTGGCAGCCGCTGTGCGAGAACGGTTTGGCTTTAACTTCTACATCTTGCCGCTGCTCGCGGAAGTCCTCGTCGATTTTTTGGTGCTGGGGGCTGAAATTGGCGGAGTCTGTATTGCCTTACAGCTGCTTACTGGCATTAGCTTCCAATGGTGGGCGCTGCCCGTCGCCTTTGCCATCTGGTTGCTGTTGTGGAAAGGCACCTTCAGCTTGATTGAAAATGGGGTATCCTTACTCGGCTTAATTACGCTGGTTTTTGTGGCGGCAATGGTGACGCTCAAAGCACCGATCGCGCCGATCGCCGCTGGACTGGTGCCCACATTGCCCACGCAGGACACGCCACGCTATCTCTTCATTGCGGTGAGCATCCTGGGCGCCATTATCAGCCCGTATCTGTTCTATTTCTACTCATCGGGCGCCATAGAAGACAAATGGGATGAAAGCTATTTAAGCGTTAACCGCATTGTTGCAACCTTGGGCATGGGCTTTGGCAGTATTGTTTCGCTGGGTGTGCTGGTCGTCGCCGCACTGGTGCTGAACCCCAGAGGCATTCAGGTAGATAGTTATGAGCAGGCAGCGCTCATGCTTACGCAACCATTCGGCTACTGGGGTTTCATTCTGTTTGCAGTCTCGCTGGGCATTGCCTGCTTTGGTGCGGCGTTAGAAGTCACGCTCGATACGGCTTACATTGTGGCGCAAGCCTTTGGGTGGAACTGGGGCGAAAATCTACATCCCAGAGAGGCGGCACGGTTCAGCATGGTTTATACCGTCTTTGTGGTTTTTGCCTCGCTGTTAATGGTGTTTGGCATCGATCCGCTACAGCTCACGCTATTTTCGATGGCGCTAACAGCCGTCATTTTGCCGATCGTGATGGTGCCCTTTCTCGTGCTGATGAACGACGAGAGCTATATCGGGCAATATCGCAATGGCTGGATTAGCAACAGCGCGGTGATTTTTATTATTGGGCTGACCTTTGTGATGGCGATCGTGGCGATTCCGCTCGAAGTGATGGGAGGTTGAGATGGACGTAATTCGGGATGTCTTGGATAACCAACTGGTCGATCGCAACCAGCGCAAGATGGGCAAAGTAGACGGCATTGTCATTGAACTGCGAGACAATCAGCCTCCCAGACTGGCGTACCTTGAAACTGGAGCCACCACTCTGGCTCGACGACTGCATCCACGCTTAGGACGCTGGATTGCTGCATGGCAAAGCAAATGGGGTGCAAAGCGATCGGAACCAGTTCGCATTCCCTGGTCAAAAATCCGCGACATTGGCATTGATGTCGAAGTTGATTTAGACGCAGAGGAAAGCCCAGCGCTTGCTTATGAGCAATGGTTGCGAGAAACCGTGGTGAAACGCATTCCAGGAGGTCGCTAATGGCAACCAACGAACGGCATCTCGAACTGCTATTGGGACGCTGTGTGTATGACGCAGCCGATCAACGAATCGGACTCATTGAGGAGATCCGCGCCGAGCAAGTCGGTGACGAGTGGGTCATTCAGGAATACCTGCTCGGTGCAACGGCAGTCCTGGAGCGTCTGTCTGCCTGGTCGCTGGGCGTGGGGTTCTTACGGTTACTGGGAGCCCGCAAGCTTCACATTGGCTATCGAGTGCCTTGGAATCAATTAGATTTAGCAGATGTGGATCGTCCACGCTTACGCTGCACGATCGAAGCCTTGCAAGAGCTACGCGAACAGCAAGAGGAGACAAGTCAGTAGACTAACACCATTAAACCAGGCATACTCCCCGCTGCAAGCTAGGCTTTGACCAACACGCCCAGTTCTCGTTGGATCGGGAGCACATCCAAAACATCTTGCTGAGAGCAATACTTCAGGTCTTCAATAATGTTCAGACGCAGCAAGCGTTTGCCGTGGCTGGCATGGTGAAATAAGCCGAGTAGATCGTCTTGCCATTGACGGTAAAGGCTAACGGCTGCGATCGTCTCATCATTGCCCGCCAGGTCATCAAGCGAGCAGCCGAGTTCGATTTGCAACCCATCGACGATCGCGCCTGCACACACTGTATCCTCTAGCGAAAAGCTACCTTCCCAACCAGAGCCGACAATCCAGACCGTTTCGGGTTGGTGCTGGATGAGATGTTGCACAACAGCCCGACGGTTAATTAACGCCGCTGCCAGCACGGTAGGAGCCGCTTCGATGCATTGAAGTGCCCGTGTGCCATTGGTTGTGCTGATAAATAAGCGACGACCGCCCACTCGCTCTGGGGTACAGTCCAGGGGCGAATTGCCAAAATCAAAGCCTTCGACCTGCGAACCACCCCGTTCGCCAGCGCGAATCCGCTTCTCCGGTGCCCATGTCTCGCTGACTGCCAGCAGTTTGTCTAAGTCGCTAAACGCCTGCACCGCTTCTGCACCCGATCCCAGAGCCGTCGCGATCGTGCTGGTGGCTCTTAACACGTCAACTGCGATCGCGCAATCAGCAACCATTTTTGTCGGTGTTGATTCAGGCGTATGAAAAACAAATACTTTCATGGGGATTCCGTAAGTGCAAGGGATAACAAGTGAAATTTGGCACGTTTATTGAGCCGTTCTGCCCCAAAAGACGCTATCGAAAGCGTTGCTTTTGGATGTATGGCAATAGCCACCTGGGTTAGGGCGGGGTGCAGGGATGGAACCCCTGGCTGGGGGCATTGCCCCCCACAAACCTTTGATCCCAATGTCCTAAGCTCTATGGCGACAGCTAGTATGTGTTTGCTCTAGACACACAGAATAGCAGAACAATTCTTAATAAAGATTTTAGGTGCTCAGCATTACTGATAATAGATGAAAGCCTGAAGACTTAAAGTTTCGGTTTGGATATGAAGGCAATCAACGAGTTGCTTTTATTTCTTTTTGCAGCACTATCTACATTGACAACTTCATTGTTGAACTTTGCAGCTTGGAGGTGCCTTTGATTGCATCTTTTCCCACTCCCTACTTAAAATAAGCCAAATTCGTCAAAACCGTTACTAAACGGCTCGTACTGGAGGAATCATGACCGATCGCCCGATTATGCTTGGCATTGTTGGTGATAGCGCTGCTGGCAAAACTACACTCACCAAAGGTATTGCCCAATTTCTGGGGCCTGAAAACGTGACCGTCATTTGCACGGATGATTATCATCGGTACGATCGCAAGCAGCGTGCTGAACTAGGTATCACAGCACTGCATCCAGATTGCAACTATCTCGATATCATGCAACAGCATTTGTCCCAGCTCCGCACCGGGCAGCCGATCCTCAAACCCATCTACAACCACAAGACTGGGACGTTTGACGCGCCGGAATACATTAAGCCCAATAAGTTTGTGGTCGCTGAGGGGCTGCTAGGGTACTCCACGCGTGGTGTCCGTGCCGCTTACGACGTCAAAGTTTATCTTGCCCCGCCAGAGGAACTGCGGGCACAGTGGAAGATCAAGCGAGACACCCAAAAGCGTGGCTACACAGAAGAGCAAGTGCGGGCAGAAATGCTTAAGCGCGAACCCGATTCTGATGCGTATATTCGCCCCCAACGACAGTGGGCAGATCTGGTAGTCAGCTTCTACCCGACTCCTGGACACGCCAGCGAAGGCAATGGCAATCTTAACGTTCGTCTTGTCCTGCGACCCAATATTCCTCACCCTGATCTCACTCAAGTGGTCACGACCAATGCGACGCACTCTGACTCTGCGATTCGTCTGGGCTTGGATCGAGATATGGGGAAACCGGTCGATGTGTTAGAGATTGATGGTAATGCGACCAGTGAGCAAGTGACCAATCTGGAGAAGTTTATTTGTGGTGACATTCCCCATTTGCTTGCAGCCTGCGATCGCTCAACAAACCCAGAACTGGGTAAAGTGACCGGCACCACTGGCGAAACGCTACAGAGCTACCCTCTAGCACTAACGCAACTATTAATTGCGTATCACGTGTTGAAGGCGACCCAACTCCGCTAAGCGGCCTCTCCAAAACAAGCGACACGAAGAATGGTGTTCGTGTCGCTAAGCAAGATGACAGCGCACTAGCCGATAAGACGATCGCGGTTTTCCAGTGTAGCGATGTCTCTAATCGGGTTAGCAGCAATCGGGTTAGCGGCAACCAATCAGCCTACAGGAATCAAGCAACCCGATCACTGTACGTTTTGGCAATACATCTAGTAACGGCTGCTTTGACAATCACCTTTGCTGGAATGCCGACTGCGGAGGCATTGGCCGGCACATCACTCAGTACTACAGCATTAGCGCCAATTTGAGCCCCATTGCCGATGGAGACCGGACGGATAATCTTCGCACCACTGCCGATCGCGACATTGCTGCCGATGGTCACTGCTGACACGATCGTGACTTGCTGAAAAATCAGGCAGTTAGGTCCAATTACCGCTTCTGGATGAATGACAATCCCATTTGGATGGGCATCACTAGCCCGCCTTGAATGCGGCAGTTAAGTGGAATGTCTGCGCCTGTGACAGCACTCCAAAAGCGGTGCTGTGCGACGTAATACTTGGTAAAAAAGTAACCCAGCACCCCACCGCGCCCTTGCCAAGTTTGATAGTTGCGTATTGTTTTAAGCAGTCGTCGCGCCGGATCCCACCACTGGAGAGCTTGCTCACGGCTCCAATCTGGTTCTAACGGCGAAATGTTCCAGGAAATCATAGGTTTGGCATGCGTTCGTCTACTTTATCTATGCCCAGCCGCCGATGGGTTCAGTAAAAGTTTGACCGATCTTCAAGGAAATAATATTTCTAGGTAGCGTATTACACAGGAAGTGTATTTAAAGTAGGCTTTGCCCCTCAGAAAATGGCTGTACAGTCGGTCAAGCAATGAAAAGCTCACGCGTCCCAACATCAAGCGCCAACCACACCCACCGCTTGGTCCCTTTGTCAGCCACAACAGTTGGGACAACGCCGGAAGAGAGGAATACTTGACATGAGGGATACAAAGAACAATTTTCGCCCATTTTATCTGTCCTTTACGAAAAAGCACTACCCTTTGTCTATTCACTAATAGGCTTTGGAACTGACTCTATCAACCTGAGCGATAGAACAGAGTTGTTGGGTAATAAGCCTAAACAATCTTGAAACCAATGACTAGCAAGCGTTTCAGCGATTTTCATTCAAAATCTTTGAAATCCAGTCTGTGTAAGCATTTCAGCGATTTTGATCGCTATTTCCCAACAGGTTTAACAAAGATTCATTGGTATCTACCCCACTTCCGCAACTTCTCTCGCGGCGACTTTGAAGACATCTATAATGGGGCGATCGCGTTCGATCAAGCCCTCAATTATAACACGCTGGCGTGTAAAATGTCTAGTCAAGATGGAACTAAACAAGGTGGAAGTAAATATCAGCCCTTGTTAGACGTGTTGCGTCAGAGCGATCAATTACAAATCACCCTGACGTTTGCCGAAATCGAAGCCCTGTTGGGTGAAGGCTTGCCACCCTCTGCTCGTAGCAAACGTGGTTGGTGGAGCAATCGTAGTCAGGGCGCACTGCAAGCCACTGCCTGGATGTCGGCAGGTTATCTGGTTGAGGCGATCGAACTGGATAACGAGCAGGTTACCTTTTCCAAACCACCTCAAGTCTATAGAGTGCAGTGCCTTGACGATACGTTGCAGTGGAATAGTGAGCTCATCCGTGCGTTGCGGCTACATATGGGGTTAACGCAAGCAGATATGGCTAGAGAATTAGGCGTTCGTCAACAAACAGTGAGCGAATGGGAGAAGGGCGTTTATGCTCCTACCCGTGCCAGTTCAAAGCACTTGACTTTGGTGGCAGAGAAGGCGTCGTTTCGCTATGAGGTTTACTAAATTAGCCATTTTTGCAAGGACGTTAGATGTAACGTCCTTGCAAAAATGGCTGCCTTGCAAAGGGTGCCATAAACTATGCCACTGGGGCTTTTGCGGTTTCTGGCTTGGCCTGACCTTTGCGCCAGCGACGTTTGGAGAACTTATCTTGCCAGGACTCAACGTAGGTATAGAACACAGGCGTTAAGAACAGGGTGAGAAACTGCGAGAATACTAAACCACCAACGACCGCTAAACCGAGTGGTCGGCGGACATCGGCTCCAGCACCCAAACCAAGAGCGATCGGCAACGTTCCATCAACGCTGCCATCGTTGTCATCATAATGGGGCGAAACCGTACCAAACAGGCTTCGTAAATGGCATCATGAGCGCTTTTGCCCTCCTTCCGCGCTTCCACCGCAAAGTCGATCATCATCATCCCGTTCTTCTTCACAATGCCGATGAGCAAGATGATGCCAACGAACGCATAGATATGTCTGGCGGCGGCGGCGATCGCTGCCTGCACATCCTGCGCCGCACCATCAATATCCCGACTTAGATCGAACTGCAGCGTAATTTGCGATTGCCCCAGCGAACTGGTCGAATTCATCGAACTGATGCCCGCAATGCTAGAAAACTGCTGCTCTAGAGGTGTTGCAACGGATGCAGCCATCGTTTTGGGGTTTGTTTGCTCCAGGTAAACTTGCCGACACCTGGATGGTTGGATAGTCCACGTTTGGTAAATCGCTGACCGGGAGCAAGCGATAGCTCATCAGTCCAAAGATCAGCACACCCACCATGATGAGCGTAGTCATGAGCGGACGCCGGATCAAGAGTGAAGAGAGGTTCGTGAGGGTGAGGAGAGGGCGCAATGGACGAAGAGGAGTGTGCGAAAACGCCGCTATGGAACGACATCCCTTTCAATACTCAGTGAGAGAGAAGTAAAAGCCGCGAAAACACAAACCCATATCGATTTAGACAGTTCTTCCTGCAAATACGATCAGTCGTAGGGATAGATGTGAGCGCTACGTCAGTGATTTTGCTTTTATAGCTGTTGCCACAAAGCTTAGGACATTGGGATCAAAGGGGGAGTGGGGGCGTGCCCCCAGCCAGGGGTTCCACCCCTGCACCCCGTCCTAACCAGTATGGCTATGGCTATACTTCATGGCAAAAAATATCTCTACAGCTAGTTGCCGTAGTCACCCTTTGAACGGAGTCAAAAGCGGTTGGAGTTCGCTGGCCCTGAGATTGGGGGAACAGACCGATTAAATGAAAGATGCTTTCAGGGGTTGAGGCGGTGGAATTCCAAGCCTGGGAACAACGTCTCCAAACCCTTGTTGCTAATAGTGGTGGCTATCTACTGATTAGTTTCGTTGGATGCTAAGACGACAGTTTGATCGACAACCAGGTTGAGTATTTCTTGAGCCGCTCGATCACAGACACCAGCCTCACCCAGCGATCGACGCATTTCTTGGTAGCCAGCTAGCATCGTCTCACGGCTGTTAGCGTCAAGCAGCAGTGCAAGCGATGCCTGGACAAGGTTTTCAGGGGTTGCCTCGTCTTGCAAAAATTCAGGCACGATCGAGCGCATCTCTACCAAATTAGGTGGTGAGACAAAGGGTACGGAAATTTTGAGCAAACGGTCTAAAATCCAGGCAGTCACTGGATTCACCTTATACATCACCACTTGAGGCACATTCAGCAGAGCAATCTCTAGATTGACGGTGCCTGATTTTGTAATCGCTAAATCGGCCGCCGCGATCGCCTGGAGTGTGAGCGATGTCGCTGCTGAGTCATTGGCTGCGGCCTGTGGTTCTGCCAGGATCGTTGCCTGCAAGCCGTAGCGCTGAATCGCTTGCTCAATCAGCGCACGATACTTGGTCAACGCGAGCGGAATCCAAAAGTGAACCTCAGGTAATTTCGCTTGAATTTGCCGTGCCGCTTCAAACATGACTGGCATCAGATACTTTAACTCCTGCTGCCGAGACGCTGGCAACAGCACGATCGCGACCTGATCAGACGATATCCCCAGAGCCAAACGAGCGCTTTCTCGGTTCAGAGCACCTTGCATGCGATCGAGCAACGGGTGTCCGACCCAGGCAACCTGTCCGCCCTTACGGCGGAAATAGCTAGCTTCTCCAGGAAAAATTGCCAGAATCCGCTTTGTCGCTTTGACCACCAGATCAGACCGAAACAGCTTGACCCCCCACGGCCACCGATCGCCCCAAACCCATTCTTGTGGTGCAATATAGTAGACGATCGGTGCATCCGGAAAGCGCTCTGGAAAATACTCACAGAACGCCAGATTGGGGCCCATGTAGTCGATCAAGACGACCAAATCCGGTGGGTACTGCTGTAAGTACTGCTTGGCTTGACGCTGCACCCGCAGGGTGGGTAAGACAAACGGGAGTGATTCAAAAATGCCCATTGACCCGATCGCGCTGGTATGGGCTAACAACGTTGCACCTGCCGCTGCCATGCGATCGCCACCCATTGCCAGCAGTTCTAGCGTGAGCCCCCTGTGTTCCGATTGACGTTTCAGGGCTTGAATCAACAGCGAACCCTGGAGATCGCCAGAAACCTCGCCCGTGCTGATAAAAATCCGAACCGTGCGAGAGGCCTGATTCACCGCTGGGCTCTGATTCACCGCTGAGCTAGAAAGGGCTAAGTCTTGATCCACGTCCCCACTTCCCGGCTCGTCTGTTTCATTCCTTGGCTCAGTCATCATCGTCACCTGGCGTTCCTACCCGTCTACCGGGAATAGGTCCGCGTCTCCCTGACTGCTGAGAAAGCTGTAGAAACCGCTGGAGGTGCTGCACATGCTCGTCATAAGGCAGTAGATCCAGCTTCTCCAACGCTTCTTTAAGGGTTAGCCCAGAGCGGTAAAGGATGCGAAAGGCTTGCTTCAGCGCCAGAAATGTCTGGCCGCCTGTAGCATCGACAAAGCCTGCGCGTTTGAGACCAACCAGATTGAGCGATCGCACCTTTGCCGGATTGCCTTCAACAAGCGTATAGGGGGGGACGTCGCGATTGATGCGGCTCATCCCACCAACCATGGCATGTCGCCCAATATGGACAAATTGATGTACACCAAACACACCGCTCAAACGAGCTTTTGATTCAATGTGCACATAGCCTGAGAGCGCCACCGCATTCGAGATGACCACCTGATCTTCGATGACGCAGTTGTGCCCAACATGGACGTATGCCATCAATAAATTGCCATTACCGACGATCGTTGCCTCCTTTTCAAAGGTAGGCCGGTTAATGGTGACATATTCACGGATGTAATTATCATCCCCAATGCTGACCAATCCTTCCGAGCCGTCGTATTTCAAGTCTTGTGGCTCTGAACCAATCGTGGCACTTGGAAAAATGCGCGTTCTGGCACCGATTTCTGTCCAGCCGTCAAGGACAACATGAGGACCGATAGTCGTCTCTGGACCAACTTTGACCCGTGCTCCAATCACAGCATATGCACCCACCTGCACCGTCGGGTGCAAGTCAGCACCAGGATGAATCACAGCCGTTGGATGAATTAGGGTTGCCATAAAGTTATCAGCGATCGGTAATGAAGTAAAAGCGTTTGTGTGTGAGGTTGGAACTGATAACGCAACAGACTTAAAGCCTTTCTAGAGCACTCTAAGGGCATCAGACAGATTGTAGAGAAGCGCCCCGCAAAACTCGGGCTTCAGTCAACCAGAGCAAAGGTCAGTTCACCCTCAGCAACCAGGCGACCGTCAACTTCAGCGCGCCCCTGCATTGTCCCAAACCGACGACGCTTCACAGATAAAAGTTCCACCGTCATGACGAGCTGGTCACCTGGTACGACGGGCCGACGAAACCGCACCTTATCAATGCCCGCAAACATAAAGAGTCCTCCCTGAATATCTGCCATCTGCGTCAGCACAACGCCTCCCACCTGCGCCATTGCTTCCACAATGAGAACACCCGGCATAATCGGGCGACCCGGAAAGTGTCCTTGAAAATGCGGTTCGTTAAACGTCACGTTTTTGATGCCAACAGCGAGCTTTCCTGGTGAGTACTTAATGATGCGATCAACCAACGAAAACGGATAACGATGAGGCAGAAGTTTTTGAATTTCTTCGATCGAAATAATCATTTCTTCTGCTTCTGGATGGGAATGCCCAGACGCAATGTGATCGGTCTCGGCTTGAGTATGAGTGGTTACGTGGCTGGAAGACGCGCCGGGAGTATTGACATCAGTAAAGATCGACATGAGTTTAGGGCTTTGATAGAGGTGCGGTAGGGACGGCAGACGTGGCGACTGTTAAGAGGTTGGCGGCTAGCAAACTTTTCTGGTGGGCCCGGAAGGCTTTACAACTACCCGCTAGAATTAGGGAGCAGCGATCGCTCGCGCTAGCTGAGTGTGCAGATGATGGCTAGCCTTATACGCTAGAAAATGGGCGGTGGGGAAATCTCCTAGCAGACTCAAATCTCCTACTAAGTCTAAGAGTTTATGACGCACTGGTTCATTTAGAAAGCGCAAGGGCGGATTTAACCAACCGTCTGAACCGCAAACAAGGGCATTGTCTAGAGTACCGCCTTTAATCAGCCCGCGATCACGGAGGGCTTCAATTTGATGTGCCAGCCCAAAGGTGCGGGCAGGCGCAATGGCAGCGGCAAATGTTGTTGTGTCATCGCCAGCCTCCTCTGGTGACCAACTGTACCACTGCTTACCGATCGCCGACAGAGCAAAATCAATGCCGTAGGTAAAGCGGAGCTCACTCGACGGGAGAGCAGCCACAAAGGCATCACCCTCCCTGATCCACAGAGGCTCTTCAATACTAGAGACAACACATGGTTCTGTTTGGGCAACGGTACCAGCCTGAGCGATCGCCTCCACCCACTCTTTCGCAGAACCATCGAGCAACGGCACCTCTGAACCATCGATTTCAATGCGGGCATTCGCCACGCCCATACCTGCAAGGGCAGCAAGCAGATGCTCCACCGTTCGCACGTCAGCCTCTCCTTGCGCTAGCTCAGTCGAGAGCGTCGTTTGACGAACGGCGGTCACCTGTGCCGACACCTCTGGTGCGCCTGGTTTGTCTACTCGTGCAAAGTAGCGACCGCGCCCCACAGGTGCAGGCAAAACCCGCACCTGAACCGCTAGCCCCGTATGCAGCCCGACGCCCGATCGCACAAATTCCGCCTTCAGGGTGTGTTGCAGCGGCGGCTTCTCTTCAACTCGACGCGTTTCGACAACACCAGTGGTAGCCCATACTCTGCTTTTTGGCTCCTGCTTTTTGACTTCTCGCTCCATCAAAAACGTTCTCCGATGCCGAAGTGGAACTGAGTATTACCGCTATCGTTAATGCCAAAGTCAACCCGAATAGGACCCAATGGCGACTGAATCCGCAGACCGAGACCGTAGCCAAAGCCCTCCCCAGGTTTCCCTCGCACACCGGCTGGATTACCGATCACATTTTTACCAGTGCCAAAGTCGGTCGCTGCATCCAAAAATAGAGCACCAGAAATCACTGAGAAGACTGGAAAGCGATACTCCACGGTTGCCTGAATAAAGCTCTTGGCGCTGCCCAGATCGCCTTCATCATAGCCCCGAACAGAGTTGCTACCACCCAGTGCGAAGGCTTCATAGGGAGGTAAATCGCCTAGCACCGTGCCGCCTTGAATGTTAAAGGCGAAGGCTTGAGAACAGTCAGCTGGCTTGGCTTTGGGATCTCGACAGGCTTTCGTAAACTGAAGCAGACGCGTCGGTATGTAGAAGCTGTAGCTTCCACGCAGACGGTTGAAGAAAATGTTGCCGGTACCTAGTGGAGCAGACTGTTCGGTACCCAACCGCAGCAGCGACCCAGCCGTTGGGCGCAGTAAATCATTACGGCGATCGCGTACGACCCCAAACTGCACCGTAAACAGGTCATCTTTGCCAGTACCGCTGAAACTGAGGTTATTGCCCAGCTCATCTTTAGGAGTGAGTTTGCCATCACCGTCATTAATTCTGACGCGCTGATACTGCACGCCCAGCGAAGCAGCCCATTCCGGTCGAGCGTAGGGGTTCCCATTGAGAGGGCGGGAAAAACTAATACCGCCACCGGTTCTTACGACTCTAGGCGTATCGCCATTTGGCAGGTTGATATCCGGTTTGCCACCATCAAAGATCAGCGAGATCGTTTGGCGTCGGAACAAGTTGACCGTGTAAGACGTACGGAACGGATCGCCGCCAATCCAGGGATCGGTAAAGTTCAGGTCAAACAGCAATTCCCGCACACCAAGCTGCACTTCCGCACCGAGTTTTTGGTTGTTGCCACCCAGGTTTTGCTGCTGGTAGCTCACCGTACCAAATAGGCCGCTGGCAGAGCTGATGCCCGCACCAGCCGCGATCGAGCCACCCTTTTTCTCGACCACGTTAGCCACCACAACCACTTTGCGTGGGTCTTGCCCCGGAGAGAGCGACAGCTTCACGTCGTCAAAAATCCCTAAGCCAAACACCCGTTGTAGATCGCGCTCTACTTTTGTGCGGTTAAAGACTTGCCCCGGCTTCAGCTCAAATTCGCGTGTAACGATAAAATCGCGTGTTCGTCCCCGAATCGGATTGCCTTTAGCATCCTTGTCCTCGCCATCTTTATTCGTAAAGCGAACCTGGATGTTCTCAACCACCCCTTCTGCAACTTGCAATGTGACGACACCATCTGGCGAAACCTGTGGTGCGTCAACCACTTGAGCCAACACGTAGCCGTTATCTTGATACCACTTATTGACTTTTTTGATGCCTTCTTGCAGCTGCACCAGGTTCAGCACTTTGCCATATTGGTCGCTGAAGGCATCCGTAATCACAGGTTCTGGCAAAAGCGTAGTGCCGTCTAACTGCACCTTCTGCAAAACGGGGTTGAGCTGCACCTCAAACGTGACACGCACACCCAATGGCGTATCAGTCGGTACGGCTCGGACATTGGAAAAGTAACCCGTGGCAAAAATGGCGTTGATATCTTCCTGCAACTGGGTACGCGTCGTTGTGCGTCCGGGTTGAGTGCGAATCACTTGATAGACTTGTTGTTGAATATCGCCTTCAACGCCTTGCACAAGCACCTCACTCACCAGCACCGGTGGCTCTTGCTCAGAGGGTTGTGTTGTTTCCGGTGTGAAGGGTTGGGCGGGCGTCGGTGTCGCTCCTGGCGTCGAAGGCGCTTCTGGTGTGGGCGTCGCTTCTGGAGTCGTTGGAGTGGGCGCTGCCTCCGGAGTCTTTAGTGGGGCGGTTGGAAGGGGGGCACCCGGAGTAATCTGAATCTGGCTGGGCGCTTCTTGTCCGGGCCCTGCCTGCGCGATCGCAGGGGGGGGCGTCTGCGATCGCTTACTTGTTGTTCCGTGCCTGCTTGTCGGCAGAGCCGACAGCCCACGCAGCAAATCTGACGGTTTTAGGGCTACGGTTGGCTTTGTCGCTAAGGGGGCACCCATTACCTTCGCCGTACTACCGATGACTTTGGCAGATTGATTCGACGTCTGCACTGGGGCCGGGTCAGCGGTCTGCCCCTTTGCTGTGTTCGATAAACCTAGCGTTGCTGTGGCAGCAAGAAACGCCACCAAAACTGGAGAAAAACGCATATTGTTCGGATTAGTTGACACGTCCACACACCACGTCCTGTCTAAAGCAGGACCCACGAAACAGCAATAACTTAAGCAGACTAAACTGAGGTCAGATTAAACTCGGACGAGATTAAAAAAGCTGGCAAACTGTGAAATTTTACCGCATTGATCGGTACTAAGAGAAAGCTTGCTGTAAAGAGTTCCCCCTGATCGAGGCTAGAAATCAACCGAAAAGGCTTTGCTGCTAACAGTCTCACCTTACAACGTATGCTTCAAAACTCTCTCCATTACTTGCTGATAAGCCAAAGCAACATCACCTAAATCGTGACGGAAGCGATCTTTATCCATCACACGCTGTTGGGGATCATCATCGGTTTGATTCCAAAGGCGACAGGTATCAGGGCTAATTTCGTCTGCCAGAAGAAGCTGGCGCTGTTGATCCAGCCCAAACTCTAGCTTGAAATCTACCAGAGTGATGCCGCATTGTAAGAAAAAGGCTTTCAAAACATCATTGACTTTGAGTGCCATTGCTCTTAGCTGATTGACCTGTTCTGAGGTGGCGAGTGCCATTAACAAGAGTCGATCGACCGTAAGCAAGGGATCGCCGAGCGCATCATTCTTGTAGTAAAACTCCACTAATGGTTGTTCCAGCAAGGTTCCTAACGCTATTCCGGTCTGTTGACAGAGACTACCGGCTGCAATGTTCCTGACAACGACTTCAATTGGCAAAATCTTTACGGCTCGCACCCGCATCTCATTGCTGCTCGTTTGCTCAATAAAGTGAGTGGCAATACCGCTGACTTCAAGTTGCTTAAACAGATGGCTGGCGATCGCGCAATTGAATGCACCTTTACCCTCAATACTGCCGCGCTTCTGTGCGTTAAAGGCAGTGGCATCATCCTTAAAATAGGTGAGCAGTACCTCTGGATCATCAGTGGCGTAGAGAATTTTAGCTTTGCCTTCATAGAGCTTTGAACGAACAGTCATGCAGAGATTAGTTTGTGGATTAAGATCGGTCTCGGTATGAGGGCAGGTTGCCGACACAGTAATGGGTCATTGCCGTGTTGAAAGCTACCGCTTCAGGCAGTTTTTGTTTGATGGATCGATCTGATTATTGTAGCCCTCTACGATGCCATCCTCTCATCCTTAGTTTGGTTGAGGCAATATAGAGCTGTTAGGAGCGGCGACAGTGTAAGTCTGGCGATCTGTCTAGTCTCCGGTTACCTACGATCGAAAAATAATGCACTATCTGCGTTTGACCATCGGTTTCGCAACCGTCATCTTGCTACTGAGCGCCTGTAACACTGACGATCACAGCTTTGCAGATGATTCAAGCCAAGCGTTGACGAACGATTCAATGTCGCTCAAGACGGCAACACCGCAAAATACTTCTGCGCTCGATAACTTTGTCGCCGCTCGTAGACTTGCTTGGGATGCCGCCGTAATGGTGCAACATCCCCCACATTCAGTCGAAACCTGGCAAGCCGCACGCGTGAAATGGAGACAGGCCATTAATCGGTTAGAAGCGATTCCTGAAAGGTCACCCGTTGCAGCAGAGGCGAAGGAAAAAAGGGCAGTTTATCAGAGCAATTACGCCGCTATTAGCGATCGTCTGACGACTGAAACAACTGCGGCTGAAAGGTTTAAAGCGGCTCAAACGCTAGCCTGGCAGGCCGCCGTCACTGTGCAAAAGCCACCCCACTCGCTCAAAGTTTGGCAGCGTGCCAGTCGTAAATGGCGTGCTGCCATTGGTTTACTCCAGTCGATCCCACCGACAACCGCGATCGCGCTGCAAAGTCAAGCAAAACTGACGGACTACCGCAGCAATTACAGTGCTATTAACCAGCGTCTGATCACTGAAAACCAGGCACTTCTGACCTTTAGACAGTTTTCCGAAACAGCCGCCAGACTAAAGAGCATACCGGACAACTTCTATCAATTAAACCTGACACCCCAACAAGTTGGCGTTAGTTACGAAGACTACACTCGTCTCGTTGAAGCACTGCAACAGTCTTTCAACCAATTTGCGACCCAACCAGATGCCAGGAACCACCCAGTCTACCCAGTGCTCTTAGCCGCCATTGATGACCATCAAACTGTTGTCAAGCTCTGGAAAGCATATCTAGATTTCAAGGCTGCCAATACACAGTGGCTTTACGATGATATTTTTGACCAGTTGGTACCAGTCTCCTTGACAGACGCTGCGATTCTGGAACAGAAGTACGGCTTAAAAACCTATGCAGGCGGCACCAAAGTATCACTCCGCTTCAGTGCGTGGGCAATCTGGCAAAAAAACAGCCAGCACCTTCAACAGTTACAACAGAAGCTACTCAGCCTTAACTAGGCATAGCTCAATGAATAGTCAACCTTAACGAAACAATGAGAATTTGAGGGTGAGTAGCGAGGAGTGAAGCGATAAAGTAGTGACAGACTTAATTTATCGCTTCCATGTCTCTTTTGCCTGAACGCCGCACACCAGCTTGGCTGACTATTTTCCGGCTTCTACGCTGGGACAAGCCAGAAGGTCGCTTAATTCTTATGCTTCCGGCTTTGTGGGCAGTCGTTCTAGCAGCACGGGGGACACCGCCTTTACCGTTGGTAGGTGTCATTATTTTCGGCACTCTTGCTACCAGTGCCGCTGGTTGCATTGTTAATGACCTTTGGGATCGAGACATTGATCCCAAAGTCCAACGTACTCGCAATCGGCCTTTGGCTGCGCGCACCCTTTCAGTCAAGGTTGGTTTGGTCATTGCGCTAGTAGCCTTTGGCAGTGCTTGGGGCTTGTCGCTTTATCTCAATCCACTCACCTTTTGGCTCTGTGTCGCAGCCGTTCCTGTGATTATTTTGTATCCGCTTGCAAAACGCGTTTTTCCCATTCCGCAGTTGGTGCTGGCGATCGCCTGGGGCTTTGCTGTGCTCATTAGCTGGAGCGCCGTCAGCTGCAACGCAGTCGTTGCGTCAACACCCTGCCTGGGCAAAGCAACCTGGCTTCTGTGGGGTGCCACTGTACTATGGACGCTTGGTTTTGATATCGTTTATGCCATGTCCGATCGCGAGGATGATCGCCGCATTGGCATCCAATCGGGTGCCCTCTTCTTCGGCGCGTACGTATCCCATGCAGTGGGCTTTTTTTTCGCTGGCACCATCGCCTGCCTAGCCAGCTTAGGTCTTTCTATGCCGCTGGGACTAGCATTCTGGGTTGCACTGGCGATCGCTGCGATGATCTGGGCCTGGCAATACTACCGACTCTGCCAAAAAACGATTCCTCATCGCGTCTACGCTCAGCTTTTCAAACAAAATGTCGCGATCGGTTTCGTGCTGCTGATCGGCATGCTTTTCGGCGCAAGAGGATGACGGGTACAAAGTTTTGAAGCCATTAAAAAAGCTGGATCAGCCGTAGCTAATCCAGCACAGGATACTAGGTACTTAGTGAAAGCGTAACCGAACGATGGAATGGCGCAAGGCCTAGGGATCAGTCTGTAGGACTTGAGGCTGCAGTAGTGTGACCATTTGCTGAATGCCACGGTGAATGCGGCGCGTCACTGTCATGGGGCTGACACCGATTTGTTCGGCGACTTCTTTGCGAGAGAGATCTTGGATGAACACAAATTCGATCGCCTGCCGCGTTTTGTCCTCTAGCTGATTCATGGCTCGCTGAAGCTGCTGCCGATCTTCTTCCAGGTTCTGTAGCGTTTGATAGTGAGCATCGGGGAGCGTGTCGCCCAGCGTCATGGGTGAGTCGATTTGCTGACAGATGGTGGCATCGAGACTAAGCGGCAGGCGGTTTTTCGTAGCCAGCTTGCTTTCACGCCATTCGTTGACTGTGACGCCCAGTGCTTCAGCAATTTCGTTGTCTGTAGGCTGGCGACCCGTTGCTTCCATCAGTGCTTCACGCACTCGTTGCCCTTCTTTGTTTAGTTGTTGCCAACGACGGGGAATCTTAACTGTACCGCTGCGATCGCGCAGAAAGTGCAGCATCTCACCACGGATATAAGGCACAGCAAAGGAACTAAAGGCACAGCCCTGATGAGGATTAAAGCGCTCGATCGCACGAATTAAGCCCAGATAACCAATTTGTTCAAGATCTTCGTATGGTTCGGCGCATTGGTGGCTCACGCGATGGGCGATTTTTCTCACTAAACCTGCGTTTAACTGCACCAATTGGTTGCGAACTTTAACAGAGGGGTGCTGATAGTAGGACATCAGCAATTCCATACCGCGAGTACGAATCGAGGGTTGAGTAGCCATCATCTGCAGGTCACCTTTCACTTCAGAGTTGAGCTCATTGTTCTTCAGAAAGAGGGGTTACAACCATCGTCGATCTACGGTATTCCAGAGGGCACTACTATGAGGGCTCGGCATAAACACGTAAAGCCCTGGGTCAGCTAGCTAACGGGCTCCTCCTAGAAAAGCGGCTACTGAAGCGGCGGAATCTTAGTTTTCCTGGATCGGTTTCCCAAAATTCAAGCGAAAATAGAGAGTATGACAATCCATTACTGTTTCTTAAACGAGAGAAAGCCACGTGAGCAATACCAGTAACTTTCGGCAAGCTATGCGTGAGGCTAAAGGTCACGCACTCGTTGGTCCTAACGTTATTGCCAATGCGTTGCCCTGGTTGGGTGGCGGGCTAATTCTGACGGCAGCGGGCACTTTGGGTGGTCTTAAAGTTCTAGAAAACAACCCAGAAATCTTCTTTCCCACTGTGATGGGCGCAGTGGTTTTGGAACTCATTCTCTTCTTCGTTGCCTCTAGTGTTGCTTCTAAAGGTAACAATGGTGTCGCCTTGCCCCTGCTGGCTACTTACAGCCTCTTGTCAGGGTACACGCTCAGCGGTTTGGTTGCGATTGCGCTAAGAACCCAGGGAGTCGGCATTACAGGTGTGGGGATTGCTGCGCTTGGCTGCGGGATCGCCTTCATTGCAGGGCGGCAGATTGGCTCCAATTTGAGCGATACAGATGGCATGGCGCTTGCCAAAACGGTGCGTCTCGGCATTATTGCTCTGTTTGTCGTTGTTCTGCTGCAGTTTGGGTTGAGCTTTTTTGGCCTCTATACCCCTACGTTCTTAGAAGTTGCCATCTCAGGCATCGGTGTGCTCCTGTTCGCTGGAGCGGCTGTAGTCGACTTTTACATTCTTCCCCGCACCTATCGGGATGATCAGTACTTGCCCGCTGCGCTGTCAATGTATTTGACCTACATCAACCTGTTTGTCTTTATCCTGCGACTGTTGATTGCTTTGAACGGGCGGCGCTAAACGTACAGACGACTGCAGGCTCGTTTCGTTACATTCTGTTTCAGAGGCGCGATCGAGTTTGCTTACGGTCTGAAAACAACCGGGTTTTTGAGCGAGACTATGAAGCTCAAACAACCCTTTCTGGCTGAGAGACCCGGTTTCTACGTAAGCTTGATTGCTGATGCCGTCTCTGCACAACGATCTGCTTTAGACTAGTAACCTAAACGTTTTATTGCTAACGATCGCGATGGAAACTCTCGAAATTAAACGGGAAGTCGAACTGTTATCTGAGCGCCTGGGTAAAACTCAGGAGTATCTTTGACCTACCTGCACTCACGGCTAAAATTCAGGACTTAGAACAAGTTGCAGCCCAGCCAACGTTCTGGGACGACCAAACTAGCGCCCAAAGAACGCTGCAGGAGCTAAATGACCTCAAAGCGCACCTCCAGCAGTTTGATCAGTGGAAAGCCAATCTAGATGACGCTAGAGCGGTATTGGAACTGTTAGAGCTAGAGGAGGATGTCTCCTTGTTGGAGGAAGCACACTCGAATGTTACCCAGCTCGGTCAGGAACTCGACCAGTGGGAGCTTCAGCAACTGCTGTCTGGCACCTACGATCAAAAAGGTGCTGTTTTGACTATCAATGCAGGGGCTGGCGGTACGGATGCTCAAGATTGGGCTGAGATGCTGCTACGCATGTATTTTCGGTGGGCAGAAGACCATCGGTACAAGGTGCATGAGGTTGAGCGATCGGACGGTGATGAAGCGGGGATTAAATCCGTCACGCTAGAGATTGATGGGCGCTACGCCTATGGCTACTTGCGCTCAGAGAAAGGAACGCATCGGCTAGTCCGTATTTCGCCCTTCAATGCGAATGATAAGCGTCAGACGAGCTTTGCTGGGGTAGAAATCATGCCCCTCATTGATAACTCTGTACAGCTTGACATTCCCGCTAAGGACCTGGAAATCACTACCACCCGTGCTGGCGGCAAAGGTGGGCAGAATGTGAACAAGGTGGAAACAGCCGTACGCATTTTGCATATTCCTACGGGGATCGCGGTTCGCTGTACCCAGGAGCGATCGCAGTTGCAAAACAAGGAGAAAGCGCTGGCCATTCTCAAAGCCAAGCTGCTGATTATTGCCCAAGAGCAAAAGGCGAAGGAAATCGCCGATATTCGCGGTGATATGGTCGAAGCGGCTTGGGGTAATCAGATTCGTAACTATGTCTTCCATCCGTACCAAATGGTAAAAGATCTCCGCACGGGCGTAGAAACTACAGCGATTGCAGATGTTATGAATGGCGAACTAGATCCTTTCATTCAGGCTTATTTACGTCAAGAATCTCAGCTTGTTGATGTTTGAACCTCGGTTCGATCGCGCTTAAGCCCTCTAAGCAACCCTCAAATTGGCTGCTTTTAAATCGGCACCCTTAAAGGTTGGTTGCTTAAAAATTGACGGTCTAAACTAACGCACCTAAGATGAATGCCGATGGATGCTCAGCTAATGGATAAAGGTTCTGCGAAGCCCGGCTCTAATTTATAAAGTCTAGATGTTGGACGTTTACGCACTCCAAAAAGTTTGGTAACTTAACGCGGAGGAGTCCGGATGATTACTTCTCGCTTTATTAAACCTTTACAGGTGGTGCATTATGGCTAATCTTGCTAGACCTCAGCTGGATGGTTCTGTTGGCTCTATTGGTCTAGCTAAAGATCCAAGTGCTTTAGAAACTTCAAAGAAAGGGATGCTACTGGTGCTTCCGGTACCGTTTCGATCGGTAGATGGTCAATTGTTTTTTGAGGCACAAGCATGCAATGGCTTAGAGCAATGGGCGGATAATTTTGGCTTTGTCACGGTTGCAGCCTTACTCATGCCAGAAGCTTTGGTGGCAGAAGAAAAAACAATCGTCTGGCGCAGTACTGCAACGTTGACAGATCCTCAGCGCTTTGAATTTGTGCCGTTGCCTTGGGCGTATTCAACTCCTATTTTTCTGAAGCACTACCGCTCAACCAAGGCTCTTTTGGAGCAGTTAATTGAACGCAGCTGCTACTTGCAGTTTTGCATTGGTGGCTTAGTGGGTGATTGGGGGGCAGTCGCAGCGATCGCGGCTCATCAGCAAAAGCGACCTTATGCCATTCACGCTGACTGGGTTGAACACAAGCATATTCTGCAAGTCGCAAGAGACAAGACCCTGCCCAAACGCTTGAAAGCCCTGGTCTTTTCCTTCTTAATCGAAAAGTATAATGCCTGGGTTATTAGACGAGCCTCGCTGGGTCTATGGCATGGGGCAGACTGCTACACAGACTATAGCCCGCTCTGCGGCAACAGCTTTTTGATTCACGACATCCATACGAACGCAGAAGATGTCATTACCCCAGCTGCGATCGCTGAGAAGGTAAGCCACGTCACTAGCGAGCAAAGCATCCGCCTTTGCTATGCCGGTCGAATGGAACCAATGAAAGCCCCCCTAGATTGGATTAAAGCGATCGAAAGGGCTCATCGTTCAGGCGTTGATCTAAAGGCGGTATGGATTGGGGCTGGTAGCCTGTTCGATGAGATGCAACGCCTGATCGCTGAACGAGACTTGGGCGCGGTGATTGAACTGGTAGGTTTTGAGAGCGATCGGGATAAGCTGCTCAAACAAATTCGCGACTCTCATTTAATGCTGTTCACACACATCACATCAGAGTCGCCGCGCTGCCTGATCGAGTCATTGATCAGCGGGACTCCCATTATTGGCTATCACAGTGACTATGCTGACGAACTCGTCAAAGAGTTTGGCGGCGGAGAGTTTGTGCCCAAGGGACAATGGGAGCCGCTGGGCGATTTGCTCGCCACGTTGTCGCGCGATCGCTCTCGTCTTGCACGTCTGATTCAGCAAGCTGGTGAGAGCGGCAAGCGATTCAACTCCGAGGCGGTTTTCCGTGAGCGTAGTGATTTAATGAAGGCGCACTTGGTCTGAATCAATAGACGCTTGTGATTCCAGATGTCTTGAGCAACGGAGTGGTCTAGAAGGCTGCTTGAAGCTCGATTGGTGCGATCGCTGTGATGCAATGATCATCCTGCTTCGAGCGTTTATCCTCAAAAGGATTGCTACTATTGGTGAGTAAGGTCATCAATACTAGCCTCCCATGGAAACCCAGAATGCCAGCTCTGAAGCTAACGTTTCTGAGCCTGTCGAAACCGCACCTGAGCCCAGCACCATACATGCAGAACTAGGTGCTGAAGACAGTGCGACGCCAATTAACACTGAGGCAGCGGCGACTGAGCCAAAACCAAGCTACGTGAAGCTTGCAATGCGCAATATGGTGCGTAAACGAGGTCTTTCCCTGCAACACTTCGCCCTGACAACGATCGGTCTTGTCGCTTTCCTGGTGGGGCTATCGTACTTAACTCGTTGAGCGTTTGGTGCTGAAATTTATAGGAGGAACGTTGCACCGTGGAGGTTGAACTTTGTGTACAGGGGTGTGGTCATGAGTCAAGCACTCACGCGTTAAGCGATGACGATTCAATAATTGGCGATTGGTCGGATGATCCCACGGTACTATCCTGTCCAATTACCGTTGAACGCTGGGAAGATTGGTTTCAAGCCTGGCTAGTCGCTCTACAGCCAAACCGTTCACCCATCGACTCCTATGAGTTGAGTTTACGGCTGACGGGCGATCGTGAAATTCAGTCCTTAAATCAGCAGTATCGCCAACAGGACCAGCCAACAGACGTCCTTGCTTTTGCGGCGTTAGAGTCGGTTTTCGTGCCACCACAGGAGCTTCAGTCTACATTGCCGCTGTATTTAGGAGACATTGTGATTTCAGTGGGGACAGCGCAGCGGCAGGCAGACGCGCAAAAGCACCCATTGGACATTGAACTGGCGTGGCTGGCAGCACATGGGCTGCTTCACTTGCTGGGCTGGGATCATCCGGATGAAGAAAGCCTAAACCGAATGTTAAAGCAACAGCAAGTTCTACTTGAAAGCATTGGTCTTAAGAGCAAGACCGGATAGAATGCTTCGTAGTTATGATCAGCACTGAATAAAGATTTTGCTAATTGGTAGCTTTTTTAATGAAAGATAAGCTTTTAGTGCTGGTTTTATAGAGTATTGATAGCAGTGCGTTAGCTCCTTTCAGTCGCTTCACGGTTCTTTCTCCCTGTGGTGTATGCCTCCTGAAATTCAAGCCCAAACTCCTGATCGTGCGAATGGTAAACTGGTGCCCATCGCAACTTTGAACCGCGACCTTTCGTGGCAGGTTGCACCCAGCTTACTGGTTAGCTTCAAGTATGCGTGGGCTGGGGTAAGTTATGCGTTTCAGACGCAACGCAATTTTCGCGTTCATGTGTTTGTTGGCACGTTCGCGATCGGGTTAGGTCTTTTTCTGCACCTTGATGCTGTGGAGATGGCAATCGTTGGGCTGACGATCGGTGCGGTTCTAGCCATGGAACTGCTGAATACAGCCTTAGAGTCAGTCGTTGACCTGACGGTGAAACAGTCTTACCATGAGCTTGCCAAGATTGCTAAAGACTGTGCGGCAGCAGCAGTGCTTGTTTCGTCCCTTGCGGCTATTTGTGTTGCCAGTTCACTATTGTTGCCAAAACTGTGGCTACTGGTCGAACCGCATCTGCTTTAGTTTAACGAAGACAGCAAGCTAAAGCAGAGTGGTAGAGCGTTGTTAGATTTAAACTTGCGCTAAAGTAGCGGCGTTTTAAGGCTATTGTTTGCTTCTGCAGCAAAAGCATTGCATGTAGTGTTTGATGGCTAAGGAATCACTGCATTTTCTGGACGGTGACCGATTAGCCTCCCTCTCTTCAACTAGCCCTTAGATTCTTGCCGATGATTCTTGTAATTGACAACTATGACAGTTTTACGTACAACCTCGTGCAATATTTGGGGGAGCTAGGGGCTGAGTTTCCTGTAGCAGCGGACGTTCAGGTTTATCGCAACGACCAGATTTCGCTAGCGCAAATTCGCGCACTACAACCAGCCGCGATCGTCATTTCTCCTGGGCCTGGTCGTCCAGAGGATGCAGGCATTTCGCAGTCGATTATTGAGGCACTGGGGCCAACCCTGCCGATTTTGGGCGTTTGCCTGGGGCATCAGAGCATCGGGCAAGTGTTTGGTGGCAAGATTGTGTCTGCGCCTGTGCTGATGCATGGTAAAACGTCCCCAGTGCACCACACTGGGGTTGGCGTTTTTCAAGGATTAGACAATCCACTGACCGCAACCCGGTATCATAGTCTGGTGATTGATCGGCAAGCCTGTCCTGAAGTGTTAGAAATTACTGCCTGGGTGGATGACGGTACGATCATGGGTGTGCGCCATCGGCAATATCCCCACGTTCAAGGCGTTCAGTTTCATCCCGAAAGTGTTCTCACGGCCTCAGGCAAGCAGCTATTAAGGAACTTTTTAGCGTCGATCGCCGATCAAGGATAAGCAGTGTTGAGTGTTGAGTGTTGAGTGTTGAGTTAAATAGCCGCTATGCGCGTTCCAGTGCTAGACAGCCGCTACTAACTTAAATTCGATCTTCAAGGCATCTTGTGTTGGTTTTGGTGAGAGGAGCTTATGAGACGGCGGCAGTTGATGCGCTACGCAGGGGCAGGCTTACTGTCTACATTAGGTTTGGGAGTGGCGTCTGGTCGGCAGGGCTCCAGCGCTCAGGCTGGGGGTGCTCTCTCAGTGAAATGGCTGGGACATTCCTGCTTTTTATTCACGGGTGAAGGGCGACGGATTCTGGTCAACCCGTTTCGATCGCTGGGTTGTACCGCTGGTTACCGTCCGCCGAAGGTGGCAACTGAACTGGTATTGATTAGCAGCCAGCTCTTGGATGAGGGTGCAGTGGAGCTCGTGCCAGGAAATCCTCGGTTGCTGTACGAACCAGGGGTTTATCAGTTTAATAAAAAACGGATTCAGGGCATTCGCACCGATCACGATCGCCTTGGCGGCAAGCGCTTTGGCACAAACGTGGCATGGCAGTGGAAGCAGGGCGGGCTAAACCTTCTGCATTTAGGCGGCATTGCTGCTCCGATTTCGCTGGAGCAGAAAATTCTCATGGGTCGCCCAGATGTACTGTTTGTCCCCGTTGGGGGCGGGCCGAATGTCTTTACACCCGAAGAAGCAAAGCAAGCGATTCAAGTGCTGAACCCCAAGCTGATTGTTCCCATGCATTACCGCACGAAGGCAGTCAAGGAGTGCGACAGTGTTGGGGTGGAGCAGTTCCTTACGCTGATGAGCGGCACCCCTGTGCGTCGGGGTGGTGATACGATGGGTCTGCGATCGTCCGATTTGCCTAAGGAAGGAATGGCGATTCAGGTCTTTAGCTATCAGTTTTGAGCCCAGTCGCAAGCCGTCTATCGCGAAGCAGACGATTTTTTTTTCGCGCTCGTTTAAGATGGCTTTAATGAAAGCTGCCGGATGCGCGGTGGGCGGATTTTGATGGAAACAAAGACCCTTTCTGACTCTGAGCTAGTGGCGCGGTTTCATAACCTTCAGAGGCAGTTGCGCGATCGATGGCAAACCGTCGAACGCTTTGATAGCAGTGATGCTGATATTGTTGTGGTGCCTTCACTCAGCCTCGATCAGCGAGAATTGCTCAAGATTGAAGGGGTGCATCACTACGAAGAACGACTGTTGTTCTCGCTCATTCGGCTGCGAAACCCTCGCACACGGCTGGTTTACATTACCTCTCAACCACTGCACCCCAGCGTGATCGATTATTACCTGCAATTGCTGCCGGGTATTCCGTTTTCTCACGCCCGCGATCGACTGTTGCTGCTGTCTACCTATGATTCCTCGTTGACCCCGCTTAGCCAGAAGATTTTGGATCGTCCCCGCTTGATTGAACGGGTTCGGCAGGCGGTTCAGCATGATCGCGCTTATATGATCTGCTACAACTCCACCAACGCCGAACGCGATTTGTCAGTTCAACTCGATATTCCCCTCTATGCGCTCGATCCGGCGTTGCTGCAATGGGGCACCAAAAGCGGCAGTCGTAAGATTTTTGCAGAAGCTGAAGTGCCTCATCCCGATGGCAGTAACAGTCTCTGGAATGCTGAGGAACTGGCAGCAGCGGCGGCAGCACTCTGGGAGCGTCAGCCAACGCTCAAACGGATGGTCATTAAGCTGAATGAGGGCTTTTCGGGAGAAGGAAACGCGATCCTAGATTTGCGTCCACTGCAAGCGGTAGCACCGGGTGCAGCGACCCCTGAAGCACGGGTAAGCAAGCTGAAAGAGCAGTTTAGCGACCTCAAGTTTGAGGCCAAGGCAGAAACCTGGGCAAACTTCAGTAGCCGCATTTCAGAACTGGGGGCGATCGTCGAAGCGTTTCTCGAAGGCGACGAAAAGCGATCGCCGAGCGTCCAGGGCAGAATTACGCCGACCGGTGAAGTGGAAATCCTCTCGACACATGACCAAATTCTCGGTGGCCCTAGTGGGCAGATTTACTTAGGGTGTAGTTTTCCTGCAGACGAAGCGTATCGACTGCAACTACAGGATTTGGGGCTACGGATTGGCAAAAATCTTGCTGAAAAAGGGGCAATGGAACGCTTTGGAATCGATTTTGTAGCGGTGCATCAACCCAACGAACCTGGCAAGCCTGAATGGAATCTTCAGGCGATCGAAATCAACCTTCGCAAAGGGGGCACGACTCACCCCTTCATGACGCTCAAATTCCTTACCAACGGGCGCTACGACCTTTCGAGCGGTTTGTTCTACAGCCAGCAGGGGCGACCGAAATACTACGTCGCCACCGACAACCTGCAAAAAGAGCGCTACAAGGGTTTGTTGCCGAACGATCTGATGGATATCATTGCCCAACACCAGCTTCACTTCGACACCAGCACTGAAACGGGCACGGTGTTTCACCTCATGGGCTGTCTGTCAGAGTTTGGCAAAGTCGGCGTGACCAGCATCGGCAACTCGCCCCAGCAGGCAGAAGAAATCTATCAACGCCTGACCCGTGCCCTGGATGAAGAGACGCGATCGGATAGCGAAGAACCGCGATCGGCGTTTGTAAGCCTACCGATGGGGTGGTAGAGGAGGAGAGTGGGGGAGAGAGTGGGGAAGCAGGGGAAGCAGGAGAGGCTAAAACTCAAAACTCAAAACTCAAAACTTTCCCTCATCCCTCACCCCTCATCCCTCCCCCGGCGTCAGCGTCATCAAGTCCTCCATGTTGCGCAGCATCGTGGCGCAAATCGCATCCAGCGGCAGATCATTAGGGTCATGTCCGAATGGATTCTCAATCTCGATACCAATTTCTTCGATCCCAAAGAGGGTAAAGCTGATGAGAATCACAACGGGGCCTGTCCACCAACCGATGCTACCGACCATTTGAAACGGTAGAGACAGGCAGTAGAGTAACAGCAATTGCTTCAGGTGAATAGCATACGCCATCGGCATCGGCGTTTTTAAGATGCGTTCGCAGGCTCCCAGCATATCGACCATCGTGTCTAGTAGTTTATGCATGGCGCTGAGCTGGTAGGCGTTCAGGTGGTTTTGCTCGTGTTGCTGCTGCAAGTAGTCGCCAATCCAAAAGGCAATCTCAAGCGGTGGGTGATGCATCTTGTGGAGAATGTCATACTTAGCACGCGGCAAGAGTGCTTTTAATTCATCATCAATGGGTTCGTACCGTAAGTGCAGTTTCATGGCAACGCTAAAAGCCACTAGCATGCGTAGCACGATAATTTTTTCGTGACGCGCTTCTGGAGTCGTAACCGCGATCGCCAGCCAAAGTTGTCGCGCTAAGTTACGAACCGTGTTGATTAGCGTGCCCCAACACTTGCGTCCTTCCCAAAAGCGCTCATAGGCGGTGTTGGTGCGAAAGACGAGCAGCAGACCTAGCACAATGTTAGGAATGAGACTTGCCAGTGTTGGCATCGCCACAGGGTATTTGAAATAAAACAAGACCGAAACGAAGACACCAAAGATGCCGCAGAGGGTCGTTCTCCAAAAGATGGATGGGATAACCGATCCTTTAATCTGAAGCGCGACTCGGAACCAATGTTGGCGCTCTGTAACCATAGCCTCCACAGTGATAGCCGTCTCAGAAAGCTTAACCGATCGCCCTGGCAAGAAACTAGGGACGCAATGAAGGCTCAACCCGTAGAATGAGGTGCTAGGTTTTGGAGGCATTCGGCTCACAATCGACAGTCTTTTGCTGTCTACTTTTAGCCGTGATGGCGCGATCGAGGGTTCCTCACAGCAATTACCGGGGGCGACCGCTTCAGCACGATAGAATAAACTCAACAAAAGTAGCAAAAAAGTACGTCGCGCAAGCAGCTTACGGGAGATCAGAGACGCATGGGCAAGGTAGTCGGCATTGACCTGGGAACAACGAACTCAGTGGTCGCCGTGATGGAAGGCGGCAAGCCAGTGGTGATTGCAAATGCCGAGGGGATGCGAACCACCCCATCAGTCGTTGGTTTCAGCAAAGATGGCGAACGGTTAGTGGGTCAATTGGCACGACGACAGGCCATTTCTGACCCGCAGAATACGTTCTATGCCGTCAAGCGCTACATCGGTCGCAAGTATGCGGAACTGAGCCCAGAGTCCAAACGGGTGCCGTATACTGTGCGCAAAGATGAGATGGGCAATATCAAGCTCAAATGCCCTCGGCTGCAAAAAGAATTTGCGCCTGAAGAAATTGCGGCAATGGTGCTCAAAAAGCTGGTGGATGAAGCCAGTCGTTATCTAGGCGCACCCGTCACTGATGCGGTGATTACAGTGCCTGCGTATTTCAACGACTCCCAACGGCAGGCAACACGCGACGCTGGACGGATTGCCGGATTGGAAGTCAAGCGTATCTTGAATGAACCGACCGCTGCGTCTCTAGCTTATGGGCTCGATCGCCGTGATAGCCAAACCATTCTCGTCTTTGACTTGGGCGGTGGCACCTTCGATGTCTCAATTCTGGACGTGGGCGACGGTGTCTTTGAAGTCAAAGCGACCAGTGGCGATACTCAGCTCGGTGGCAACGACTTCGACAAAAAAATTGTCGATTGGCTGGCAGAGCAGTTTCTGGAGACAGAAGGGGTAGACTTACGGCGCGATCGACAAGCACTTCAACGCCTCAGCGAAGCGGCTGAGAAAGCCAAAATCGAGCTGTCTGGCGTTACGGTCACCGATATCAACTTACCCTTTATCACGGCAACCGAAGAAGGCCCGAAGCATTTGGAAACGCGCCTCACACGATCGCAGTTTGAAGGCTTGTGCAGCGACCTGATCAGTCGTGTGCGCAACCCCGTCAAGCAAGCCATTCGTGATGCCAACCTGAGCCCCAGTCAGATTGATGAAGTGGTTTTGGTCGGTGGTTCTACCCGCATTCCGATCATCCAACAATTGGTGCGGAGTCTCATCGATCGCGAAGCGAATCAGAACGTGAATCCTGATGAAGTGGTAGCGGTCGGCGCTGCCATTCAAGCCGGGATTCTGGCAGGGGATGTGAAAGACATCTTGCTGCTCGATGTCACTCCTCTGTCTCTGGGCCTGGAAACGGTTGGCGGCGTGATGAAAAAACTGATTCCTCGCAACACCACAATTCCGGTGCGTCGTTCTGACATTTTCTCTACAGGAGAAGATAACCAAACCCTGGTGGAAGTCCATGTCCTTCAGGGCGAACGCGACATCGCCGCAGGGAACAAATCGATCGGGCGCTTTAAGCTTACGGGCATTCCACCCGCACCACGAGGGATTCCGCAAGTGCAGGTATCGTTCGATATTGACGCGAATGGCATTTTGCAGGTCGCCGCGATGGAGCGCACCACAGGACGCGAACAGAGTATTACTGTGCAAGATGCGTCAACGCTCAGCGAAGAAGAAGTGAAGCGCATGATGCGTGAAGCCCAGGAATATGCCGATGTCGATCGGCAGAAAAAGGAAAAAGTTGAGAAGCGCAACCAGGCAGAATCTCAGATCCTTCAGGCCGAGCGCCAACTGCGAGAAGCGACGCTCGATTTTGGGATGCAGTTTGTCAGTAGCTACCGTTCTAAAATCGAACGTGCCATTCAATCCTTGCGCGAAGCTCTCGGTCAGAACGACGATCGCGGCATTGATCGCGCTAAAGCTGACCTGGATGACGCTCTGTACGACCTGCGTCGAGAAGTTTACCAGCGCAATAAGGAAGAAGAGGAGAGCGACAGCCTGTTTGGCGCGATCAAGAGCTTCTTTACCGACGATGACGACGATTACTACGATGACGATCGCCGTGACTACGATCGCTACAGCGGCAACAGCTACGGAAGCGGCCGCAGCACTTACGGCATGGGCACCGGGGCGCGCGACGAAAATCGCTACGGTGGGCGAAATGACTACGGTGCAGGCTCAGGCTCATGGAACGACAGCCGCTACAATGGACAGGATACGGGTGCTAGGGCGGGTCGCGGCGACAGCCGCTATGACGGACGAGATGCCAGCAACCGCAATGCCGCCTGGGATGACGATCGTCCAACTGATCGATTCAATGAACGTCCGAGCGATCGCCCTAGTGAACGCGCCAACGATCGTCCAACTGATCGATTCAATGAACGCCCCAGCGATCGCCCTCGCTATAACGATGAGCGCGGTTATGATAGTGAACGCAACCGCGACGATGCTGGCAGATCTCGCAATGAGCCGCGTGCCCCTTATCCAGAGGTTGGTGGCGCTTCTCGAAGTGAGCCTCGCCCCCCGTCCGACTCTCGCACTACCGACCGCGATCGTCCTACTGAACGTGATCGCACCGATCGCCGTCCCTCGAAACCGCCCAAAAACGCTCGCCCAAATCTTTATCAAGACAACTGGGATGACGAAGATGAGTGGCTGTAGGGAAGAAAGGATGAGGGGGAAAGAATGAAGGATGAAGGATAAAAGTTTTGAGTTTTGAGTTTTGAGTTGAAAGAGAGGAGTGAGGTGAGAGGTGTGAAGAAAATTTAGCCTTTAGCCTCCCCTGCCGCCCTCGCTTCCCCTGCTATTCCCCACACCCCACGCCCTACACCCTGACTCCTGACTTTACTTAGATGCAAGACTTTCGGAACTATTACGACATTTTAGGTGTTGCTAGAGATGCAACTGTTGACGAGATCAAGAAGGCGTTTCGGCGACTGGCACGGCAGTTTCACCCCGATCTAAACCCTGGCGACAAGCAGGCAGAGGATAAGTTCAAAGATATTAACGAAGCGTATGAGGTGCTCTCTGACCCGACTAAGCGCGCCCAATATGACCAGTTTGGTAAATTCTGGCAGCAGCGGGGCTTTAAAGGAGGACAACCACCAAAAGCGTCGCGCAGTTGGGATGGCCGGAGCGATCGCGTTGGAGACGATGTTGACTTCGCTGAGTTTGCCGATTTCAACAGCTTTGTCGATCAACTTCTAAATCGTCGTGCTAATAAGGACACTAGTAGTGCACCCCGCACCGGCACCCGTGACTACTACCAGCCAGGTACCACCAAAACGACGTATACGGTGCCACGTGCCACTCGTCGCGATGCCGAAGCACGTTTAGAAGTGCCTCTGGAGAAAGCTTACACCGGGGGACAAGAACGCATTCGTCTGGAAGATGGGCGATCGCTCGAAGTAAACATGCCTGCTGGAATGGTAACAGGGCAACGTATACGGTTGAAAGGGCAGGGTGTTGCGGGTGGCGATTTGTACCTCAAGATTGAGGTGACACCCCATCCGTTTTTCAGGCTGGAAGGGTCAGACATTCAATGTTTGTTACCTGTTACGCCTAGCGAAGCCGTTTTGGGTGGTCCACTTGAAGTCCCCACGCTGGACGGCTTGGTGAAAATGACCATCCCAGCGGGTGTTCGTACGGGGCAACGCCTGCGTCTGGCTGCCAAGGGCTATCCCACTGCCAATGGTCGGCGTGGCGATCAAATTGTCGAAATCCAAGTCATGGTACCGCGTGACCCCAGCTCGCAAGAGCGCGACCTCTATGAAAAGCTCCGCCAACTTGAAACATTCGATCCGCGTGCAGATTTGCCTGTTTAGATCAGACCACTGCGATACATTCAATCTCGACGAGGACATCTTTGGGTAGGCGGGATACCTCAACGCAGGCACGGGCAGGCGCGATCGCGTCTTCAAAATGCTTCGCATAAACGGCATTCATCGCTGCAAAATCATTCATATCTTTCAGAAAGACAGTTGTTTTTGCCACATCCGCTAAGGTCGCTCCACCCGCTTCTAAGATTGCCGTTAGATTGGCGATCGCCTGTTCCGTTTGCGTCGCTACATCTCCCCCTACAATGTCGCCCGTTGTAGGACTGAGTGGAATTTGCCCTGCCACAAAAATCAGCCGCCCACTGGCAGCGATCGCCTGATTATAAGGGCCTACAGGAGCAGGGGCACGATCGGTACGGATAATTTCGCGGGACATTAGGTTAAGAGAGTTTTGAGTTTTGAGTTGAAGCAGTCGTGGTTGTTGGTTGTTAGTTGTTAGTGTATGAGCAATTCCTGACTCCTTGACTCCTGAATCCTGAATCCTAACCACGGATACAAACCTTACAGCGTTGGTCGAATGCCGTAGTGCCGATAGCGCCAGTAGTCACGCAAAATGCGATCGTGGTCAAAGCACAGATTCGTCGGTAGCCGCCAAGGTTCAAAGACTTCCAGATGTTTGGCATCATCGCCTGCCTGCGGCGTTCCTTGAGCGATCGCCAGAAACACAATGCTCAGGGTATGCTGTCGTGGGTCGCGGTTGGGATCAGAATACACATGAAACTGTTCGATGAGTTCGACCTGCAAGCCAACTTCTTCTTTCGCTTCTCGTTTAGCGGCTGTCTCCACCGCTTCCCCGTAATCCACGAAGCCACCAGGTAACGCCCAACCGTAGGGTGGATTGAGCCGTTCGATAAGCACGATCGGTTGGTGAGGGCGATCGCTCAGTTCAATAATGAGATCAACCGTTGGAGTTGGGTTACGGTATGCCACAGTCAGGTCTTTCATCCGATAGGTTTTAACCTTGGAACACCATGATAGAGTCAAACCAACGCCGATTGCACTTTAACGCTTCCCCCCAACTAATGACTGGTTCTTCCGACTCGCACTCCTCTGCGCCATCCAGAGTGAGCGGTATTCTGCTACATCCAACCTCCTTTCCCAGCCGCTTTGGGATTGGTGATTTAGGTCCCCAAGCTCGCGAATTTATCGATTTTCTAGTAGAAACAGGGCAACTACTCTGGCAGGTACTGCCGTTAGGACCCACTGGTTTTGGCAACTCTCCCTATATGTGTTACTCCGCGCTGGCAGGGAACCCTCTGCTGATTAGCCCTGAGCGCCTGCGTGATCACGGGTTACTGAGCGAAGCAGATTTCGCAGATTTACCGGACTTTGCTGGCGATCGCGTCCAATTCGACCAGGTGGCTCCCATTAAAATGGGGTTGCTCGAAAAGGCGTGCGAAAATTTCAAAAACAGCGCTAATGCTGAGCAAAAGCAGCAGTTTGAAGCGTTTTGTGAAAGTAAAGCCTACTGGTTAGAGGATTATGCGCTGTTCATGGCGTTGAAGCAAACGCAGAACGGCACTAGCTGGCATACCTGGGAACCCGCGATCGCGCAACATAAACCTGAAGCGCTCGAACAATGCCGTCGCCGCCTGCCTGCTGAAATCTTTTACCAAAAGTACCTCCAATACGAGTTCTTCCAGCAGTGGTCTGACCTCAAGCGTTATGCCAACGCCAAAGGGATTCAAATTATTGGTGACATTCCCATTTATGTCGCCCACGACAGCGCTGATGTGTGGGCAAATCCCGAAAACTTCTGCCTGGATGAAGCTACAGGCGAACCAGCGTTGATGGCAGGCGTCCCACCCGATTACTTTAGCGCCACGGGGCAACTATGGGGCAATCCCGTTTACGACTGGGATCATTTGCAGCACTCTGACTTCCGGTGGTGGGTTGGGCGTTTTCGCGCCATGCTCGATTACGTTGACTTGATCCGCATCGACCACTTTCGAGGCTTTGAAGCCTTCTGGGCAGTCAAGCAAGGTGAAGAAACCGCCATGCACGGCGAGTGGGTGAAGGCTCCCGGCAGAGAGTTTTTTGAGGTGCTGCGCGAGAAGCTCGGTAAACTGCCGATCCTGGCAGAAGATTTGGGTGTGATCACGCCTGAAGTGGAGGCCTTGCGCGACCAATTTGAGTTTCCGGGCATGAAGGTGCTGCAATTTGCCTTTGGTTCCGATCCGGGCAATCCGTTCTTGCCGTTTAACTATCCTCGCCGTTGTGTTGTTTACACGGGCACGCATGATAACGACACGACCGTCGGCTGGTTCAATCAACTGTCGGATTATGAGAAGGGCAATGTGTGGCATTACCTGGGCTGCTTCAGTCCAGATGGCATTCAGTGGGATCTCATTCGACTGGCTCTGAGTTCCGTTGCTAACATCGCCATTATTCCCCTTCAAGATGTTTTCGGTCTGGGTACAGAGGCGCGGATGAACTTTCCTGGCAAGCCGGAAGGGAACTGGGAATGGCGCTATCACGGTGGTCAGCTATCTGGCGAGTTGAGCGATCGCCTGAAAACCCTCACCAAACTCTTTGGTCGTGCTCCAGTCATGTAAGAGGATGCTTAAAAAGCTATTGTTTCTGGCGTTATCCGCCCTTGATCTGCACTTGATCAATTTTCTGACTGCTGGGATAGACTTTTTCTAAAATCGCATGGCTTGCTCAATCAACTGGGCGCGTCATGAAGGAATCCTAGAGAACGACTTATTCGGACAATTCCCAGCCTAGACGTGTTGGCTGTTCGTAAATGCGCTTGAGCGTGTTTAAATCTCTTGAAGAAATGGGTGGTGGTTGACGCACCTGTGAGAAGTACATGACATCGGTTTGCGATCGGCTGTGCCCCCAAAGGCCAAGTGCATGACCCAGTTCGTGCAGTGCAGCGGCCTGAAGATATTGAGGTGCTTGATCAGGGCGAAGCTGAATGGTAAAGCGGTGGGCAAGCATTGGCTTCGACAGACCACGATCGCTTGACAAACCCTTAGCGTAAATTTTGTAGCTGGTCGTTGCCGATCGCGCACGACCCAATCGTATGGTTGGACGTTGTTCTCGTACGGTTTGGTCTGCTGGGTTGCTCTGGTTAACGGCTGGTACGTCTTCTACCTCTAGTTGTAATGGCGGCGGTGTGCGTAGCATAACAATATCTGCCCCCTCTGCCTGACTCACCAGCTTCAAGGGTAAATACGACTGCCATGCCTGTACAGCTTGCTTAACCGCCGTCAGCCACACCTGCGATCGCTGAGCAGTGAAAGAATTCGCCAACTCTGTAGCGGTTGGAGGCTGAAGGTAAATTGTGATTGGAAACTGCGACCAGACTAAATAGCCCACAGGGGCTACTTTAATCTGATCAAAATAGTCGCCTGTTTGCTTAGGGTCACGCCACTTCGCCAAAAAGGGCGGTAGGGGATGCGATCGTAGCGGAAAATCTGGGGCGGGCTTTTGAGCGATCGTCTCTTCGTAAGACTGATTGACAACCGCTGCCTGTGCACGCGAGGTCGGCTCGTATAGCACATGGAAGACAACAGCTAAAGCCACCCCAAAGACAACGGCTAAGAGCGGCAAGGAACGTATCGCTTTTGCACGCGATCGCTCTATACAAAACCGTTGCCCTAAGCGATATTGTTTGCGTAAAGTGTCCAAGAGCATTCGCTAGCAACGTTGGACTCTACTTTGGTAACCAATTCGCGCTTAAAACGACCGTGAGACCCATAAAAATGACGGTGAGTGCCCAGGTGACGCGATTCAGCGTGGTTTCAGCGCTTTTAGTGCTGGTGAAAAGCTGCGCTTGTCCGCCCAATCCGCCCAGACCATCGCCTTTGGGGCTGTGCAGTAGCACCAGCACAATTAAACCCAAGGCAGAAAGCGCCCAAATCGCTTCCAGAACATAATTAAGCGTCATCGTGAAACCCTTCGTACAACAGAGTGAAAAAGACTTTGGGCTGTAGACTCTGGATAAGGGTCTTTAGGCTCCCAGCCCAGCCTATATTTTACAGCGCAAAGCAGCTAGACTGTAAAACTTCTTCACCCCGCAGTCTAGAATCGCAAATCTAGAAGCCTCATCGATGCTAAAAGCTTCAGCCCAGCGATGTCTAAAGGACTTCCGTGAAAAGAATCATCCCGCAGGGGCGGGTTTTGTCAATCAATCGTTGCCTTCACCGATATTCTGGTTAAACCCGCTCGTACAGAGAGCAGTTTATTGTTTGGAGCTCCCTAACGCGATACTTGCACCGGAGTCCGGTTCGGCTTCACGTCAAATTCGGCGGGCTGAATCATCGATCGCCCGGTCATTTCCGGCGGTTGAGGCAGCTTCAAAATATCTAGAATGGTGGGAGCAATATCGGCGAGGCGACCATCTTCTCGCAGTGGTACTTCAGTACCATGAACCGGAATCTTACGACCTTCGCCTTCTACCAAAAGAAACGGCACTGGATTGGTAGTGTGCGCCGTCCAGGGGTTACCTTGCCCATCGCACATGACTTCAGCGTTGCCATGATCAGCCGTGATGATGGTCGTGCCACCGGCACTAATGATGCTTTCTAACAAACGACCGAGGCAGCGATCAACCGTTTCCAGGGCACTAACCGTCGGCTCCATCTTGCCGGTATGTCCCACCATGTCGGGATTCGCATAGTTGATCACAATCAGAGAGTAGATGCGCTTACGCACAGCGGCGATCGCGACATCTGTCACTTTTTCGGCAGACATACCAGGAGCGCTGTCATAAGTGGCAACCATTGGACTAGGCACCAGCTCACGATCTTCGCCCTCAAAGGGATCTTCTATGCCCCCGTTGAAAAAGTAAGTGACGTGTGCATACTTCTCAGTTTCAGCCGCGCGAAACTGGCGCAAGCCGTTTTTGGCAAGCACTTCACCTAAAATATTCGTCAAATCTTGCGGTTCAAAGGCGACAGAAGCAGGTAAGTGTGAGTCGTACTGCGTGAATGTGACGAAGAATAGCGGTTTAATCTGCTCGCGCTCAAAGCCATCAAAGGCTGGATCAACGAGTGCCTGAGTCATCTGGCGCGCACGATCGGGGCGGAAGTTAAAGAAAATGATGCCATCTCCAGGCTGCACCGCACCGGATGCAATACGCGTCGGCAGTACAAATTCATCGTTTGTACCGACCGCGTACGATGCGTGTAAGACTTCTAGCGCCGAACGCCCATCGCCTTCGCCGTCCTGCGTCATCACATTGTAGGCAAGCTGCACGCGATCCCAACGGTGATCACGATCCATGCTGTAGTAGCGACCACTCAGAGTCACAATGCGTCCAATGTCGCGATCGGCAATATAGTCCTGGATCTTTTCGACCGAGACCTTGCCTGCTGTCGGTGCAGTATCGCGACCATCCGTAATGACATGAAGACAAACATCACTTAACTGCTGATCCTTCGCCAAGTCGAGTAAGCCAAACAGGTGAGTCAAGTGCGAGTGGACACCGCCATCTGAGCAAAGACCCACTAGATGCAGCTTGGTGCCATTACGCTTAACGTCTTGACAAACTTTGACCAGTGCTGGATTGCTGAGTAGGGTGCCATCTTCCACAGCATCGGAAATCCGCACCAATTCTTGAGGCACGACTCGTCCGGCACCAATATTAAGGTGTCCGACTTCCGAGTTGCCCATCTGCCCATCCGGCAAGCCGACATCCTTACCTGAAGTGCGAATTAACGTATGGGGGTAAGCAGCCCAAAGGCTATCTACGACAGGGGTATGAGCTGCCTTAACGGCATTACATTCAGTCTCTTCTCGGTATCCCCAACCGTCTAAAATCACCAGTACTACTGGAGAAACGGGCGCTTGCGCCATATAAACTCGCCCTTCCATGAATGAGTTCTCCGAAATAATAGCATTGACGCCTCTATCCTTAAAGCTGCAATGAACCTGGAATGCAATCTTTTTATAGTCTTAATGCCTTTGTGAAGCCATTGATGCTTTTAGCCTTCATCCCTCCTCACTCGGCTTCAACCCACTCGTATCGCTCGATTGCACCCGTAGCGTTGGATTGATCCAATCATTTAACCCTTCTCCTAGCAGCGACAGACCAACGACCATCACAGTCATTGCCAGCCCAGGAAACAGCGTCGTCCACCAAATGCCGCCTGTAGAAAGACCATCCAAGGCCTGTCGTAAGTCATAGCCCCACTCGGCAGTTTCTTCTGGCAGACCTAAGCCCAAAAAGCCCAAGCCACCTAACGTCAGAATCGCATCGGCAGCGTTGAGCGTAAACAGCACTGGCACGCTTTGCACCACGTTGAGAAACAGGTAGCGGCTAAGGATCGCCCAGGTCGATGCACCCATTGCCTGTGCCGCTTCGACAAAGAGTTCCGTTTTGACACTGACGGTGTGATTGCGCACGACCCGATAATATTGCGGTACGTAAGCGATGCTAAGAGCGATCGCTGCATTCAACACACCACGACCGACGACAAACGCTAGCGTTACCGATAGCAGCAGCCCCGGCAGTGTGTAGATTGTATCCATCAAAAACAGCAAGAGGCGATCGAGTCTGCCGCCCAAATAACCGCTGACCATCCCCAACGGCACTCCGATCACCAAACTCAACATGGTCGCCAGAATGACCACTTGCAGGGCTGCCTGACTACCAAACACAGTACGAGAGAGCACATCGTAGCCCAGGCGCGTAGTGCCAAACCAATGCCCTAACGACGGAGGCTCTTGAATGGGATTCGCCAAAAACTCAGTGGGGTCTTGCAACCAGCCGATGCTCTGCAACATAGGCGCCAGCATTGCTAAGCCAACAAAAAAGATTGTGATGACTAACCCTACCTGAGTCATCCGTGTTGAGAGGGTGGGGCGATCGGCAAAACGAAAAAGCTGAGGCAAGGAGAAAGCCATGAGTCAGTGGTTGGTTGTTAGTTGCTGGTTGTTATAGCTATGGCCATACTGTTTAGGACGGTGCAGGGGTGGAACCCCTGGCTGGGGGTATGCCCCCACTCCCCCTTTGATCCCAATGTCCTAAGCTTTGTGACAACAGCCATAGCAAGAAAAAGCGGTAGGCAGAAGGGTTGGGAACAGGGGAGGCAGAGGGCTAACGGTAAAGGCTGAAAGCAGAACGCAAATTTTCAACTTCCACTCGTTACTCCTTGTTCTTCTTGCTCAACTCAAAACTCAAAACTTTTTAACGCCTCACCCTTCCGCCCTTTGATCTCGTCCAAATGCTGCTGTGCGATCGCACAATTTACGTCAAAGGAAAGTGCCAGTTCAAACATTGCGAGCGCGTGTTCTGTCTGACCGAGTTGCTCGTAGGCGCGACCCAAACCACAAGCGGGATCAACGGTGAGAGTGGTCTTGGGGCAGGGATCAGTTTGATCATAGCTCCCTTCCTGTCCCATCCGTAGAGCGGTTTCAAAGTACGCGATCGCCCCCAGCGGAAAGCCTAACAGCAGCAGAACTTCGCCTGCGAGGCAATGTAAGGGCGCATGGTTAGGGCACCATTCCAGCCCGCGCTGACACAGTAAGCGAGTGCTTTCCAAATCTTCTGCATCGAGCGATCGCCACCCCAACTCACAAACCAGTGTCGGTACCCAGAAGAAAACCTCGGGAGGTTCGCCACTCAGGATGTGGGGCAAAAGGCGATCAAAGGCTTCGGCGTAGCAGGCTTGAGCCTGGTCTAACTGACCAGTGTTGCTATAGTTCCGTGCCAAACAATCTAGCAGCCACAGGCTTAATGTCTGTTCCTGCCGCATTTTTTCGAGCAGTGGAATGTCTCGATCGAGTGTTTTTTGTAGCACAGCTTGGGGATCGCTGTTGCCGTAGTGCAACAGCTTGAGCCCGTGTAAGGCATCGACCAGCAGGGGTTTACCGTTCTGCTGCCGAAGTTGCTCATGATAGCGACCCGCATAGCGCAAGCCGGGATCATTGCGGAAGAGCCGCACGTGCACACCACCACTGAGATCGTCTTCCAACAGATTAATTTCTGTACGAGTCAGGGCATACCCCATCAGCTCTGACGGCGAGGCAGCCAACTGCTGACGCAACGTACCCGTTTCAACCATGAGCGTTTCATCGGCATCGAGAATCAAAATCCAGTCGCCCGTGACTTTACCTACAGAAAAGTTACGGGCAGCAGCGAAGTCATCGCACCAATCAAAATAATATAGCGTTGCGCCATAGCGTTGCGCGATCGCCACCGTATCATCTTGAGACCCAGTATCGACAACAACAATTTCATCGACGTAGGCTTGGGCACTCGACAAGCAACGCGCCAGATGCTCACTCTCATTTTTGACGATCATGCATAGAGATAGCAGTGGCTTGGGCTGAGAAATCGATGTCATGAGAGTGCCATACGCCTACACAACAGTAGAAACCTGAATATACTCCAATGTATGGCATGGGATCAGCCGAAGGGTGTTGCAGACTTACCAACTAGCAATGAGCCATCTACTCCTACACCGCTGATTTTAGTTAAAGTAAAGAAACCATCCCTAAAGGTAGAAGACATTTTTTTAATTCAACTCATGAATTTCTTTAACGTCGATGAACCGTTGATCCGTAAAAAACAAGAAGCACTCGATGTCCAAGATTTACAAGGGTTATGGCGGCTACGTTGGCGGATTGGGCGAGTCAGTCTTTTATCTTTGCTTTACACCCGTATCGATCAAGTTTTTGTCATTTGGGGCTGGATTACAGGACTCATCTTCGTTACGGCTCAATTTTTGCCTCTAAGCTGGCAGCTACAGGCAGTTTTGTGGTCAGTGTTAACGTTGACTGGCATGTTGGGGATGTCAACGTTAGCCTGGTTCTGGGTTCGAGTTGAGCAGCTTTGTTGGCTCGTTTATGTGTGGGTCGGACTCATGCTTGTCGGCTTGAGCCTAACCAACTGCGGAATTTTTCTTCATTGGGGGCAAGTTTTAATGCAGCTCTGTCCGATGTGGTTGGGGCTAAGTGCGATCGGCTACTTCTGCACAGGCTGGGGCATGCGATCGCGAACTTTTATGCTGGCAGGTGTACTGCATTTGCTGGGTATTGCGGTGCTACCCTACAGCGCTCAGTGGTCGTTTGCTACAACGGGTGCGGTTATTGCCGGCACCCTGCTGTTTTTAGCAGAGGTGCAATGGGACATGCGTCCACCTTCTGCAACAGCGCTCTTAACGATTGAACAGCAGCAATTCAACCGCGAACAATACCAGCGTAGACTCACTAAATAAGGGCACTACGTTTAGCCTTGTTAACGGCATTGCTCCATCTCCTTAATAGTCTCCTTCTAAAGGTTTAGCGTTTAGCCTTGTAGTTCCTCCAATGGGGATAGACTCGCTCTAGCCTTACGGGGGAATCGATTCAAAGCTCCAGTTGCTAAAATCAAGGTAGAGTTGTGAAGACAGTTCGCTGTATGGGTGTTATACCGCTGTGACTCAGAACTTTACCCCCAAGGAGAGCGACCGCCAGAGTAAAGACAGTGCGACAGTCAAACAATAGGAACGGTTGTGGAGTTTTTGTCGCTTCCTCCACTTTGCTACTACCAATGGGAGGTTAAACCCTTCATCAGAGCGGCCAGAGGTAGAAGACGTTCATGTTGTGGTTCAGAGCTTAAATTGAGTCTTGGAATTTGCTTGGTCTTATGACTTGACCTTACGTATGCAGTTTCAAGACTCTTTGTTCTTGGCAAAACTGCTCAGCTACTATGCCTTCACAACGGTGTGGCAACGGTAATTTCCTGTTCGTGTCGTTTATGCTAGCGATCACATTAGTTCTATCGCTAGCATTCCATCCTGCAAGCGGGTCAGCCGAGCCATTACTCGCTTCAACTGTCAAAACGGAGGTCATGAGAATGGCACCTGATGTCGTGCGATCGCTTATTGAACGAGCTGCAGCTAGCTGGATCAAAGGCGATGCCAAAGCGTTTGCCGCACTGTTTACGCCTGATGGTGAGTTTGTGGTACCAGGACAGCACTTGATGGGTCGTGGGGCGATCGAGAAGGTTGCGTCAGAGTTTGCTACAAGCCATGCCCAAGTCAACATTAGAATTCAGCGCATCATCATCGATCACCTACAAGCAGTCGTTGAGTGGCAATGGGAAGAGACTGAGAATAGCACTGGGAAGCAGACTCGGGCCGATGATGCAATTGTCATTGATTTTGTCGATGGTCACATCAAACGGTGGCGAGAGTACATTGATAGCGAAACGCCACAGGTGAACTAGGACACTCCTGATCACCTGTGGCGCTTGCTTGCACTAAAGTCGCTGTAGAAGGCTCAACCCATGAGTATCAGTCCCGCATGTGTTCAACAGGTTGAAAGCAGCGCTTAGACGCTGCACTCGCCCCGTCTGTTCAGGACTAGTTTGCCAAGGGTTGGGGTTGTTGTAGGCATAGTAGGCTTCTACGCCATCAATGCCAAACTGAGCGGCCTGGGGGATCAAGTCTTCAGGCGATCGCTTATAGCGAACTGGATGCGCCAAAACTGCTAACCCACCCGCTTGATGAATCGCGCTAATCACTCGTTCAGCCTTTGCGTCCTCTCCTTGCGGTGCATGACGCTGGAGGTAACGCTGCATTGCAGGGCTTTCGGGATCAAAGGCATAGCCGAGAATGTGAACTTCCGTATCGAGCAGACGTGATGTGACCTCAACGCCAACCCAAAGATGTGGCAGGAAGCGGTCTTGTTCTAAATGCTGTTCATCGAGCCAGCGTTGGGCGATGCGGTAGCCATTGACAGAGTGATGATCGGTAATGGCAAACCCTTGCAGACCGATCGCGATCGCCTGCTGCATCAGTGCTTCTGGGCGCAGCTGTCCGTCAGAATTGACGGTGTGCATATGAAAATTAAACGACGTTGGGCAACTGCCAGCGTGAACCTGCTCAAACACGTGTCTCAGTGCGGTTACGTCACGTGCGGCAGGAATTAAAGGATTAGACGCTGGAGCCAGTTCGACAGCCATAGGTGCCTCAGGGAATAGATGGGCTTGTCTTGTTTACTATGTGTTTACTATACATATTTTAACCTTTGTTCATCTGGGGTAATTTTGGCTACCGCATTTCTACAGGTCATTGATCAGATAGTTGGCAAAGCAGGCGCTCTCGATGAGACGTCACGCTTAACAACCACTTGGCATAGCGCCATTCCAGAATGCGGCATAGAAGGTGGAGACCAAAAAATAAAGAGACACCACAATGAAGGTGTCTCTCTAACCTTGCTCTCAAAGAGCTAAATGGTTTAAAGCCCAAGATTCAAAACCTGCCTGGGCTAAGCAGAGGTTGTTTTTGCAGTCTGTTTGGGTTTTGTTTGCTCCACGCTGTTGCGGTTCAACCCACCCAAAAACATCGGCACAAATTTTTCCATAAAAGCCTTGGGGTCACGCTTCCAGGCTCGCTGGGCAACATCAATGCGCGTCAGCTGCAGATCGGGTGACAGCAGCGTTTGAGGTAAACGCTCCATCAAATATTGTGGACGCTCCCACACCGACATCGTGTTGGCAATGTCTAGCAAGTTGCTGACGCGACGCAGTTCCGCGCCGAGTGTAATGTCCATACCAGACTCAAAGGCAGCCTGCTCGATCGCCGAGTACCGCTGCTTTGCCGTCTCTACTTTGCGGCGATGCTCTGGGCTCTTATCTGCTAGTTTTGCCAGCCAGCGATTGCCCCAGCGCACATGCCCTGCTTCTTCTGGAAAAATACGCTCGATCGTTTCGCGAATTTTGATATTTTCGTCGGTTTGGGGTGCTTGCTTCAACGCATAGATATGAGCGGAAAAATACTCGCAGCCACGCTTTTCAGTCACGTTAATCGCAGCCAGAGTCGAGATCAGAAACCCATCTAGATCAGTTTCTGCATCGTGCAGTTCGGCATCAAGTAACCGCTCAAATTCTTGAATGTAGGAAGAACCCGGTGGTGTCCCAACGCTCGAACCGAGATCAACCAGCAAGTCAGTCAGCCACATGGCGTGGCGGGCTTCATCGGAAATATGTCGCGATAAATCCTTGATCAACTCAGGCGATTTGCCGTCCAGTTGCTCAATCAAGTTCGTGAGATCTTTGCAACTGCGCTGTTCACTATAGCGGTAACGGTTGAGCGTGATCAGGTGAATTTCGCGATCGCGCACAACCTGGCTGAGAATTTGGCGTGCACCTAGATTTTTACTTAGCTTGCGGGGATAAGCGACAGTCATTTTTTGATCTCAGTTTGTGATTTGATAGCGGTTTGTTAACTACGGTCGATCGTAACGGAAGCGGTTGAAGCCATTGGCTAGCAGGCTTCAGCGATGCATGCAAGGTCGCCTGTAAAGGCGTCAGCAGCCTGTTTAGCAAGCGCTTAGCCGTTTCAAGTCGTCCGTATCGACATTGCTCGTAGGAAGAATGCACATGCGGTTGAAGTCATGATACAAACCACGGCCTACTGTAACTGATTGTAACGAAGTCTGTTCAGAAATGCTGCAGATGAGTTGCTGAAACAATGGGGTCAGATTTGGCTAACGCTGGCTAACATGTTTTTTGCACAGCCGTAAACAGAGGTTATTGTGTTAGCAAAGACAAAGGTTTGCTAATCAGCCGCAGTCGTTAGTTTGAGCATGCCTAAAAACGATGTCCTTCGCTATCGTTCTGATGGTATCCGATGTCCTGCGACCTGTAGCTGTTGTGCTACTAGAAACTGTTTTCAAAGCAGCGATCACTCATGATGGTCTCACAAGCATCGTGGCTTGTGGAGGAACCTTGGGATGGGCGATCGCGCTCAGACTTTTCATTGCCAGACATCGCTCGACACCGCTTTCCCAGAGTCGCCGAGCGTGACAGATGGCGAGTTGAGCCAGTTACTTACAACCGATCGTACTCTAAATCGCCATCTCACAGCTGGTTTGAGCTGGCTATACCACTGACCATTTGCAAACTAGCTTGCCATTTTCATCCACCCAACGGGCTTCTAAGTGAGGCTTTTTACTGGGCGGCGGCGTTCCATCAGTGGGCGCAGAAAGAGGAGAATCAAGCACATTGAGCCTGCCATCATGGGGAAAATCATTTCTCCCATTACCGCTTGGCGTATGGTTGCTTTCTAAACTTCTAACCGTCTGACCTGCAGGCAGCACATGTCTGCAGTCGTCTTCTCTTGGGTCAATCATCAGGTGATTGACGTTGGTAGGTGTCGTGGTCATGTGGATTCATCCTTAGAGAAGTGTGTTTTAATGCGTGAAAAGTTCGTTTTTTGGTACTTCGCACGGCGAATGCCTTTACTCAGCGCGCGACGAAATCATTTGCCAGCACCGATCGCTTGCAAAAGGCTGGTATTACTGTTTCTGTCTAGATTTCGCCTGGAATCTGATAGCGCCAGTTCACAGTACGGAGCTTGCGATCGATGGAAAGGCGACGGGGAGAGTATTCGATGGTTTGGCCTGGGATCTGGTAGCGCCAGTTCACAGCACGGGGTTTGCGATCGATGGGAAGGCAGCGGGGAGAGTATTTGATGGTTTCTCCGCGATAAATCAGTTGCATTGGCAGGCCTCTAAATTGCATGGTGAATGAATGGCCTTTACTGAAGCGATTCCTGAGAAAGGTTTTCCCCAGTAGAGACGCAAGACCTTATGCCTCTCACTGAGAGGCACAAATGAGCAGTCATTGAAGTGCTGAAAAGCCTCTTATGAATGTGGGAGGCATTGCCAGCTAGTCTGAATCCTGGCTTCTCAGTAGCGATAGCCAACGCCGCGGTATGTCAAGGACGCGCCTGCAAGTGATGCATGAGCAGTCCTTACACCAGTGACACGAGCGCTCAGATACGAACTGCCACGGTAATTGAGCACGATCGCCTTTAATACACCGCTATGAAGTTGAACGGAATCTGTATGAGGAGAACTAGGGCGGTAGGGCATACCGCGATACTTTAAAAACATGGTGACAGAGCTCCAGGTAAGATCAGCGGAACAACGTTATTTCGCATCATGCTTTGAGGTGCTCAGCATGGGAAACGTAACGCTGTATCCAGTTCAACAACCTTGCCTTGGCTGATTCAAAACGTCCAGGACAGTCAGCCACTTAAGTTAGCCACTTAAGGCTTGCTTCAAAAACAACCGAGAGCTGAAGCATAAAAGCCTCTCCAAGCAACGTTTTCAGATTTTTCAAAGAGTGCTCAATCCAGTCCATCTGGTCAGTTAGGCAGAAAGCTACAAAGGTCGAAAAAATACCCATGTGGGTGATGTGTTAACCATCAGCATCATTTAAATTTGAAGACCTGATCTTTATTTCTCAGTCCATCGATTCACTGTGTAGAGGTCTGTTCACCGTGTAGAACTGTATGCCTAAGTGACACACACAAATTTGAAGTTACTTCCTGGTTTGGGTGGTACAGCTCATTCTGCCCAAAAACGCAAGCGAGGCGTGATTCTGTCAGCCTGGGGTTGGCAGCGTCTCCAAGACGCTCAAGAGCGGACAGCCATTGCTGCGAATGGGGGGTATACCTACACTCTGGAGCAGTTAAGTGATCTAACCGGGCTGAGTGTTCGCTCCATTAGTCGGCTGCAAAGTTGCAAAGTTGCGGTCGATCGCCAAACCCTAGAAGGTTTTTTTCGCGCCTTCAACCTGACGCTGACCGAACAGGACTACCTTCAGCCAGAAACCGCCGTCGTACAGCCGCTCCATGCGATCGCCCAAGATTGGGGAGAGGCTCCCGATGTTTCATGCTTTTATGGACGCACCACAGAACTTACCACACTCACCCAATGGATGCTACAAGACCACTGTCGTCTCATTGGGATTGTCGGCCTTGGTGGCATCGGCAAAACGGCTCTAGCAGCCAAACTAGCAGAACAGACGAAGGGCCATTTTACCTATGTCATCTGGCGATCGATGCGCAATGCCCCTCCGCTCGAAAGCTTGTTAGCGGAATTAATCTCCTTCCTCTCAGGGCAGCAGGAGACCAAAGCCGATGTCAACAGCTTGCTTCAGTGTCTGCGGCAGACTCGCTGTCTGATTGTTTTAGACAATGTGGAAACCCTGTTAGAAACGAGAAATCAGGCTGTACACTACCGCCCGGGCTATGAAGCGTATGGAGAACTGCTGCGAGTGGTGGCAACCACTCGTCATCAGAGCTGTTTCGTGCTCACCAGTCGGGAGAAATGTGCTCAGTTTGCCCAGTTAGAAGGGGGTGAGTTGGCGGTGCATGGTTTGTCCCTGAGCGGTTCTCCAGAAGCGGCTGAGGCGTTGCTGGTGGCTACGGGGTTAGCCGGAACCAATCAAGAACAGACGTTGTACGATGCGCCTGCAAAGGCGCTGTGCGATCGCTATCGGTGTAACCCTCTGGCCTTGAAAATTGTTGCAACAACCATTCGCGATTTATTCGGTGGTAATATTGCCCTGTTTTTGGAACAAAATGTCACCCTCTTTGGTGATATTTCCGACTTAATTCAACAACATTACAGCCGCCTTTCGCACCTAGAGCAGCGGGTGATGCTCTGGCTGGCAATCAATCGAGAATGGGTCTCTTTTACCCAACTACAGGCAGATTTGCAAAGGAGCGTGTCGCCAATCCGGTTGATGGAAGCCCTGCAGCTTTTGGAGGGGCGATCGCTGATTGAAACCAACGCGGGGCAATTCACCTTACAACCCGTGGTGATGGAATATGCCACAGAGGTTTTGATCGATCGCGTGTGTCATGAGATTAGCGATCGTTCATCGACGGCTCCCTTGCAGCCTGGCTCCTTTCTGCAATCCTATGCTCTTATCAAAGCCCAGGACAAAGACTACATTCGAGAGAGTCAAATTCGCGTGATTCTGACACCGTTGCTGGGTCGATTGCTGAGCCAGTTGGGCTCCCAAAAAGAGATTGTGTACCAATTGCAGCAAATTCTTTCTCGCCTACAAACCGAGTGTCCGAATCAGGCTGGCTATGCAGGCGGTAACATCATTAACCTCTTGTGCCACCTCCACGTAAATCTGAGCGGCTATAACTTTTCCTATCTCAGCCTTTGGCAAGCCGATCTTCAGCAGGTGGATCTCCATCAGGTTGATTTTACACATTCTGACCTGTCAAACGCCAGGTTTGCCCAGCCATCTGGCAGTATTTTGGCCGTTGCTTTTAGCCCCGATAGTCAACTGCTGGCGATCGGCGATACCCATAATGCCGTTGGACTATGGCAAGTGGCTGATGGAAAACCCAGAGCCGTTTTGAGAGGGCATAGTGGTTGGGTTTGGGCGGTTGCCTGGAGTCTCGATGGGCACCTGCTAGCGAGTGGCGGTGAAGATCAAAATGTGAGGCTGTGGAGCACTGAAACGGGCGCGTGCTTGGGTTCGTGGCAAGGGCATCAAGGTGCCGTCCGATCGCTAGCCTGGCAACCCAATGGGCACCTCCTTGCCAGTAGTGGGGATGATCACGACATTCGGCTCTGGCATAGGCGGCGTCAAGAACCCGTGAAGACGTTGCAAGGGCACAGAAATTGGGTTATGTCTGTGGCGTGGAGTCCAGATGGTCAAACCCTTGCCAGTGCGTCTCTGGATCAAACCATTCGACTGTGGGATGGTGAAAGCGGTGAGTGTCTGAAAAGCCTCACGGGACATGATAGTGGCATTTGGTCGATCGCCTGGAGTCCCAATGGCACATGGCTGGCGACGGGTAGTGAAGATCACAGCGTCAAAATCTGGGATGCGGCGAGCGGCAAATGTCTCAAGACCCTGCAACAAAAGCATGCGGGAGTCTTTGCGGTTGCCTGGAATGCTGATAGCAAACTCCTTGCCAGTGGCGGTGAAGACCGGAACATCACGATCTGGGATACCGTGAATGATCGGTGCCTCAAAACCTTACAGGGACACAGCAACTCGATCTGGACTGTAGCATGGAGTGCGGATGGTTCAGTGTTGGCGAGTGGATCGCATGATCAAACTGTACGGTTGTGGAGTGGGTCCAACGGTCGATCGAGTGACTGCCGCAACCTCAAAACCTTACAGGGATACAACAATGCTGTGTTTGCTGTGGCCTGGAGTCCCGATGGCACCACCCTTGCTAGCAGCAGTGCTGATCATAGAGTGAAGCTGTGGCTTGCGGATACAGGCGTGTGCTTGAAAACCTTACGGGGACACAGCAATTGGGTTTGGGGGTTAGCCTGGAGTCCCGATGGTGCCACCCTTGCCAGTGGATCGGATGACTGCACCCTGCGGCTCTGGAGTGCTGGTACGGGCGAATGCTTCAAAAATTTGCAAGGACATACAGCCTGGGTTTGGGGGGTAGCCTGGAGTCCCGACGGCCAAAGGCTGGCGAGCGGGTCTGGCGACCTGAGCATTCGGCTGTGGGATGTGCAGCAGGGTCAATGTCTGAACGTTTTACAGGGACACAGTAATTGGGTTTGGGCGGTAGTCTGGAGTCCGGATGGGGCCACCCTTGCCAGTGCGTCCCACGATCGAACGGTTCGACTATGGGATGGCAAAACTGGCAACTGTCTAAACGTTTTGGAGGGACATGCTAACTCGATTGAATCGGTTGTCTGGAGCCCCGATGGCACCACCCTCGCCAGTGCGTCCCATGATCACACAATTCGGCTGTGGGATAGCACGACTGGCAAGTGTTTGAATGTTTTGCAGGGGCACAGCAATATGGTCAGAATGGTGGCGTGGAGCCCCGATGGCACCACGCTTGCTAGTGCATCCCATGATCAAACGATTCGATTGTGGGATGCTTGCACAGGAGCCTGCCTGAAGATTCTGGAGGGGCACACCAGTCAGGTTTGGTCGGTGGCGTGGCGTCCCGCCTGTCAGGATCACTCGGAAACGCCCGATCGAGTTTTGGCAAGCGGCAGCGGCGATGAAACCATCAAGCTTTGGGATACCAAAACGGGTGAATGTTTGAAAACGCTTAGAACCGATCGCCTCTATGAAGGAATGATCATCACTCAGGCAACCGGACTTACAGAGGCTCAAAAAGCGACCTTGCAGGCATTGGGAGCGATCTCAGACTAAGAGGATTTCTATACGCTTTAAACAGCCTCTCACATCACCAGGCAGCGACATAACGCGATTCAATAGGCTAACCAAGGTCTGTTTCATCTGCCACAAAACGCTGCCCTGCCTGACGAATCGCCTCCGGTCGATGAGTTTGCAGAAACCGCAAGACCCCGACTCCCAATAGAAGCCAGATTCCCATCACGATCGGGGCAAAGCGATGGGGCGCAGGCGGGATGGGGTAAAGTGTGCCGCCCAAGATGATCCCAATCGCCAGGATCGAGCACCCAGGCAACAGTCCATGCTTCAGCCAATGCCAATGATCGGGACGTTTCACTCTAAAGTACTGCAAGCACGCCAAACTCACTAACCCATACATGAGCAGACCCGCTATCGTTAACAGCGTACCAAAAAAGCCGATGGCTTGAATCGGCGTCCAGAGCTGTCCCAGGCTCAAACCCACAGGCAGCGAGAGGCCGTTCAAGCCCAAAATCGCGTTCGTTGGCGTACGATAGAGCGGATGAATGTGCCCCAACCACCCTGGAAACAGCCCTTCCCGACTGATTGCATAGATAACCCGTGCGGCACCATTGGTAATGGCAACCGTAGCCGCGTAACCCGCTATGATGCTAGCAAGATCGATGAGTAGCGCAAACCCATTGCCCAAAAAGCGACGCGCGATCGTATCGAAAGGAGCGGCATCTTGAGCAAACGCTGCCATATTGCCCATTCCATAACCCAATACCGCCACATAGGACATCAACACATAGAACGCTCCCACCAGCATTAACGCCATAACCATCGCCTTGGGAATTGCCTGACGCGGCTTCTGGGCTTCCTCTCCCAACGTTGTCACCGACTCAAACCCTAAAAAACCGAGGATGGCTAAAATGGTTCCCAGAAACAGGTTGTTGGGCTGCGGGAGTGCACTCACGGTAAAAGGCGCTAGCGTTAGTTGCTCAGTCGCTCCCAGTTGCATCAACACGGCGATCGCCAGGATCAAGCAAACGCCAATTTCAAAGATCAAAAACACAATGTCAGTTTGCAAAGAAAACCGAATACCGCGATAGCAGATGCCCCAGATGATTGCAGTCAGGAGGAAATACCACACCGTCCAATCAAGCTGTAGCTGCAACCCTTGCAGCAGCAACGCCTGAAGGCTAGTGCTTATCAACATCAGAACAAATGGAATTGAGAGGCCATAAAACGCTAAGCCTAGCCATCCTGCAATAAAGCCCCATCTCACTCCCAATCCTTGCGTGACAAACAGGTAGCAAGAGCCACTAGCAGGCAATTCAACTGCCATTTCACTCATCTGAAGCGCAATCAACAGCACCACGCCAAAGCCGATGACATAGCATAATGGAATCGCAGTACCGACCAATCCAGCTTGTGGAATCGTATTAAAAAAAATACATCCTGTTGGCGCAATGGCTGCGATCGACATCACCAGCAAATGGTTTAGGCGCAGTGTATCGCGGCGCAATGTTGGCACCTTTTTAGGGTCTTCTAAATCTTTAGCGTCTTCTAAAAGAGACATCTCTTAACCTTATGCGATCGTACTGTTGCCGTCTTTCTAGCCGAGGAAATGGAGGCCTGATGCCTCAGTTGTCATTTCGTCAACACTGCTCGATTTCTGAAGATCAACTGTTTAACCGTTCATCAGGGCATCGACTAGGGTCGAAGGAGGTAGCCGGTCGATGCCAACCACTATCCTTTACCTCTACCCTCTACCGTGTAGGAATTCCGCAAGTTTTATACCACCCAGTAAAGGCAACCGCCTGTGAGGCAAAAATAGCAGTAGCAGATGATGGACAACATGAGGCCGTCAATACAGAAAGATGGCGCATCTTCCGATGAAGCAATGACGTGCACCCAAGCAACCTGGATCTTCTACAGCTACCCAATCGTCCGGATTAATCATGAGTCGAGCAATTAAATCTAAAGCCAGCTGGGAACCATTCACATTAATGACTTGTTCCGCACTGCATCGAACCGCATGAGAGCGGCAGAGATAGTCTGAGATCGCCATGCGGAGCGGGAAATGCCATCTTGCTTCTCATGCACCGAAATTGCCTGTTCACCACAACAAATCGTTGATCAGTCCATAAACACCCACAAAATTAATGCGGCCGATCGCCAGCATACAGCGGATTTTTGCATGGGTGCGATGAACCCTCGACGCTGCCAGCAGACTCAGCGGCGCGATCGCCAAAGTGAAACAGGAGGAAAACTTATAACGCAAAAAGCGCAGGTATTTTGCAAGCGCAGGTCGATTTTTGGAGCTTGTTAGCAAATCTTGGCTCATCGCCATCTCTTCATAACAAACTGGATCGAAATCATGAACAAAACTCATATTTATAAAATATGAACAGCATTCGTGTTTTGTCAAGGGAAATATGAACGACGCTCATGTATTTTCGAGCCTTGGTGTCGTTTGTCTTTTTTGATGCATTTCGGCTTCATGAATTCCAGTTTGATGAGTTCCAGTTTGATGCCTTGCAAATGCATAATGGTCGCGGTTGCCCCCATCCAAGCATCCCCCTCCCCCTAGTCAGGAGCTTTGTTCATGAGTCTTTCAGTTAAAGCATTTCCAGTGACCAGTCCCAAAACAAATGTGCTAGCAGCCATTCAGCAGTTGTTTAAAAACGGCACTGTTGAGTTTGTCCGTTTTGAGCAACCCGACACCCACGGCATTTCCCGGTTCAAAACCGTTCCGGCTCGCCACTTTGAGTCATTTACGCAAAAGGGGCTGAACTTTCCGCTTCCCACGCTAGGGCTAGATGTCCAGGGAGCCACAGCGCCCAATACAGGCGTGTTGGAGGAAATCTGTTTTGGCGATGCCTACCTGTTGCCCGACCTGGAAACCTTTCAGATCTTGCCCTGGGCCGATAAAACAGCACGGGTGATTGGACAGCCCTACTATCTTGATGGCACGCCCGTACCCACATCCTCCCGGCAAATTGTAAAAGCACTGCTGGCAGAGCTAGAGCAGTTGGGCTATCGCCTGCTAACTGGGTTTGAATATGAATTTTATCTGGTGGATGAAGTCACCCGGCAGGCAAGTTTTCCAGGCATTCAATTGTTCGGTCGGTTGCCCCGTCAGGATGAGGGGGTGATTTATGAGATTCTGCGATCGCTACCAGCGGTAGGTGTTGACATCATCACAGCTGATCTGGAGTATGGCCCCGGTCAGATTGAGATTAACTTTGCACCCGCCTGGGGCCTGGACTCTGCCGATCAAGCCTTCACGTTTAAGAATGCAGTCAAAGAAATTGCTCACCGCCACGGCAAAATTGCCTCCTTCATGACTAAACCCTGGATCGACCAGAGCGCCAGTGGTTGCCACTTCAACCAGTCGCTCTGGCAGGGGAAAAACAGCGCCTTCTTCGATCGAGACGACCCAGATGGACTGTCGGCCGTCGCTCGTCATTATCTGGCAGGGCAATTAGCCCATGCACCAGCGTTGACCGCTCTCATTGCGCCCACCATCAATTGCTGGAAACGCTTTCAGCCCAACGCCTTCGCTCCCACCAATATCACCTGGGGCATTGATAATCGCACCACGGCTATTCGGGTTAAAGCCCTGAAGGATGAACGCACCCATATTGAAAATCGACTCGGCACTGGCTCAAACAATCCCTACATTGTCATGGCGGCAATGCTGGCGGCGGGACTAGATGGCATCAAGCGTAAATTGGAGCCACCAGCCCCTATCCAAATTGTGGCGGATAGCTTGTCGGAACCGCCGCCCTTGCCCACTCGTCTGGAAACGGCTCTGGATGCTCTGGAGCAAGATGTCGTGATTCGAGAAGCCCTTGGTGAGCCATTTATCCATTTGTTTGTGGGGCTGAAGCGGTTTGAAATCGAAAAAGCCAAAGCCGCGATCGCCAACTACGACAACCCTGAGTTCCTCAATCAGGTAACGGATTGGGAACGGCAGGAATTTTTTGACGTATTATGAGCCACCTGACTGCCATTGATGCCGGCTTGATACGTCATGACAGAAGGGTGAGAAACCCGGTTTTAAAACGGAGAGGGGGAGATTCGAACTCCCGTTGAGTTACCCCAAACCTGATTTCGAGTCAGGCGCATTCGACCACTCTGCCACCTCTCCAGAAGGGCTTAGTTTTTAGTGTTGATGTGAACCCCAACGACTAAAAACTAATGGCTAACAATCCATTCTACAGGGTAGATGGCGAGTTTTCCTTCGATTCCAAATTTGTCTTAAAGCCATCTGTGGGCGTCCACTGGAGTGCCCCATCCCGATCGATCACATAAAGCTGAGTACCGAGCTGCTTGAGTTGGGCTTCGGTTTGGGGGTGCAGATGGCTGGCGGCGATCGCCACTTGCGGTCGTAGCGCTTGGATAACGTCAGGCTCTAGCCGCTGACCAGACCACAAAAGCACCTGCGTTTCTGACAAAAGACTTGGTTTCAGCAGCGGTACCTGTTGTGCTGACAGGGTTCCTAGCCATGTCCATGTTTGCGAGTGCAGTTGCAGTGCCGCGATCAGGGGCGTGGTGCTGAGTAGCTTCAGCTGGGTGGAGCCAAGCTGAGCGGTTTGTCCGATCGTCAGAGGCGTCGGTTTTACAGTCAACGAGGTGCCCCGCACAGCATCCTCATTCACACTAGATAGACGCTTAATGGGTAGGCGCTCCGCGACTTTGCCCCAGCCACTGGGACGTTTGGACGGTGGGTCAACGGCGATCGCCCAGCTAATTTCATTCACCCCTGCTTTTTGTAGAAAGGGCAGCACCGCAAAACCAGCAGTGGAGGCATCGCCACTGTTAATGAGCGTCGTGCGTCCAGCCTCTTGCACCACCAGAATGGGCTGTGCCGTTGCCAGTAGAGTGACACGAAACAGCGCAGCCTTTGCTTGCCAGGCGGGAAGTGCAACCAGTCCGATTGCAAGGAGCACAGCCAGCCACCATTGCTTGCGCCACCAGGGTTGGAGCCAGGTCAGAAAGAGCAGACCATAGAGGGCGATCGCGGTCAAAACTGGGATCGTGCCCACAGCGTAGGCATTACCAGGCAACTGGCTAAACCCATCGACTACAAGCATTAACGCCTGCGTGGGGTACATTAGCAACCAGGCTACAGCACTACCAGCTGGTGACCAAAGGAGCGCTGCCAGAGCGCTCGCCATACCACCAATGCTCAGGATGGAAATGAGCGGCGTAGTCAACAGGTTGACAGGGACACTATAGGGAGACAGGACACCGAACGCAATCAATTGCAGCGGCAGCGTCCAAAGGTAGGCCGCGATCGGCACAGCAAAAAGGGGCGCGATCGCGCTGGGCATCCAGTCCAGTTGTTTGGTAAGCGGTGGTACGGTGACCATCAGCCCCATCGTTGCCAAAAAACTCAACTGAAAGCCCAGGTTCGAGATCCAGAGCGGATTGAACAGCAGCAAAAGTACGCCTGTGACCAGCAGTGCTCCGAGAGGCTTGACTTTGCGTTCCAGTACCAGGGCTGTCAAACCACCAAAGCCCATGATGGCAGCGCGGAGCACCGCAGGCTGGATACCAGTGAGCCCGACAAAAATGAGTAGAGACGCGGAACCCGACAAAAACTGTACCTTGCTTGAAAAGCGACGGGTCAACGCCAGCACCACGCCGAGAATCAGCGAGGACTGAAAACCAGAGGCCGCTAAGGCATGCGCTAAGCCTGCACGGGTGAACTGGTCTTTTAAGTCATAGGGCAGGTCAACGCCACGGCTGCCCAAGACCATCGCACTCACCAACGCTCCAGCAGGGCTACCGAGCCAACGCATTTGCGATCGCACCACGGTTTGTCTGATCTGCCACCACCCCCAGCGCGATCGGGCTTCTACTACCTCTGTTTGCTGACCCCGCATCCCCGCAAAGCAGTCTTCTTGCCTGAGATACGCCTGAAAATCAAAGCCGCCGGGATTTGTGGCAGGTTGCGGCAGGTATAAAGCCCCCGTTACCTTCACCAGCTGCCCTGGGTAGAGCCCTGTAGCTTGCAGCAACGGCACCGTGACGTAGAGATTGCCTGTCGGGGCTTTGTCATCAACGTACTGTACTTCGCCACTGACAGCATTGACCTGTTTCACCGTCAACCAAAACTGTGCCTTCTGGCTACGGGTTAACTGCGGCACGCTGTCCACTTCGCCCACCACTACCCATTCCTGCTTTGGCGCATTGGCTGGTGGAATCAAACGGCTGATTTCAGTTGCTGCTGGCTGCGGTAGCCTGAACTGGCAGTAAAGGCTGGCAAACAGCCCCAGCAAACCCGCCACCAGCCAAACCCAAGACTTCGGCGCTGTCCGCCAAAAGTGCTTGATCACAAAAGCAAGCCCTACACCCAGCGCCAGAACACCATAGCCACCCAAAGGTACCTTCGTTACCAAAAGCCCCAGGACGTAGGCCAAACACAAAACTACTGCGCCTGTTGCAGTCATAAAGCACCCCGATCGCAGAGAAAAGCCTACGCTCAGAGTGCCCAAGGGGAAAGGGGAGTTATGAGTTATGAGTTTTGAGTTTTGAATTGGGAGAGAAGGGGCAGCGGGAGAGGAGGAGCAGGGGAAGTTGGTTAGGAATGAGAATTTAATCAAACCGACAATTTTGTAAGGGCTTAGCATTCGGGTAAAAGCGCATGCCGTAGCCGAAGGCAACCCTGCCGAAGGCTAAGCCCTTACCGTGAGGATGACCGATGTTGTTTAATCCACGCTCCTTAGACAAGAAAACAAGGAAGTTTTGCCCTGCCTCCCCTGCCTCCTGCCTCCTCTACAAAGACAGCCCTAGCTTGACACCCAACACGGTGTGGATGATGAGTAGACCAACGGTAACCGTGCCGAGATAGGCGTGGAACATCCGTAAACCAGGCTTGTCGCCCCAAAAGCCAGCCAGTGAGAGTGTGCTGCTGATTGATAGGAGCCCGATCGCAGCGGTGCCTGTCCAAAAATGGGGACTTTCGAGAATCGGTTTCTGTTGCATCACCAGAGAGAGCACTCCACCCGTATAGCCCAAGGCCAGAAACAAGAACATCAGCGGTGCGAGTTTACGGTGATCTGCCCGTTTTTTAGCAGCGACCTTTTTATCGGCAGCAAGGCGACCACGCCAACCAGCGTAAGCGACGTAGCTACCCATCACAAAAATGACAATGCCCATCATGGCGGGGTGTCCCCAGTGGGTGATGGGCTCCGGGATGCCCAGAGTGCGAAACCAGGCAGCGATCGGCTCAAGTCGTTCACTCAACGTTGTCATATATTTCGCTCATCCAATTGCTCAACGAGGCAGAGCTCGTTTAAGTTACTTTACATTTTTCATGCATGAAGGGTGCGATCGTCAATAGTGCGATGACACAAGGCGGTCAGCTATTGGCCGTCAGGAGCTGACCGCTGATAGCTGACCGCTGATAGCTGACCGTTGATCCAAAAGTGTGCAGTTTTTTTAATGATTTGCGTCTGTCTCGCCACATCAGGTATTCTCACACCATCCACACTGAGCATTAACCGAGCGATGCGATTCCAGCGACAACTGCTTCTTTCACTCAAGAAGGTATTCGGCGATCGAGCGTTTCTGAAGACTCTGAGAGGCTTTGAAGGGCTCATTTCCAAACTGCTGTCGATCGCAATGGTCTTTGTGATTTTGATTGCAGTCTACGATCTGGCAGATTACCTAATCACAGATGTCATTAGAGAACCTCACGGACGCTTCAATACCACCTTATTCACCGTCTTTGGTTTGTTTCTAAATGTTCTCATTGCGCTAGAAATTCTGGAGAACATCACAGCCTATTTGAAAAAGCATGTGATCCAGGTAGAGCTGGTAATTGTCACATCGCTGGTAGCAGTTTCTCGAAAAATTATCATCCTGGATTTAGAGAAAACTACTGGCTTAGACCTGATTGCCCTTGCAGCCGCCACTCTATCGCTGTCCATCAGCTACTGGCTGGTGCGGGAAATGAATCGTCGTGTCAAACCCCATGATTCTGATGAGTCTTGAGTTAGATATCAGGAGTGGCGTTGGCGTGTAGGGTTGAGGGTGTAGAGACGTTAATGTGGTCGTATGACTCAGTTTTTTCAATTTGAAGCAGATTTTGTGGCATCGCTGCGTTGCATTCCGATGCAAGTGCGGCTGAAGTTAGATACCTGCGGTGTGAAGCTGAAGCTAACGCATTGGCATCAGTTTAACCAGGACGATCGCCAAGCACTGATTGAATTGCCTTGTGAAACTACAGCAGACGTACAGCGTTATCAAGACTTTTTGCATCAGTTGATTCAGGATCGTACAGGCACCACAGCGTCAGATCTGGCAATCGACCCTGCTCCAGCATGGCTCGATTCCTCTACGATTCCAGACAGTGTAAAAACCAAAGCGGAGGAAAGTGGTGTTGCGATTGCAATCCATCAATGGGCAACGCTTGCACCTGTTCAACGCTTTGCGCTCATTAAGCTCAGTCGTTCTAATCACGAAAACGCAAATTTTCTACCGGCGCTCAAGGAATTTCATCTGGTGTGAGGAAAGGCCTGGCGAAACCTACCCATACGCTTGATCACAGTTGCTATGAAAAACATTTGGAAGCTTTCCAAGCAAGGTTTTACCGTTGAGTAGGGGCAGGTTTTGCCAGAGCATTTTAGCTGTTAATCTTATGATCAGACCTGCCCCGACGGGTCTTTTGTTGACTAGGAATCGCCTTAATTGAGTCTTGCGGTTCACGGCAAGGAACGCTACTAAAGGCTGGCAGTTTTGCCCGTTTCTGCCTGTGTTGGAATGGGCTTAATGTTGCTGTAGCCCATCCTGCTGACGATTTCACGCAGTAACGAAATTTGCGCCTCAAACGCCAGTCCTTCAATTTGTCCGAGCGCTTTTGTCACAGCCTGCTCTGCTTGATAACCCGCTGGCAAGCCAATCACGGTCTTACCCATTGCCTGTGCCCAGGCGAACCAAACCATCAACTGGTTATTTTCCTTCAAGGCTCCATAAGCGTGGGCATAGTCAGTATCTGCACCATTCACAATGTCTCGCATGGCATCCAACTGCTTCTCGTGAGGCAAGCGATAAAAATCTTCCATGAGTAGAGGCGCTAGCTCAGGATCAGTGGCAGTCGGTGCGGCAGGGGTGATGGAGTCTCCCATTTTTTGATAGATCAAGTAGAGCAACGCCAATTTAGCGTCCGTACCGAGTTGGCTAAAAGCATCCAGCGTCGTTTGGGTCTTCTCCGACAGGTAGTCGGTGGACGGCACGCTTTGGCTAGCAGATTGAGACATAACATTACTCCAATACAAGTGAGATTAGACACCCTTACAGAGTGTATCGAAGTTTACAATTGGCATCACCTTTCCCAAGACTGAGGTTCAAACAGGCATTTCGCTAACGATGTCTTTCGTGAGAATGAGGTTAGGAATCTGTCAAAAGGGGTTTAGAGGGATGGGGATCAGCTTGCTAATGTGACTGCATTAGTCGAATGGTTCTAACAAGAGGTCTTTATGTCTGTTACTAACAACGTTGATACGTCTGAAAACTATGATGCTCAGCAGACGGTTGAGGAGATTGAAGGCGGCGATCGCAAAGCGCCCAGTGCCAATATCGAAGCTGACTACGAAGCCTCTAAGAAATTTAGCGTGAGCGAAATCGATCGCACTGAAGAAGGTGCAGCAGCAGCAGCAGCGGCAACCGCGCCTCAACACGAAATGCCTGAACCCAATATCGCAACGTCATCACCCGATACGACCGGGAATCCTGACGACTACAAGGAAATGGCTGCGGATCTCGGCTCGGCTCGGTCAAACACTAGTAACGTGAGCGACGACCTTGTGAAAAAGGCATTGGAGAAAGGCACCGCAGCAGATTAGAACTGCTAGTACGGTAAAATTTGATCTGAAATGAAGGGGTTGGCGATCGCCAACCCCTTCGTTGTCATGGCACTTTCCATACGTTAGGCGACTTAAATGTGCGTGGAGATACAATTTACTCGTGCAGAAGCCGTTTAATGACTGCTTAGAGGCGATCGTGCAAGGTGGACTGTAGACTTTACATCGCTAGTGGCAGATCATGGGTGGCCTACAGGCTTCTAATGGCTTGAAACACTCTGCTTCAAGCACGCACGCTCCCTAACGCCCGCATTCCAACATCTGTTTCATTCAAAGGAATCGTAGAGAACATGACTGGAAAGTACGATCGGCGTCAGTTTCTTGTGTATGGCTCAGCAGCACTGGGCAGTAGCCTGTTGTTTAACGCATGCGCCAATAGCCCTACAACGAGCAGTAGCCCTGCGCCGTCCGCAGCCTCTCCATCAGCAGCGCCCAGTGCATCTGGTTTCAAAGCCGCGATGGTCTTACCTGGCATCATCACCGACAAAGCCTGGAACCAGGCAGGCTACACGGGTCTGGAAGAAATTAAGTCCAAGTTGGGAGCCGAAACTGCCTACGTAGAGAAAGTGGGGCAAGCCGATCAGGCAGAAGCCTTGTCCGATTTTGCTCGTCGCGGCTTTAACCTTGTGTATGCCCACGGTGGGCAATTTGATGCCGCTGCTAAACAAGTCGCTGCACAGTTCCCGAAAACCTTCTTTGTCGTCGTCAACGGAGCCGCTACGGGGCCCAATGTTGCTTCGCTGCGGCTCGACAACCTGCAAATAAGCTACCTCTGCGGTATTTTGGCTGCTACTGTGAGCAAGACAGGAAAACTGGCTTATATTGCTGGACAGGAGTTTCTGGCAACGCAGGAGGAACTACGCGGCTATACGTTGGGTGCAAAATCCGTCAAGCCAACTATTAAAGTCAGCTCGACGTTCACTGGTGATTGGAATGATGCGGCAAAAGCGAAAGAAGCCGTCGATGCCCTTGTTTCAGCGGGAGCCGATGTGGTCTATCCGTGGCTCGATAATGCGGCACCCACCGCACTTAAAACGGCTGAGGAAAAAGGTGCGTATACGATCGGTAATACCGTCGATCAATTCGACATCACGCCAAAATCCATCCTGACCAGCGCCATCAAGCGCATTGATCTGGCGATCGGCAAACTCGCCGACCTTTCCTCCAAAAATGAACTCAAAGGTCAGCTTTACTCCCTTGGTCTAGAAGAACCCGATATTCTGTACCTGGGCAAATATGGTAGTGCTGTCCCCAAAGCACTACAGGACAAGGTGAAAACCATCGAAGAGTCCATTCTGGCGAAGAAAATTACCTTTGAAAGCTGCTCGGAAGGCGGCAAGGAAACTCGTTGCGTTAAAGGGGCTTAATGGGACGTGAGGAGTGAGAAGTAAGAACGTTTTGAGCTTTGAGTCGCGCTGAGTCCTTCGGACTCGCTTCGCGTGTCTTGTCTGCCAATGGCTCTACGCGCCGACAAGCAGTGAGTTTTGAGTTCAGCCTTTAGTCTTCAGCTTCTCCTCATGCACCTCTCACCCCTCACCCCTTACCCCTCACCGCCTTACCTCCGCCTCGAAGGCATCACCAAGCAGTTTGGGTCGTTTACGGCGAACGACAACATTGATCTAGAGATCCAGACGGGCGGCATTCATGCCCTACTGGGTGAAAATGGTGCGGGTAAAACAACCCTGATGCATATTCTGAGTGGGTTATATCGTCCTGATGCGGGGCAGATTTATCTTAGCGGGCAGCCTGTAACCATTACGTCACCAAACGTGGCAATTCAGCAGGGGATTGGTATGATTCACCAGCACTTTATGCTGGTGCCGCAATTGACGGTTGCTGAAAATATTATGCTTGGGACTGGAGGCGCACTCCGTCTAAACTTGCGACAAAAGGCGCAAGAAATTGCGGCAATGTCAGAAGCCTATGGGCTTGCAGTTGACCCCTTCGCTAGAGTGAGTGACTTGCCCGTTGGAACACAGCAGCGCGTTGAAATTTTGAAAGCGTTGTACCGTCAGGCAAAGCTGCTCATTCTGGATGAACCCACTGCCGTATTGACACCGCCAGAGATCAAAACGTTTTTTGATGTCTTGCGTCAATTGGCGGCCAAGCAGCACACCATTATTTTCATCAGCCACAAGCTGGAAGAAGTACTGAGTTTGTGTGATGCGGTCACGGTGTTGCGACGTGGCAAAGTGGTCGGCACTACACCGACTCAAGGGACGACTCGTCAGGATCTGGCACAGCTTATGGTAGGTCGAGAGGTGCTGTTTCACTTAGACAAAGGTGCCGATCGCGCGGCTCAGAAGGCAACGGGCGCGATCGCGCCCGTTGTGCTGGCAGTACAAAATCTGCATGTAAGTGACGATCGCGCCTTAGCCGCCTTAAAAGGAGTTTCGTTCCAACTACGAGCGGGCGAAATTTTGGGCGTTGCGGGAGTGGATGGCAATGGTCAGCGAGAATTGGCAGACGCGATCGCCGGACTGCGGTGTGCCACGCAAGGCACCATCCTGCTGAATGACACCGACATTACCCAATGGACACCCCAGCAACGAGTGAAGCGACTGAAGTTTGGCTATATTCCCGAAGACCGCCAAAAAATGGGACTGGTGATGCCCTTTAGCATTGCCCGCAATTTGATCCTCAAAGCGTTTCAGCGCGTGCCCTTTTGTCGTCGCTGGCTCCTACAGCGATCGGTGATCGATGCCCATGCCAGCGACGCCATTCAAGCGTTTGATATTCGAGCAACCAGTGGCAAGCTACGGGTCAGCCAGCTTTCGGGCGGTAATCAGCAAAAAGTGGTGCTGGCGCGCGAGCTGTCAGGCGAACCCGCATTGATTATGGCGATGCAGCCAACGCGCGGTTTGGATGTGGGTGCCACGGAGTATGTGCAAAAAGCTCTGCTAGCGGAGCGTGCGCGGGGAGCTGCCATTCTCTATATCTCCACAGAATTGGAAGAAGTGATGGCAATGAGCGATCGCATTGCTGTGCTGTATGAAGGTCAATTTCTTGCGGTGCTGGAGGCTGAGACGGCCACCGTCACAAAGCTTGGATTACTTATGGCGGGCGATCGTTTGAGCTAACAGCCAACTTGAGTACGCATACCGAATTTGACGGTTCTTTAAACCCGGGCAGCCAGCAAATCCAGGCTCATTCAGATGGCGATCGGTGCCTATTGCTTGTGAGCCGTCTCGAGCAGCAGCGCTTCGGCACGGGCGATCGCCCCGTAGGTCGTCTCTACGGCTCCTGGGTCAACTGAGATTGAAGCAATCCCCCAACGGACGAGCATTTCAACGAGTTCAGGATCATGCGATGGGGCTTGCCCACAAATCGAACAGGGTATACCTGCTTGCTTCGCTTGTTGGATCAGTTGGGCGATCGCGGCTCTGACGGCTGGATGTCTGGCATCAAACGCAGAGGCCATAGCACTGTGATCGCGATCGGCACCAAACAGCAACTGAGTCAAGTCATTGGTGCCGATCGCAATGCCCTGAACGCCCGCACGCACATAGTCCGGCAGCAGAAACAAGACAGAGGGTACTTCTGCCATAATCCATAGCTGAAACTCTGGGTTGCGCGTGAGCCCAGCCTTATGTACCCGCTCCTGGCAGAAGGAAAACTCCTCTACCGTGCGCACAAAGGGCAATAAGAGGTGAATGTTTGAGTAAGCAGCTTGCACCTGTGCCAGTGCCGCTAGTTCCAGATCAAACAGGGCTGGGTCGAGGCAGTAGCTAAACGTGCCATGTAGACCCAGTGTGGGGTTGATCTCAGCGGCAACCGCTTCACCACCCGGCAGGCTTCTCGATTCGTGCGATCGCAAATTAAGCGAACGGTAGAACACGGGGCGCGGTGCCAAAGCCGCTGCAAACTGGCTGATGCGAGTCGCCAGACGTTCAACCAGGTCAGCACTGCGCCCACTCTGTAACCACTGCAAGGGATGCTGATGCTCTAACACTGAGAGAGCCATCAATTCGCCGCGCAGCAACCCAATGCCATCAATCGGCAGAGCGGCTATAGACTCAAGCTGATCGGGCTGACTCAGATTCACCATGAGCCTTGTACCCAGCAGCGGGCGATCGCCCGGAGCCATCACGTTGGCGGGTGGAGCGTCGGGTAGGTGATGTACTGGATCAGTCATGTCTCCCAGCCGATAGACATGGCCTCGATCGCCATCAATCATAATGAGCTCGCCGGTTTGAATCTGCTGAGTGGCATTGGGGGCTGCAACGACAGCCGGAACACCCAGCTCTCTCGCAATGATGGCGCTGTGTGAGGTCATGCTGCCCTGCTCCAGAACGATGCCAGCGGCTTGCTTAATCAGCATCAACCAGTCTGGCGGTAGCATCTCAGCCACCAAAATCGTCCCCAGAGGAATGGTGTCCAGCGTGTTATGTAGAGGTGAAATAACGCTGGCATTGGCGATCGAGCGTCCCTGTCCTGCTGCCAGCCCGCTTACTAATAGCGCTTGCGACTCCTTCGTTGACAGTGTCTGTTCTAACGTCACTGCCTCCCCAGGACTGCACAACAGGCGATTCAGGGTTACTACTGTCGGGCTAGACGGCTGTAGCGCATGATGAAGCGTCTGCGATCGCGCCTGGGATGCAAGTGTGATGACTTGAGTCAGGCAAAACTGGGCCGATTCGCCATCCTTCTCTGTGGTGAGTGTCCATTCTAAAGCCGACACGTTGCTAAAGCTGGCGACAACACCTTGAACAAGCTGTACCAGCGTACTTACTTGCGCATCCGTTAGGGAGAAGCGCGATCGCTGGATGTCATCTGGTAAGTAGGCTTGTAGTAAGGGAAGAGCATGGGGATGGGATGCTAGTGGCGTTAAGTGAGGCGCTAAGGCAGTTTCAACCATTGACGCCGTTAGCTCATCAGGTTTCGGTTGCACAGCGCTACCATCTGCAGCCTGATAGACGATCGCCCGTTTCCCCAGCTGCTGCGTCCGCACAATGCCACTGGTCGCCTCAGCTTCATACACATCGGGCGAGACTTCTCCCCACGCGATTGCCATGCCCAGCCCGGTGGTTGACTCTACCTGAAACGTCTGCTCCCGCCGCTGGACGCTACCCGATGCGATCGCGGAACGGAGGGGCTGCACCAGCACCGCGAGTTTAACCTGGTGCAAAGGGATGCCCAGGCGCTGCCAGTAAAACAGGCTCTTTGCCCGAAAAAGCTGTGCCCATAAACACTTCAGCCCTTGAGCTAGCTCGGCTTCCGTCGCATGGCAGATTTGTATATCGAATAACGTCGAACTCCTACCGTCTGCGATCGCCTTTACTTTAGGGGCCTTGCTAGCAGTTGCTTTGACAAACAGAGACGGGCGTAAGACGACAACTGGCGTCTGTAGTTGTTGTATGGCAGCGTTAAGCTCTGTCAGCCAGGCAACTGGCAAGGCTGGCACTTCAATCGCCTGGCGCAACTGTTGAGCGATCGCCTGTAGCTGCCGTGGGTTCTCGATATCTAAGCGTAGTGATGAGTGAGGTAGATCAGCAAAAAGGGGCTCTGACCAATCGATCGCTTCTAAAAACTGGCGCAACATGCGAGCGGAGACCACAAACCCTGGTACGACAGGGAACTCTTTTTGCAGCAACTGGCTCAGGTAAAACGCTTTGTTCCCGACCAAAGCACGATGGTGTGGTTGAATCTGATCGAGCCAGTAAAGATTAGCCACAGTAGCAACGCATAGCGAACATCAATCAATATTAGGTTTTCCGCGTGCACCATGATTCGTTTCTCAAAATAAATGCAGAATTGGAAGCGAACAGGGGTGAGGGGGGGAAGAGTTTTGAGTAGCGCTAGCTCCGAAGGAGCCACTTCGTGTACGCGCCGACAAGCTAGAGAGTTTTGAGTTTTGAGTTTTGAGTTTCCCCTTTAAGCCTTTAGCCTTTAGCCTTTAGCCTTTAGCCACTCGACTCTCTGGCTCTCGCTCATCATAGGCAAGGTGATTGTAAAAGTTGTGCCCTGTCCAATGCCAGGACTTTCAACCTGAACCATGCCGCCATGTAGTTCCACCAATTGACGCACGATCGCCAGGCCAAGCCCTAGTCCACCTTCGGCGCGAGTTGATGATGAATCTGCCTGCCGAAAGCGATCGAAGACAAAGGGGAGAAAATCGGCGCCAATGCCATTGCCCGTATCGGCGACTGTAATTTGGGCATGGGACGTTAGATGTTGGGCGATCGACAACTGCACGTCAACTTGCCCGCCCTCGGGTGTAAATTTGATGGCGTTAGAAAGCAGGTTCCACACTACTTGCTGTAAGCGATCGGGATCGCCTAGAACGAAGTATGGCTCTGACATTTCGGGTGTCAGAGCGCTGTTTAACTTGACCATCATTGATTTTGCCGCAGCAGCAGGACGCATGGCATCGATCGCAGCGGCAATGACACTCACCAAATCAACCGGACGGGGATGTAAACACAATTTCCCCTGCGTAATTTTGGAAATGTCTAGAATGTCATCGACTAGTTGATTTTGTAGCCGTGCGTTGCGTTCGATCGTCTCTAAAGCACGTTCAGTTATTTCTGCATCAAACTGGCGCGTTCGTAGCAACCGTGCCCAGCCCAAAATCGAGTTCAGCGGTGTGCGCAACTCGTGCGAGAGGACAGCCAGAAACTCATCTTTCATGCGATTTGCTTGAGTCAGCTGCTCAGCCTGGGCACGCAGCGCCTGCTCCAGGCGTTTGCGTTCAGTCAAATCGAGAATGAAGGCAACTGTTTGCTGCCGTTCTTCGCCCAGCAAGCCAAAGCCAATGAGAACGGGAATCCGACTGTCATCCTTGCGGATATATTCTTTCTCGTAGGGCGTACAGCCTCCTTCTAGCAACGCTTCACGGATGGCTTTTTCATCGATCGGCAGGTATTCTGGGGGCGTGATGTGAGTCCAGCGCAGCGCCCCTGCCTCAAGGTCTTCCCGCGAGTAGCCAACGATGCGGAGAAACTCATCATTGGCTTCATTAATACCACCGCTGATGTCACCAAACAAAATACCAACGACGTTCGCTTCAACAAAGCTGGTTAAACGCTCCTGGCTTAACCGCACGGCCGTTTCTGCTTCCTTACGTTCGCTCAGGTCTACCGCGATCGATATCAGGCCATCCTCTGCCGCCGTCGAGCCGCGCAGCACAGCTGTCCACAGACCCACATAGATTAAGGAACCATCCTTACGCTGGCGATAGGTTTCCACCCCATCCAGCAAATCACCGTTGAGCGTAGCCGCAACCTTCTCTAGAAATTCCTCCTGCTTATCCTCAGGCACCGTTGGCATCACACGACCGATTGCCTCTGCCGCTTGCCAGCCAAAAATGCGCTCTGCGGATGGGTTCCAGCGCTTGACAATCCCATGTCGATCGAGCACCGTAATGGCAACGGGCGAGGCTTGAACCAAGGCTTGAAGGGCTTGATTCGTTTCTTGCAGCGTTTGCTCTGCTTGCTTGCGCTCGGTAATGTCAATGCCAGTCCCAATTACAAAAAAAACGGCTCCCCGCTCATCCAATAACACGTTGTTTGACCAGGCAATCAAATGGCGACTGCCATCTTTGGCGATCCAGGTATTCTCGTAGGCGTTGGGTGCAGCGCTAAGACACAGCGCTTGAAAGATTTGCTGCACTCGCTCTACGTCTTCTGGCAGCAAGAATAAATCCCAGGGAGATTTGCCACGCACATCTGTAAACGTATAGCCCGTCAGTTGCTCACACGCCCGATTAAATTGAACGATTTTACCCCAACGATCGAGCACTATAATCAGGCTGCCTGCAGTACCGACGATCGCTGCAATCAAGTCGCGCTCATGTTGTAAGGCCTTCAACAATTGCCGCCGCGTTGCACTAAGAACCGTAATCATCAGCGCGAGCACGATAAATAAGCCGATTCTGAGTAGTTCAGATGTAGTTGGCAGTGCGAATGAATAGACTGGCGGTAGGAAAAAATAAACTGAGACCACGGCTGCGATCGTCGTCGCGCAGATCCCCGCACCAAAACCGCCATACCACGCACTCACCATCACCGCAGCAAAAAAAAACAGAAACGGCGAACTCCGCATTGGCACCCAACGTTCTAGTAACAGCATTAACAACAGCGCCAATACTATCGACAGCAGCGCCACTCCATACCGTACAAGTGGAGAACGTTCAGGTTTGATCATCGGCTGGGTGATCGACCAATCGAGTGAGTGTGAGGCGTGAGAGTTAAACCAACGAGGCAGCAATGCTTACTCCTTTAGGTGTAGCAGTATTACTAGTTGGGCATACTTAAGCCAGACATGTCATGTATCTAGCGGCATAAATTGATACCGCTAGAGTTTAACGCTTACCCAGAAAGAGATTGACTGATTCTTTAGTTTTATCTTCTCTAGTTTCGTTGAACGTCATTCACTTCTGTTTTGTAAGGTAAGGCAGTGTAGCTGTAACCTTTTGCTCATCGGCCATTGATGCCTTGCACAATTTTTATCTCTTTAAGGTTCTCTGCATATGAGCGGCTTTAGCAGGCAACTCGGTGGACTGCTTGACTTATTGCTACAGGCTCAATGTCCGCTTTGCCAACGGGTAGCAACTGCTACCTTCTGCCAGGATTGTCAGCGTCAGGTGCAACGGTGCCAATTTCCCAGCCCTAACTGGTGCCAGCAGGAACAACTGCCTATCTTTGCTTGGGGGCGTTACAACGGTGCGTTACGACAGACGATCGCCGCCTTCAAATACGAAAATAAACCCCACCTGGCGCGTCCCCTTGCTCACTGGCTGGCGCTTGCCTGGTTCAGTGCGACACCAACAACATCGCTCACTGTCGTCCCCATTCCGATGCATCCCACAAAGCAACAGCAACGAGGCTTCAACCAGGCAGATCTGTTAGCAGAGCATTTCTGTGAGCAAACACGGCTGCCGCTACAAAAACAAGGGCTGAGTCGATCGCGAGAAACTACCGCCCAGTTTCAGCTCTCGGCGGGCGATCGTGAACAAAACCTGGCAGATGCCTTCAGCCTTGGCGACGCCTTCCGCAAGCGTCATCCGACTAACTCTGTCCTCTTGCTGGATGATATCTACACGACTGGCGCAACCGCTCGCTCTGCTGCCCAAACCCTCCGTCGCAATGGAATTCGGGTACAGGGGTTAATCGTACTGGCACGGGCGGAACGAGAGGTGAGGGATAAGGAGTGTTGAGTGTTGAGTTGATTCGGACTCCTGCCTCCTGCCTCCTACCTTCTACTTCATCAATCCATGTTCCAACGCATAGCGTACTAACTCTGTGCGGCTGCTGGTGCCTGTCTTGCTAAAGAGTCGGCTGACGTACTTTTCGACATTGCGGACGCTGGTTTCGAGGCGACGGGCAATTTCTTTGTTCATCAAACCATCGACAACCAGGTTAAGGACGCTCTGCTCTCTAGGCGTAAAGTCAATTTGGATCGTGTTGGGTAACTGAGGGATCGAGCCTCCTTTGGTCAACAGCCGCTTGATTTCTTCGATCTCTCGAATCACATCGTCAATGTTGCGCGGTTCGTCTTCTCCAGCCGCACGAACCACATCCCGCTTTTGCAACAGGTTAGTGACGATCGCCACCAGTTCATCAGGGTCAAACGGTTTCGATAGATAAGCATCAGCACCCGCGTTATAGCCCTGGATGCGATCGGAGGTCATACCTCGAGCGGTCAAAAACACCACTGGCAAAGTCTTAAATTGAGGGTCTTCGCGCAACTGTTTGAGAAACTGATAGCCATCCACCTGCGGCATCATAATGTCGGTGATGACCAAATCGGGTAGCGTTTGCCGTGCCAGTGCCAAACCTTCGTTAGCATTGCTGGCAACGGCAACGGTAAAACCGCTGTCTTCCAGATAGGCCTGCACGGCTTCACGCAAGCCTGGTTCATCATCCACTAGCAAGAGTTGACCTGGCATGAAGACCGCGCGCTCCTATAGTGCTTCGTATCATCCTTATTGTAGCGATCGGCGCTACTAATCATGACCTTTGCAAGAGAAGCCAAGCGCTTAATTTGGGATTCACACGGTTCGTAAGGGGCAGCGGTCAATGGTCAGAAGTCAGTGTCCAATTTAGCGCTGATCGCTAATCGCTGATGGCTGATCGCTGATCGCTTCGCTACTTATGGTTTCGTTGGTGCCGCCGGTTTGCTCTCTGGCTTTGGGTTGGGCTTTGGTACAGCGTTGGGCTTCTTGTCTCCCGTTGGTAAAGCTGGCGCTGGCTGTTTACTGCTTGCAGGTGGAGTAGTGGCTGGTTTTACCGGGGCTGCCGTATTGCCTGGCTTTTGCGCAACCTGCACTTTAAAGGATTGGATACTTTGCTCAAACATGGCTAGCCGTTGCTGATAGTCCCCCGCTCTGGTTGAGTAGGCCACTGTCCACAGGGTTGTTCCCTGCTTGATGACATAAATGAGCTGCCGCATGGCATCGGCTTGAGCAGTGCTCGACGGCAGACTTGCTTCCGTCACCAGACGTCCCGCTGGATTTTGCCCTACCTGCACCGTTTTGCGCTCGATCGTGCGAAGGGGCGTAGGCAATGACTGCACGGCAGCATCAATGTAAGCCTCCACGGTGACGGTTTCGGGCACCTTAACGGCACTCACGACCACATTGGTCACGCCTCCGGTGCGATCGGGCTTTGGATCGACAGCAATAAGCAGAAACGTGCTGGGATTTTGCTCTACCATGCTGGCAATTTGCTCGTAGTCGGTTCCGAGCGATCGAATCCCCTTAATCAGCGTCTGTAAGCCTGTCGTATTCGGACTACCACCGCGATAATTTTCTGGTAGCGCTAGCTCAACACCTGGCGCCTTAAAGGTTTGCCACTTTTCTACAAGTGAGCCTGCGCCGGAAGGCTTGGTGCGTGACCGAATAACGGATGTCCCGGTCAAGGCATCGGCTCCCGAAGGTTTAGTTGATGCGCCTGCAGTCGGTGTTTTGCTTGACTTGGGCGTTACGGCTTCACTGGGAACGGCACTCAAGCTTAAAAGGATGAAGCCAATACTAAGAAAAGTCTTGTGCATAGTCATCGATCATGGTTGCTCAACTCGGACATCGCTACTCTGCCATAGCAAATAGACGCTGCCGCTACAGAATAGTTCAAATGACCGCCGTTCTCCAGACTGTATAGTCCTTATGGCAGAATGAACTGGATACTAAACCAGGCAACTTCTCCCTAATTCTATGGCTACCAAGTTTGTATTCGTCACAGGCGGTGTCGTTTCTAGCATCGGCAAAGGGATCGTAGCAGCCAGTTTAGGACGATTGCTCAAATCGCGACAGTACTCCGTTTCCATCTTAAAGCTCGATCCCTACATTAATGTCGATCCGGGAACGATGAGCCCCTTTCAGCATGGCGAAGTGTTCGTCACCGAAGATGGTGCTGAGACGGATCTGGACTTGGGACACTACGAGCGCTTTACAGATACCTCTATGTCGCGGCTCAATAGTGTGACAACAGGGTCAATCTACCAGGCAGTGCTGAACCGAGAGCGTCGTGGGGACTACGATGGCGGCACTGTGCAGGTGATTCCCCACATTACGAATGAAATCAAGGATCGGGTGCTGCGTGTTGCTAAAAATACGAACCCTGATGTGGTCATCACAGAAATCGGTGGCACGGTTGGTGATATTGAGTCACTGCCATTTCTCGAAGCCATTCGCCAGTTTCGCAAGGATGTCGGGCGGCAGAACGTGCTGTACATGCATGTCACATTGGTACCCTGGATTTCCTCAGCGGGTGAGATGAAGACAAAGCCGACACAGCATTCGGTCAAGGAACTGCGATCGATCGGCATCCAACCCGATATTCTGGTTTGTCGCAGCGATCGCCCCCTGCCGCCAGGACTCAAAGAAAAAATGTCAGGGTTCTGCGATGTCCCCGTCGAATGTGTCATCACCTCTCAAGATGCCAGCAGCATCTACGAAGTGCCACTCAACTTGGAGAAAGAAGGGCTGGCGCACCAGGCACTAGAGCTACTGCAACTCGAACAGCGTCCCCCAGATCTGACGCAATGGGCAACACTGGTCGATCGCCTTTACAGCCCCAAACGACAGGTCGAAATTGCGATCGTGGGCAAGTATGTACGCCTGAATGATGCCTACCTCTCGGTAATGGAAGCATTGCGTCATGCCGCGATCGCCCTCGATAGCGAACTCAATATCCGCTGGGTCAATGCTGAAGACATTCAAGATCAGGGAGCGGCCCATCATTTGGACGGTGCGCATGGCATTATCGTGCCAGGTGGCTTTGGTATTCGTGGCATTGACGGCAAAATTGCTGCGATCGAGTACGCTCGTACGAAGCAAATTCCCTATCTGGGTCTGTGCTTGGGCATGCAGTGCATGGTAATCGAATGGGCACGTCACATTGCTGCCTTAGCCGATGCCCACAGTGCCGAGTTTGCACCTGAAGCGACCAATCCCGTCATTAACCTCTTACCCGAACAGCAAGACGTGGTTGATCTCGGTGGCACGATGCGTCTGGGGCTGTATCCTTGCCGACTAGCACCCAATACACTTGCCTTTAAGCTTTATCAAGAAGAGGTTATCTACGAGCGACACCGCCATCGCTACGAGTTCAACAACGCCTACCGCAGTCTGTTTATAGAGACTGGTTACGTGGTGAGTGGCACCTCTCCCGATGGTCGTCTGGTTGAAATTGTCGAATGGCCCAACCATCCCTTCTTCATTGCCACCCAATTCCATCCTGAATTTCAATCGCGACCCAGTGCTCCTCATCCGCTGTTCAAAGGGTTCATTCAGGCAGCACTGGCACTCACGCCGATGAGCCCGACAAAGGACAACAGCATCAGTGAGCAGGCAACTGTATCGGAGCCAGTGGGCATGGTACTAAACTAAGTGGACGCTAGCGCCACACTCAAAGGGGTGATAAGGTTACGCTAGTCTTGAGAGTTTGCGATCGCGTGGCTTACTGGATCAAACTAAATTACGAGCGCAGCACCTATGTGATTGACCTGGATCGAGTCACAGCCTTTTGCTACGCTCCCAATGCGAGGGTCTCGTTTGCGCTATTGGATGGCAACACCACGATCGTTGTGACGCAGCAAAGTGACTCTGTTTCCTATCAACTCATTCTGGACTACGTGGAAAAGCGCACCGGGTTTTCGTTACCGTAGGAGCGCACTATGACTCATCAAGGCAGTGTCGCACGGATGAGAGAACGCTGCTTTAAACGGCAGGCTCGATCGAGGTAACCGCTTTATGGCTCGCTTGCGATGGACTCAAGTACTGCAATCGTTAGGGCTAGAGTTTTGGCTCTTTTTACCGTTGCTAGGACTTGGCTTTTGGTTGACCAGTGGGATATTAACCGATCAAATGCTGGCTCGATCGAACAAAGTCACCCTCTATTTAGAAGGCGATCGCCAACCCAAACAGCCGACGCGCACGGTGCAGTCAATCACTGTCTTGATCCATGCCCAACAGGGCCGTTCAACCGTCAATATCCAGACAGCCAACTCATCGCTGACAGCCTTAACCTTTGAATTTCCAACCACTCAACCAGAACAGATCGAAGCTGCAATCAGTCGAGAACTTGGGTTGCCGCGTGATCGTATTCGAGCACTGGTGCGCTATCAGTCTAAGCAGGGGCATAGGGAGTAGGGGGCAAGGATTCACAAAGCATCCTCAGATTCAGCAGCGCCGTAGAGTTTTGTAGACGATCGCTGATCGCGCTCCTTTACAAAACCCGTAAGGTACTGGCAATACTGCTGACGGCTTCCATTGCTCGGATTTCGTCTAGTGCCGTGCGGAAATTGCCTTCGCGAACATGGTGAGTCACCACGACAATTTCTGCCAAATTGTCGCGTAAGCCTGTTTGCACGATCGACTCCAAACTCACATCATGATTGCCAAAGCAGGTGCCCAGCTTGCCAATCACACCCGGAGAGTCGCGCGTGAGAAAGCGAGCGTAAAAGCGGGTGACGAGTGCCTCAATGGGAACGATCGTGCAATATGACTGGTGTGAGCACGCAAGCAAGGGGTCGAGTACAGGCGTACCGTGCGATCGCACCGTCCCACTCTGCTGCACTTTCAAAATGGCTGCGATGTTGAGTATATCCGCCATAATGGCGCTGGCAGTGGGGCCTGCTCCTGCACCAGGACCAAAAAACATCACTTGCCCGATCGGGTCACCTTCAATGAGAATGGCGTTGTTCACATCATTCACGCTGGCAAGGGGGTGGCTCTTGGGCACCAGCGTCGGATGCACTCTGAGCTGCAGTTGTTCTGTTGATTCTGTCGGCAACTGTGATTCCCGTTTGGCAACCGCCAGCAGCTTGATGACAAAGCCCAGCTTGTCAGCATAAGCAATATCAGCCGCACTCACCTGCCGAATGCCTTCGCAGTGCACTTCTGGCAGCTTGATCCGGCCGCCAAACGCCAGCGATGCCAGAATGGCGATTTTATCCGCTGCATCCATGCCATCGACATCAGCGGTCGGGTCAGCTTCGGCATAGCCCAGTCGTTGGGCGTCTGCCAGAATGTCGGCAAAGTCGCCGCCTTCCGTTTGCATCCGCGTCAGGATGTAATTGGTCGTGCCATTGATAATGCCCGTCACGGTCAGAATGCGGTTTGCACAAAGAGACTGCTTCAGCGGCTCGATCACGGGAATGCCACCACCAACCGCAGCTTCCAGCAAGACATACACGCCTGCGGCTTCGGCGGCCGTGAAGATCTCAGCGCCATACCGCGCGATCGCCGCCTTATTGGCTGTCACCACATGCTTCCCGTGGGCAATGGCTTTGAGGATGAGCGATCGCGCTGGCTCCAACCCACCGATCACCTCGACCACGATATCAACCTCTGGATCAGTGACGATCGCGTCCAAATCAGTCGTGATCAGGCTTGGCGGCAGAGCGACCGAACGAGGCTTCGCGAGCGATCGGACACCTACCCGGTAAAGCTCTAATTCCTGTACCAGAGGATGCCGCTGGGCTGGGTTAAGCAAAATTTGCACGGTTCCTGTTCCCACCGTCCCCAAACCCAATAGACCAATTTTGAACGCCACAATCCCAGCCCGCTAAACGAGAGTTCCTCCAACATTGTAGGAGGGGATGGCAGCAGGGGAGCCTGCCATCGGTTTTCAGTCCAGCGTATGATGGGTATGAGCTAACGCGAATTGGGGCAGTAGTGATCTTTGCGGTCAGCGAGTAACGCTATTCAAACTCGTCAACCTAAATAAGATGTTGGGGCGAACAGCTCTATTAAGGACAGGCGTTTGCGACTGACCGCATCAATGCAAGCTGGTTCAGTGGCGGCAATGAGTGGTTTTCGCCCAGATGATTGCCTTCTTGCGTTTAACGACCACCGGAGCGGAGGTCTCACAGTCTGACAATCATTTCTCGCTTACATTATTTCATTTGTCGATCGCCAACCGAATACCGCGCTCTTTACGATCGCGCGTGGGTGGCAACGCACCAATGTGCAAGTCCGCTTTTAGCTGAAATCTTGGGCTGGAACCTCTGTTGCCTACTGTGCGTCTTGCCTGACATCACTCAGCTTACAACGCTGATTGTAATTTAAGTATTGCCGCAAGCTGCCCCGCCAAAGATGACCAAAGTTTCCGGGTTGAGGCAAGCATCGGTTGAAACATCAGGGTATGGTTAACAAATCAGCCGCCAAGCCAGTGCCCTCGTTGGTGCTTGAGTTGTAGACATTTGACAGAACCTACCGCAGCACGTTTCTAGTTGAGTTTTTCAGTTAAGTAATCTTGCCGACCGAGCGATCGACTTTCCTCTTTGGAATACTACGGCAACGTGCAGAGTTTTTGTCTCTTCATTCTTGACCTAACCATGATGCCATTCAAGTCTCTACTGCTTTTCTCCACATCTGTTGCGCTGGCGTTGCATAGCGTCTCGGCGATCGCGGTACCTGTACGCATGTCTCAGGTTGGGACAAGCACACCAAGCGCTGTCAATGATATTTACGAGACGTGCCAAAAGAACGCAAATGCTGTCGTCACGCTCTATTCTGGTACGGAGATTGGCACAGGCAGTATTGTTAGCCCAAACGGGCTTCTGATCACCAATTACCATGTGGTGAAGGAAGCAATACAGGCTCCCAGTAAGACGAAAATATATGTCAAGCTGACGAACGGAACCCGCTACATTGGGCGGGCGATCAAATCGGACCAGCCGAATGACCTGGCTGTCGTCAAGCTTGACACTCAGGCTCCTCTTCCAGTCCCTGTAGCTTTAGCACAACCAGGCAATGTTCGCCTTGGTCAAGCAGTCTGCGCGATCGGTAACCCGTTTGGACTGACCAGCATCAGCGTGGGAAAACTCAAAGAGTTTCGTGGTAGCAATGATTTAAAGTCCGATATCTTCTTAATTCGTGGGAACTCTGGTGGTCCATTGCTCAACGAGCAAGGCGAAATGATTGGGGTCAATAAATCAATCTGGCTATCAGAAACAGGTGAGAATACGGGCATCAGTTTTTCAACGACTATTGGTATTGCTAAAAAACTGATTGATGATGCTCAAATTTACTTAGAACGCAATCCCAGTCAGTCAGCTGCCAGCGCTGCCCCCTTGTCCCCAAGTGACTCATCCCTACAGATTGCGAATCGTCCTGTGGCTTCAGGTGGTGTTCTAGGAGCGATTGTGGATGCTAAGAGCTTGATTATTCGCCAAATTGTGTTGGGTTCTCCTGCCGACATGGGTGGTTTGAGACCAGGCGATCGGCTCATCCAAGTTGATGGTAAACCACTAGGCAGTTTAGCCACACTACAAGCCTTTCTGAACCGCCGTCAGGCAAGTGCCAGCTTCACGGTTAAACGCAATCAAGACACAATGCTTAAGCAGGTTAATTTCAAGCAAAATTACTCAACAAGAACGCTTTAGATCGGTAATTTTGTACTAGAATTAACAGGCTAAGCCGCAAGCGATCGCCCTGGTTTCTGGTTTCCAAGGCTCAAGAATCGATCCATACGCGAGCGTGAAAGCCCCGAATTTATTCGAGGGCTTTTGCCTCGTCTGTACTAGATGAAGAAGCCTTAAAGATGCTATGAGTACAAAGTGGTCAAATCGTGTGGCGTTCGGGTAACAGCTAGAACAGTGCATTGCTTCGTTTCAAGAGGAACTGATAGTGCGTCTAGTGGTTAAAGCTGTAGCAACACCAATTACCTCTACACCGGAAGACTCATACAAGCCAATGTTGCTGCAACCTTCGACAGCAAGCCTTTATTGAATGAAGACTTGCTGAAATCGGAGATGTCTAGGACGTTTCAGAGATCCTCTGTTTGAGTGTTCTAAACGAGATGGTGAAACTTAATCGTCTATCGTTGGCGTGCATTCTGGGTGTACTACTTCTTTCCAGTGGTTTCTGGGCTGACTTCCTCGCTTCGCTGGTGCGAGGTTTATTGCCAATCAGTGAAGAAACTGGCCAACCAGATTCAACAAAACAAACCAAGCAACCGTTAGCGAATTGTCATGTAGAAACGTCGCGCCCTGCCATCTTGACTATTTTTGCAGGAGCGGAGATCGGCACTGGCAGTATTGTCAGTAGCGACGGGTTAGTGTTGACCAATGAGCACGTCGTGCGCGAGGTTGGCTCTAGAGGAGAAATTCACGCTAGGCAATGGGGCGGCACCCTCTACAAGGGGCAAGTGCTGGCAACCAACGCAACTCACGATTTAGCGCTGGTCAAAATCAGTACAAAAGAGCCGTTGCCCACGATCGCCTTCGCCAAGCCAGAGGAAATTCAAAGTGGGCAGGGAGTCTGTGCGCTGGGTAGTCCGCGTGCGATTACAGGTGTGTTGGCAAGAGGCAAATTAATTGGCACGCGTGGCACGAGCGACTTGAAATCGGCCATCTTGCTGCAACCGGGCAACTCTGGCGGCCCTCTGCTTAACCAGCAGGGTGAAATGATCGGAGTGAATAAATCAATCTGGTTGTCAGAGACTGGCGAGAATGTTGGCCTTAGTTTTGCTACAAACGTGGTTACTACCACTCAATTTTTTGAGCAGAACAAAAGCAAGTCAGTGCCGACTGAAAGTCCAATCGCTGATCATGTGACTCCTTTGCCACTGCCCTCTAAACCACTAGATTTCAATCCGCCCGTGATAGCGGAGTTACCCTATAAAACAGACTCACCCTATAGACCTTACCCGTCGCAGCCTTCGGAGTCTGGTGCCCATTTGGGAGCGATCGTGGATGAACGAACGCTAGTCATTCAGATCGTGGAACCAGAGTCGCCTGCTGAGCAGGCTGGGTTAAATGCTGGCGATCGTCTCATCAAGGTAAACAACCAACCCTTAGAGCGGCTTGAAGACCTTAAAGCGTTCTTGGCTACAAAGCGCGATCGTGCGACCTTCACCGTCAGTCGAGATAACAAACCACAAGATGTAACGGTTGAATTTTGAGCGATCGCTAACCGAGCCGATTCAATTCACCTTTGTTCATGCAGCCTTGGCCACAATCTTCCTCACCCTTTCTGATGATTAATGGCATCAAAGATTGCTAAGGCTGTCTCTTGGTATCACAAAAGATCAGACTTCGTAACTAGATTAAACATAAGCCTTTAGGTTGATGCGATGGTAAAGTGTTCACCCTTACACCGCAGGAACTAGACGCTAACCAACGGACAACACTTAGGCTTCTAGTGATTGCTCTCCTGCTTAACAGACTTTACTATCCTTAAGTCCTCTGATATTATCTTGGTAGAAGCATATCAGGGGAAGTCGTAGCCCAGTTGTGGTTCATTGCATTCTTATTCTTGGATAACAGCAGTTATTAATCGCAAGGTTGTTAATTTCTTAGTCCGAGCTAGGAATCGCTTGAATCATATTGAGTAAACACCTATATCATTGTTGATACTGCTGTAATCTTTAGCAGTGATTACAGATCATTGTCATACTTTTTTCAAAAAATGCGGAGACCTTGTGTTCGATGAACAATGATAGGTTTCCGAGCATATACCGTCCTCTACCGATTGTTTTAAAGGTCTCCTATGGAAACATTAGCCTTCATTCATACCGCTGTTGCTTACGAAGATCCCAATCCAAAATCGGAACTGCGATCGTTTGACAATATCAGTCTCAAAGCCCCAGGCTCGATCGCGCTGGGTGTACTATCGGCAGGGGTTGTCACCGCAACGCTGAGCCATGCCGACCAAGCCCAAGCACTCCTCATGAGCGGAGATAGAGGTTCCGGTGTTGCGCAACTTCAACAAAAACTTGGTGGCATCCGCGTTGATGGTGTTTTTGGTCCTGAAACTTACTACAGATTAATCAGCCACCAGAAGAGCCGTGATTTATTGGCTGACGGCAAAGCTGGACCTGCAACCCTTCCTACATTGGGTTTACCTGCTTACCTTGGTTCTTTCGATAAAGGACAAGAGCGAAATACTCCTGGAAGCAGTCTTGTTACCGCTCGTATTGGACTTGTAGTGCGCGATTCTCCCAATGGTGGATACCTGTACACTCTTCCTTACGGCTCTCGTGTTACCCGTGATGGTTATACGGTTCCTAGGGCTGGTTACAACTGGACCAAAATTGGTGGTGGTGGTTGGGTTGCCAGCGAATATCTAGACAACGGATCTGGAAGCGCCGAAAGACCCGTTCCAGCAGGTCCTTTTGCTGATGTTAGAACGAATCTTCTCGTTCGCAATGGTCCCAATGGTCGCGTTATTGGTAGTGTTGGATCTGGTGGATCCCTCCGCCTCACGGGTGCTGAGCAGTTTGCTGGCGGTCGCACTTGGTCGCAACTTTCCAGCGGCGGTTGGGTGGCTCGTGACTACATTGGCTTCCGTTAATTCTTGATAGAGTGGTAGTAGATATAGTTACTGCCGCACTTCACATCAAGAATCCTATAATTCTGGCGTTGCTTTGATTGAAGCAGCGCCAGTTTTTGTTTGATCTTGTTCCAACATTGCCAACACGGGTTTAGGCATGAGTTGGTCTTTGAACCAAATCGCATTAGCGGGAATGTCGCCCACCTTAACACCTGCCTTCTCCAGGTTCAGTCGTTCTGAGATGGCCAGAATGAGATCATCGCGTCCTGATTGGCGCACCTGGGAAAATTTCTTCTGCAAGTATTCGGGTCGCCAGTAGCCGACGATTTCGAGCAAAAAAGTGCGGCCGTCAGGATGAACGAGACGAAAGTCGGGGATCATGACGCTGCCGGGAATGGGGATCAGATCGACTTCACGCTCAAGTTGCCACTCGGTTTTTGCTTTTGACCAGCGATCGACAAAACTTTCTTCCACCATGCTGTCGTAGGTTTTACCGGGGGGATAGTGCGTGACGAGGCCGCAGTCGGAGTTGAGATTAAAGCGCCCCGATCGCACCTGACCAGAATACGTATCCCGATGCTGTAGAGTGGCCGTCAAGCTCCATTTGGTGACGTGGAGCAAGGCCGGCAGCAGCATGGCCAATTTCAACCCGTAGCGCGTGTTGGGCTTGAAGAGGCTAGTGGGCCCGTCGATCGTCAGCGTAAAGCCATGATCGGCATCGCCCTCAATATAGGTCATCAACCGAAACAGCTTGAGGTACCGAAAGAGCAGCTTATATTCGCCGGGGTCATTGCGATGGGCATTCAGCGTGACGTGGCTGGCGCGATAAAACACACCTTGCACTTGAGACAAGTTATAACGATGCAGCAGTGCTTCGGCTGTGGGTGCATCAAAGCGGGTCAAGATCTGGTTATCGGGCAGGTCAGCGTAGAGCCCTGTTTGAATCTGTGCCGGCAAAACGTCATGACCCATCTCTTGACTGAGGCGGTCTGCCAGTTGCTGTAAGGTTGCCTGAGTGGCTGAGAGCCCGCCTGCCCGTTGTGCCGAGAGTGCAAAGACTCGCTGACGTAGCGTGAGGGGATCTAAGGGGCTGATGGTTTCAAAGTGGCTGAAGGTATCGCTAGTGAGTAAATGGGCAAGACCACGCTTAATGCGGTAGTCAGTGCTTTCGCCCTCCAAGGCTTGCAGTTGCTGCTTGAGTTCGCCTCTCGTGCCATCTTTAGCGTTTTGGAACAGCGTAATCAAGCTGTTGGCGATCGACAGAGTTTGCCCAGCGATCGCTAACCGTTTGGGCACAATTTCCTCACCGCTATAGCGATGCATGAGCAAATCGGTGGGTAACATTTGCAGATCTTATCTCTTTAGGCCGATGAAACACCAAAAAGACTATCCAAAGTGAGATACCAAACAAAAGAACAAAGCGTAGATTCTACAAAGTATGTTTCACTTGCATTAGTCAGCCCCTGCAGTCAGCGACCCTATGAGAAGCGTTATGGTCACACAAACTCAATACTATATTGGCGTTGTGTTGGGAATAAATGCATCGCTCTAAGACATGAACACCGCTTTATATTGGACTTTCTAAATATTCTATGGTAACAACTCCTCCTCCTCGAAGTTCTCGCACTCAATACGAGACGGATGATCATCAAGCAGATGTTGAAGCGTTAGTAGCAGAACCCAGGCAAGACAGCGAAATTGACCTGGAGTTTCTTTACACCAGAGATATCGAATTTCGGCAGGAAACCATTTATTTTGCGGTTGTCGATCGCTTTTATGATGGCGATGTTGATAATAGTGAAGGGCCCAATCCAGAGCTGTTTGATCCAGAGAGGCAAGACTGGGGGAAATACTGGGGCGGTGATCTACAAGGCATCATCGACAAACTTGATTATCTCAAAAATATGGGTGTGACAGCGCTCTGGCTCACGCCCTTATTCGAGCAAGTAGAAGCTCTTTTTGTCGATAATGCTGCGATTCATGGCTACTGGACACGAGATTTCAAACGCCTCAATCCTCGTTACATTGGTAGAGACGAAGATCCCTCGTTGAACAACACTCAAGAGCAAAAAAATACGACCTTCGATCGTCTGATTGAAGCGCTACATCAGCGCAAGATGAAGCTCATACTCGATGTTGTTTGTAACCACAGCAACCCCGATTTCAGCGGCAAGAAAGGCGAGCTCTATGACGATGGCGTCAAAATTGCCGATTTCAACGACGACAAAGATAACTGGTATCACCACTACGGTGAAATTACAGATTGGGAAGACGAATGGCAGATACAAAATCGCGAACTGGCCGGACTGGCAACCTTTAACGAAAACAATAGCGACTACCGCGACTATATCAAGGGTGCTATTAAGCAATGGCTCGATCGTGGGGTGGATGCCCTACGCGTCGATACCATCAAACACATGCCAATCTGGTTCTGGCAGGAGTTCAACGCGGATATCCAGGGGCATCGACCGGATGTCTTTATTTTTGGAGAATGGATTTATAGCCATCCGTCGGACGATCGTTCCGTTGAATTTGCGAACCACTCTGGCATGACCCTGCTCGACTTTGGGCTGTGCGTTGCCCTTCGCGCCGCTTTAGCGCAAGGTGCAGAAGATGGTTTCCAGCTTATTCAAGCCATTTTTGACCTGGATCATCGCTACTTTGGGGCCAATGAACTGGTTACGTTTATCGACAATCATGACATGCCCCGGTTTCAGAGCTTAAACCCTGACCCAGACATGTTGAAGGTGGCGATCGCCTTGATCATGACCAGTCGCGGTATTCCTTGTATTTACTACGGCACAGAGCAGTACCTCCATGACGATACGGAGGGTGGCAACGATCCGTACAATCGCCCGATGATGTCTCATTGGGACACCGAAACGGAGCTGTACCGTCTGATTCGCTTACTCTCCGGTTTGCGTCGCTTGAATCCTGCGATTTCAATGGGTGGACATTGGCAAAAGCTCCTGGCACCCGATGTATATTGCTATGCCCGACGCTATCGCGACTCCATTTGTTTTGTGGCGCTTAATCGTGGTGAAACAACGACGATCGAAGCGGTGGAGACTGAGCTGCCCGATGGTGAGCATACCTGTGTGCTCACTCGCCAGAAGTTTGAGGTCAGCGAGGGCAGGATCGATAGTCTCGAACTGGCAGCTCGTAGCGCGATCGTCATCAGCCATGTCGGCGAACGCATTAAAGGACAGACGATCGTCCGCGTGCAGTTGAATGGCGTCCAGACGCAGCCTGGAGAGACGATCGTGGTTACAGGCAATTGCCCTGAGCTGGGTCACTGGGATGTCTCCAAGGCATACCCACTGGAGTACATCAACACCAACACCTGGTTCGGTGAAATTCCCTTTGAAGAGAGCGCTGGTAAAATGATCACGTATAAATATGCAATGTGGCGTGAAGGGCAATCCCCTTTGCGCGAGAATCTGGTGGCTCGTCGCTGGGTCATTGCCAACGAAGGCACTGTCAAATGGCGAGATACCTGGGCCTCTGGTCCCGAGTCTTAGAGCGTGAGGTCAGTTCAGCTTTTTCAACAGATGCCACAGCTTGAAATTGTTCACTGCACCTTAGCCACCACATGATTTTATGGTGCCCAATAGCACAGCCTGAAAGACTCCACTACAGATCCCCTGTTTTTAGATAACGATCTCTTATAGATGCCCGTTTCACCCTGTCAGGTGATGCTGTTGGATGAAGTGTGCTGAAGACGCCTTCATGTAGTTTGATTTCAAACCCGTGTAATCGCTTGATTAACTGGATCAATCTGTGCGTCGGAGGCGTGATTACGTAAAAACCTTATTGTCTATCCTGAAATTTATATGACTTTAGTCAGCACCTTTACAATGCCTTTCTGAAGTAATATAGCTTTGCCAAACGGATGATCAAGCGGCTATTCTGCATAAGGTTGCTCCTCGATCGGTGCCATCAACCAAGTTTTTTCGCTTGCAAGTAAGAAACGTATGCAACCTTCTCGTCATTTGATTGTTGTGGGTGTGGGAGTTTTAGTTGCCTTCGCCAACATGCCATCGGGCGTATCAGAACCAGTTCCCAAGCAGTCACCGTCTGCTGCTAAAGCCGATGAGTTACAGCCTTTCTCCCTGAAAAAAGCAACAGCTTCTCTAGAAAAAGCCTCTCTCAGTCCGCCCAAAACCGTACTGTCCAAAACGGTTGTGACGGAAAGCATTGCACTGTCAGTGATTGTCCCTGAGTTTAGCCAGCGGAAAACTCAGCTTGACGGGTTACAGGTGCCGACAGTGGTTGCACAGTCAACCAAACCCAACAGCCCATCGGCGACGAAGCCAGAGTCTGAAAAAACGCCAGAGTCTAAAAAACCGTCAGAGTCTAAAAAACCGTCAGAGCCTAAAAAAACGTCAGAGCCTAAGAAAGCTGTAGTCGTTCAGGCTACTCCAGCGACGTCTCCTGGGCTTGCACCTGATCCCTCTGGCTCAACGCTACCAGCACCAACCACACCTGATCCCGGTCCTTCTAGACCACTGGGGCCAGCAAAGCCAGGGTTAGCCCCAGACTACCTCAACCCCAATCCTAATCCGCTGAGCTTTCCGACCAAACCAGAAGAAGTGAGGCTCCGAGGCATTCAGCCAATTACGTTACAGCAGGCGATCGAGCTAGCGCAGCGCAACAACCGCCCGCTTCAAGTCACTCGTTTGCAGCTAGAACGCAGCAAAGCTGCTTTACGGCAGTCTCAGGCAGCAAGTTTCCCAACCTTGACGGCTCAAAGCAACCTGAGCCGATCGTTGTCTGCTAGCAGCAACCGCAACAACCAAAACAATGCACTGTCAGCACTGCTGGGTATCAATAGCGACAGCGGCAGTTCGATCAGTAACGCTTTTAGTGCTTCGGCTACGCTGAGCTATGACATCTTTACGTCTGGGCGTCGTCCAGCCAATATTCAGGCAGCCGAGAGGCAACTCCGCTCTGATGAGCTCCAGGTCGAAATCAATCAGGAGCAGCTACGGCTCGACGTTGCCAGTGATTACTATAATCTGCAGCAGGGCGATGAGTCGGTTCGGATTCAGCAGTCATCAGTGCGCAACAACGAAGCCAGTTTGCGAGATACTCAGGCGCTGGAGCGTGCAGGCTTAGGCACTCGCTTTGACGTTCTACAGTCTGAAGTGCAGTTGGCAAACTCGCGGCAGAACCTCACCAACGCTATTGCTCAGCAACAGATCAATCGGCGACAACTCGCTCAGCGATTGAGTATTTCTCCCGCGATCGACCTGGCGGCCGCTGACCCAGTTGACGTTGCGGGCGAATGGAATTTATCGCTGGAAGAAAGCATCGTCTTGGCGCTAAAAAATCGGGCCGAACTGGAGCAACAGTTGGTCCAGCGAGAACAAGCGCAGAGGCAACGACGAGCCGCACTGGCAGGTTTAGGTCCTACCGTTACGGCGCAGGCGCAGTATCAGTTGTCTGACATTTTGGACGACAACGTTTCGGTTGGCGATGGCTACGCCTTTCAGTTAGGCGTGACCTGGAACTTATATGATGGCGGTGCGTCGGTAGCTCAGGCTCAGCAGGCAGAAGCAAACATCGCGATCGCAGAGCAAAACTTTGCAGATCAAAGCAATCAGGTGCGCTTTACCGTCGAGCAAGGTTACGCCAACTTACTCTCTAACTTTGAGAATATTGGCACCACCACGAGAGCGCTGGGGCAGGCGCAAGAAGCTCTGCGACTGGCACGCTTGCGCTTCCAGGCTGGGGTTGGCACCTCAACCGATGTGATTAACGCTGAAAATGCCTTGACGAATGCTGAAGGCAACCGGGTCAATGCCATTATCGGCTATAACCGATCGTTAGCCACCCTTCAACGAGCGGTAACGCATCTGCCGATTCCCACTGGTGCGACGACTCCCAGTCTGGTATCGCCTAGCAGCACGCCCTCTACTCCCTCAGTGCCCAAGACAACGACTCCTAGCACCACAACGTCACCATCGCCTTCAGGTGGTGAGCCCAATACATCTGAACCCAACACGCCCAACCCATCTGCTCCTAGCACGCCCTCTTCTGGTAGCAAAACACCTTAATTGATTTAATTGCTTACTATGTAGCTGAAGCCTCACTCTGTCCTCCTCTCTCGGTTTGCTAGACATAAAGGATCTAACAATGCTTTCTCACGTCACTGCTGCCCGTTCTCTCTCTAACGCGTCCCGACGATCGCTCCTCAGCCAGGGAATCAGCGTTGTTAGTGCTGTTGCCATTCTGAGTGGTGGCACTGTGTGGGCACAGTCCGCTGACCCAGCTCTGGAGGCTGCTCCTGAAAGCACCAAACCTCCTTCCAGCTTAGAAAGCGCTCCGCTGCAAGCATCGACTAGTACACCTCGCCCGATCGCGCCTATTGCACCAGAATCCTTTCCAACCGTAGAAGCGCCACTCAGCACCAATCTTAAGGTCACAGCACCAACTACTGCCAATACTGCAGACGATCGGTACATTGATTCCACCAGCTACAGCATTGGTGCGACCGAACCAAGCAGCAGTGCTGTCAAGCGTCCTCAGCTGCCCAGCGTCACGTCGCCACTTAACATTGGGTCAAATCTTGGTTCGGCTGCCGGCGATTACAGCGTTACATCTGGTCGCAGCATTCCTTCTGTGAAGGATTACTACTACCGCACGCTCCGCCCACCCGCTATGTTGGGGAATGGCAACATTCGTTTGATCTTCCCTCTCTCAATCCCCGCGCCGATTACCTCTCTGTTTGGCTGGCGAATTCACCCCGTTGAAGGTGGGCAACGCTTTCACTCAGGGACTGATTTAGGCGCACCTATGGGAACACCCGTGCTGGCAGCCTACGCGGGTAAAGTGGCACTGGCCGATTTCCTGGGCGGTTATGGGTTGGCTGTGGCCGTAGAACACAATAAAGGAACTCAGCAAACCCTTTACGGACACCTATCCGAAATTTTTGTGAAGCCTGGTGACTGGGTGAAACAAGGTATGGTCATTGGTCGGGTGGGCAGTACAGGACTATCGACTGGACCACACTTGCACTTTGAGTTTCGCCAACTCACTCCAGAAGGATGGGTCGCAATGGACCCTGGCGCGCAGTTAGAATATGCCCTGGCACAGTTGGTCAAATCGTTCGATTTTGCTCAAGCCAAACCGGGTGAAGATCTGGGCTTAGGCGGTCGCCTTGGTGCGGTAAATGTGGGTGCCAAGGGCGACATTACCTTGCAAGTAAAAGCCTTGAAGCAACTCAGCCAAATAGAGGCACCGAAGCAGCTCAGCCAAATAGAAGTACTGAAGCAGCTGAACCGTGAGGCAAATGCAGGTTGAACGGGCGATCGCGACGCTCCAGCAAGAGTTGCCCATGCTGTTTGAGCGTGACCTCTCTTACGACATCTACAGTCAAGACATTGACTTTCGCGATCCGGTGAATCGGTTTAAGGGCAAGCTCAACTACCGCATTATCTTCTGGACGTTGCGGTTTCATGGGCGGCTCTTCTTCACGGAACTCCATTTTGACCTGCACAATGTCCAGCAACCCGAGCCAGAGACCATTCGCGCTGATTGGACTGTACGCGGCACCTTGAGAGTACCCTGGAAGGCGAAGCTCTTCTTTAACGGCTATTCGATCTATACCTTGAACCAGGATGGCTTGATCAGTACACACGTTGATACATGGGATCGAACCCCTGGGGAGATTCTGAAGCAGTTCGTTCAGGTGGGTTAAATTAGGGTGGGTTTTGCCATGAAGCAATAGCAAACCGATCGCGCATTGTTTAATCCCACCCCTACGGCTGAAAGCTCTAAGCTGATGCTTCTTTTCAACTGATCGGCAACTTCAACCAGGTTGACAGTTCGTATGCTAGCCAATCTAGCTCTTGTACCGTCAAGGGTGGATTACCTCGAAGCTCATATTTTTGCGCGCCAGCCCAAATGGCAAGATAAGGCTCGGTATTTTGCTCGCTCTCTTGGCGATACTCTAATCGACTAATTTGCGTGCGTGGTGATGTCTGCGATCGCCCAGATTGAAAGCCTAAGCGTTTACTGGTGAGCGAAATTTGCTGCTGGTTAATCTGGAGGTAGGCTTGACCAAAGAGTGATGGCACGAGAATTTCAAGACTGTCTGGCTCTTTAGCAAAGAAAATTTTGGTCTCAGTGGGCTTCGCTACAGGCACGATCGTCGGCGGTCTGCCAAGGCCCTGCTCTAGAGCTGTTAAGGCTTCTTGGGCCGACTTTGCCCGATGCTCCAAATTCGGATCGGTTAACCAACCGAGCCATTCTGCATACGCGGGGCTGAGGGTGGCAATTTTCTCGAAGTCTAGCTTCATGCCTTTGTGCGGCAGGCTGGAGGGGTGTGTACCTGCCAGCATGGTCGTTAGCGTTGCGCCCAAACTGTAGAGGTCTGACGCTGGAATGGCGCGCCCACTAAATTGTTCGGGTGGCATGTAGCCGTAGGTGCCGACGACTGTAAAAGCACTGGTATCACCGCTGCCTTTAAGCGATTTAACTGAGCCAAAATCGACTAAATAAGCCTGACGGTTTGCCAGCAGAATGTTGCTGGGCTTGATGTCTCGATGCACGATCGGGGGCTGTTGCCCATGTAGGTACAGCAGAATCTGTAGTAACGCTTTAGCAAGCTGTTTTGTTTCTGTTTCTGTAAAAATTCGTTGCTCTTGTAAGCATTGCTCCAGCGATTTGCCTTCAACATAGGTTTGGATGAGGGCAAGGGCTTTATCGTTGGGCAGTTGATGCTCAAAAAAGCCGAGATAACGTGGAATCGACGGGTGCGAAAGGGACTTCAGGGTCTCCACTTCGCGCTCAAAAAGCTTTAGGTCATCCCATTCCAGCGCTTCATCCAGGAACAAAAGCTTGATCACAACCTGTTCTTGAGTTTGAAGATCACGGGCAAGCAAGGTCCAGCGCCCCGTTTGCTTACCAATCTGCCGTTCTACTTCGTAGCGATCGCCCAGGATCTGACCAGCCATCGTCTGTTACCAGTGCTTATAGGTTGGTTATAGCCCCCAGAATGCCGTTCCGCAACGGGATATTTGAGGCTATTTGATGTCTCAACGCCTGGAGGAAATCTCGTAGACGTTCGCTTACTATAACTGCCCTAGACAGCTTAAGACATCTAACGGCTCAACGCGGTTGGCGACGGAGAAACGGCAGCAACGCAGCACTCACCTTCTCATGCCAGTCCTCTTGAGGATAGTGCCCAACTTCTTCTAATTCCACCAATTCCGCATCAGCAAGATGATGGATAAACTGTTTTGCCATGTCTAACGGCAGCCACGGATCACGAAGACCCCAGGCAACCAATATCGGTTGGCTCCATTGCTGAAAGCCTGTTTCGATCTCTGCTGTCACCTGTTTAAGCTGCAAATTCTGAATTGTTGCCAGCAGTGACCGACCAGCATCAGAGCTTCTCAGAAAGGGGCGCCGATAAATATCCAGGTCAGCGTCTTCCACGCGATAGCCACCACCCCCTTCCAGGGTGCGATCGATGAGCAGTGGATCTTGAGTCATCATATCGCCGACCAATGGTATGCCCAATTGCCGCATCTTCCAGGGCAATTTCGCCGCTGTGCTTAAGGGGGCATTGAGAATGGCCAGGCGATCGATCTGCTCTGGGTGGCGCAGCGCATACTGCAGCCCAACGGAACCCACAAACCCCTGCACAACCAGCGCAAACCGCTCAATGCCCATTGCCTGCAGAAACGACTCCAGGGCTTGAAGAAAGGCCTCTGGAGTATAGGCAAAGTCGCGTCGATCGGGCTGCTCCGAAAAGCCAGAGCCAATCCAGTCGGGTGCGATCGCTCGAAACCCCTGATTTGCTAGGGCGGGCAACACTTCGCGCCAACTATAGCTTTGGGCTGGAATGCCATGCAGTAGTACTACAGGCACGCGATCGCTGCTGTTGAGCGGCAGCGCTTCGCGATAGAACCATGTTAGCTTGCCGACTTCAATCCAGTTGTCACCTGTTGCCACAATGTTTTCTACGCTACGTCCTGCTGTTTGAGCTTACCGTTTGACGCGATCGCAGAGCAAGACAGTCATTTAAGACGTCAAGTTTCATAAAACTCATATTTTGTAACTTTAGATACAGAATTTTCTGCTATATTAACAATTAAGAGCAATAAATGAAAAGAAGGAAATCGAACCATGTCTACTCAAGATCAAGCACGCGCCCTAGCCAATCGCCATCAACATGTTGCGAAAAATCGTGAACAGTCTGCCTTAAGCCGTATAGCGGCTGAAATTGGCGTCTCTAGTGAGACGGCTGTGCGGAATCAACCTCGTAGCGCTGGCATGAGCTAAAAACTGTTTCTCACTTGTGATTTGTTTGTTGCCTGGAAGGGGGTTCTCGCGTGAGAGAACCCCCTTCTACTGTTTAGATGGTTTAGATGAGAGGCTGCAACAGGTGTTTTAAACGGCGGCAACCCGACGTAGCGATCGAATCGTTGCGATCATGCAGTCTGCGACCCGATCGATGTCCTCTATGGTGTTGAACCGTCCAATGCCAAACCGAATCGAAGCGTAGGCTAAGGCGTCTGTTAGCCCCAAGGCTTTCAGGACATGAGATGGTGCTGTTTTAGTAGAGGAACAGGCAGAACCCGAAGACACCGCAACGACGGGTTGTAGTCCCAATAGCAAGGCTTGTCCGTCCACACCTGCAACGCTGATATTCAGGTTTCCGGCTAGCCGTTGGGTGACATGACCGTTTAACTGCACTCCGTCCAACGTGCTGATTTGCTGCCAGAGGCGCTCGCGTAATTGCGTTATCCGTTCAGTTTCGCTTGGCCTTTCGGCGATTGCCAATTCGATGGCTTTTGCAAAACCAACCAGTTGAGGCGTGGGCAATGTGCCCGATCTCAGTCCACGCTCATGCCCACCACCATGCAGTTGCGGCGCCAGTTGCACCCTGGGATGCCGTCGCCGCACGTACAGAGCACCAATGCCTTTTGGTCCATACGCTTTGTGCGCAGTCAAAGACATCAAATCAATCTGCATCGCCTCTACATCAAGGGAAATTTTGCCGATCGCCTGTGCGGCATCAGTATGAAACAAAACCTGGTTAGCACGACACATCGCCCCCATCGCGGCTAACGGCTGTAATACCCCAATTTCATTGTTGGCTGCCATCACAGACACCAGGATCGTATCCGATCGCAACGCTTGTTCTAACTGCGTCAAAGCGACCAATCCATCCGCCTGCACAGGCAGCATCGTCACGTCAAAACCTAGCGCTTGCAGGTAGCGGCAGGGATCGAGTATGGCACTATGCTCAGTGGCGACCGTGATGATGTGACGCCCCTTGCTGATATAGGCTTCTGCAACCCCTTTAATTGCCAGGTTGTTGGCCTCAGTCGCGCCACTGGTAAAGACAAGCGCCTCTGGTTGCGCCCCGATCGCGGTGGCTAAGGTCTCTCTCGCTTGCTGCACGGCAGCCTCTGCTTCCCAACCGTAGAGGTGGCTGGAACTCGCAGCATTGCCAAAGTGTTCTGTAAAGTAAGGCAGCATAGCAGCTAGTACACGCTGATCAACAGGTGTGGTAGCGTTACAGTCCAGGTAGATGGGGCGCTGAGCCATAGAAAACTCTCAGGAAATGACTGCAGATTCTCATAGTCTAGTAGCTTGACAGCGTCACGGATGAATCAACGTCGGTTTGGGAGGGCTTCTTTGAGCTTGTTCACACCCTCAAACATGCTTGATAAATACCCGGCGATCGCTTGCCCAAAAAGCGATCGCGCCTTAGCCCTACCAAAAGTTTACGCTAGGTACGATTGACGGCAATCCGTTAGCTTCCTAAGATGAGGTTAAGATTAAAGAGTGTAAAGAAAGATTACGCTTTTCCATCAGCCTACTCTTATAGCCAAGCCAATATTCCCATGTCCACTCCCTCTGCTTTTGTTACAGGGCGATCGCTACCGCTTCATGTCAACCAATTTTTGCGCTACACAGCCGCTCTTTTGCTAGCCGTATCGCTCTGGGTCTGTCCACTCGGCTTGACGCCTTCCGTTGCGTACGCCTACAACAACCCAGAACTGCTGCCAGACGTGCAAACGCCCATTATTGATTTAGCAAAAGCACTGACGGGTGATCAGGAAGCAACGCTAGCGAAAGACTTAGATCGCTTTGAAACGGAAACCGGATGGAAGCTTCGGGTACTCACACAGTTTGAGCGTACACCTGGCCTTGCAGTGAAAGATTATTGGGGACTGGATGATCACAGTGTCTTGCTTGTCGCTGATCCGCGTGGTGGAAATCTGCTGAACTTCAGCGTTGGGGATGACTTTTACCCGTTGATGCCGCGTACCTTCTGGATTGAGTTACAGACTCGTTTTGGTAACCAGTTCTTCGTGCGCGAACATGGCGAAGACCAGTCCATTTTAGAAGCCCTGGAGTCCATCAAGCTGTGTTTACGTCAGGGTGGCTGTAAGGTTGTCCCTGGTCTGCCTCAAGAGCAGTGGATTCTCACCTTGATTACGTCCATTGTGGGCGGTATTGTCTGTGGGTTTGCTGCCAAGCCGCGCAAGGAAGGACAAATCGTTGCGTGGCAGTGGGCACTGATTTTCTCGCCACTGTGGGGCATCCTCTTCATTGCTTTTGGCATTGGCCCTGTCGTCACCCGCACGTCTGACTGGCTGCCACTGTTCCGCAATGTGGCTGGCTTTATGGTGGGTGCTCTAGCGGCATTTCTTGTGCCTGCGCTCAGTCGGACGCCCTCGTCTGACGCATAGGAATAGAGGGCAGAAGGAGCAATCAGCGATCAGCGATCAGCTTTTTTCTGATCGCTGATCGCTGACCGCTGATAAATGACTACTAACCACTCCACCACCGACCAACGATCGCCCATCAGTAGGCTGATTTCGATGTCTAATGTTAGGCTCGTAGCAATTCATCGTTCGCGATCGTGATCATCCGCTATAGCCGCCATGCTCATTCCACTGACCCGTAAGACATTTGAAAACCTGGTTCCTGCGGTTGCTACAGGCCCACAGTATGTTTACTGCTGGGGGAAATTTCCTGTCTTGCTGCTACGACTGCTGGTTTCGATCGTTGGTGTAACGGTCATTTTGTTGCTGGGTGGTCTTCTAGGCGAAGGATTTGGCTTCATTCGCTTTTTTCTCGGCATTATTGTTGGGTTGTATTGGCTCTGGGGGCCAGTTTTGTGGTCAAGCTTAAAAAATATTGAGGCGCGCAAATTCCCCTACAGCGGTTTTTGGCAAGGCGAAGTGGTCGATGTTTATGCCACCGAAGAGCTGATTGGCAAAGAGGAAACGGTCAATGAACGCGGCGAACTGGTCATTGTTGAAAACCGTGAACGACGCTTGAATCTAGTGGTGGGTGATGAAACTGGCTTTACAAGTCGGCTGCAGGTGCCTCTAAAGCGTCATCATCAGGCGATCGCGATCGGCGATACAGCGGAGATGGTGGTGATGTCTAACCGGGGCGATCTTGGTCGGATTAGCAAAACCTCAGATATTTACATTCCTGCCCACAACATCTGGGTGAGCGATTATCCGTTACTGCTGCATGAGTCGTTTATTGAGGTCAGCCGCAGACTGAATGCACGCCATCGCAGTGACCAGTTTGAACCGGAGCGCGATCGGCCCTCACGAGAGCAGTATGAAGACAACGAACGGGGTGGAGCCATTGAGCTTAGTCGTCGTCCTCGTCGTTCTCCGCGTAGCAGACCCTCGGTCGATTGGTAAAAAGCGCTGTATGGTCGATCGGATCTGCCAAGGAATCTCTGTGGTACTGAACCTTCCCGCTGATGACTAAAGCTGCTCTTACATGACGCCGCTTTGCTCTCGCCCATAAGCCTGCCATGCCAAATCAACCAGGCCATTAACGATCGCCGCCGCAACAACAGCACTGCCTTTACGTCCAGTGATCCGAATATGTGGAATAAGCGAATCGGCTAGCCGCTCCTTTGCCGTTTCCACATCGACAAAGCCAGAGGGGGTGGCAATGATGAGTGCGGGGCGAATCTCCTCTGCTTCAATCAAATCTACCAGTGCGATAAGCGCAGTCTGCGCCTGACCAACCACAAAAATACCTTCTGGGTAACGCCGCGCGAGTGTCTCAATGCCCCAAGCAGCACGCGTCTTTTCCTTCTGCGGACGGGTAAGTGCTTCCATGCTGCAGTAGACAGGATTCGCAAATGTATTCTGAATGTTGGTGGTGATGCCAACTTGCACCATCGGTACATCCACCACGATCGTGCTGCGTGCCGCAAGAGCCGCTGCCCCAGACTGTAACGCTGCATCTGAGAAGCGAATTAAAGACTTGTATTCAAAATCAGCCGTTGCATAGATGACACGGCGCACCAACTCATATTCAGCTGGCGAGAAGATGTGTTCCCCAATCTCACGATCGATAATCGCTAGACTTTGAGCATCCGTTGTGTGCCATTCCATCGCAACCCTTTCTGAAAAAATTTGCCTGTGGTAATTAGCCTACACTTGCCAGACCAAAATGGCGACAATTTACGCGATCTCTGGGTTCATTGCGGTACGGCTTAAGAGGCAACTCGAACGCTGGCCTGTTTGACCAAACGCAGGCCAAATCGTCTTCTAGTGATATACACTGTGTCAGCTTTTTAGGCTTACGAAGGTTGATGTTTTTGCGGCTAGCACCAATTGGGTTCGCTGGCAGGACGACAGGGAGAGGTTTTACAACCGTCAACCGATGCAAGAAGGATTAGGCACCAGACGTTTAATCTACCGAGAGCAGAAGCAATGTAAGAGGAAACGCATGAGTCTTGATCGTGAGGCCAGCATAATTGAAAAAATGATCCAGTATTTAGAAACCGTTTTAGAACAGCCCCACCCAGTTTTTGGAGGGCTACCCATCTGCCCGTTTTCCAAAAAGGCTCGGTTGCAGAACAAAATTTTTTATAAAGTGATTGCTTTAGCAATGGATCAATTACAGGCTGGCTCTGAATTAAGACAGGCGATCGCGTCCTTCCATGAGAGTAAACAACACGATGTCTTGGTGGTCATCAGTCCCGATCACGACGCGTTAACCGTTGAACAGGTTCAAGCATTCGTGGAGCAACTCAACGATAGGATTGCGCCGATGAGGCTAACAGCATTCGGTGGACATCCCCAAGACCCATTCAATGTTCAAGGCGTGTTTACCCGACAGGAACCGTTTATCAATCTCACCATTCAGTCCATGACCATCCTGCAAGCCGCTTCAGAACAACTCGCGCGAACCTCATACTATCAGCATTGGTCGGCAGAGAACTTGAGGCAGGTTGGCTTCCACAATCGCAGTGCCGTAGCGATCGAGCGGCAGATGGGAGATTAATCGAACAAGAAGGTAAATGTCTGTTAGGGTCGATCCGGCATTGCAACAGAGCAGAACGCCCAAACCGACCCTGACAACTGACTGCCGCGCCATGGATCGGGTTTCTAGCTAACAGTCGAAAGCGGTTGTTCTTGCTGGCGACCCGTTGCAAACGCTGCTACGATCGCGCGGTTGAACGCTGGAATGTCTTGTGGCTTACGGCTTGTTACTAATCCATTATCGACGACGACGTCCTGATCAACCCAGTTTGCACCAGCGTTTTTAAGATCCGTTTGCAGCGACGGCCAGGATGTGAGGTTGCGTCCGTTAACCACAGCCGCTTCAATGAGCGTCCAGGGCGCGTGGCAAATAGCAGCAACGGGCTTACCTGCTGCAAAGAAGGATTTGACAAAACGAACTGCTTTCTCGTTGATGCGAAGTTGGTCTGGATTGGCAACACCGCCCGGCAGCAAGAGCGCGTCGTAGTCATCTGGGTTAGCGCTGTCCAACGTCACATTCACAGGAAAGTGATCGCCTTTGTCAAAATGGTTCCAACCTTGGACGGTGTCATTGTTCGGTGAAATGATCTGAGTTTGTGCCCCTGCTTCATCTAGCGCTTGCTTAGGGCCTGTCATTTCGACTTGCTCGAAACCATCAGCTACAAGAATGGCTATTTTTATGTGGTTAAGTGATTGCGTCATGTTCAGGCTCCTTTGAGATAATCACTCAATGTGTGTTGTTTATGACATGTGCTAGGGCATCAGCAGGTGTTTTAGCAGCCATTACGCTCTGAGCGATTAGGAGCCGACAGCGCACCCAAGCCCAGAGAGACGATTTGCTTCACTGTTGTTCTCCCTTTCTCTTAGTGTTGCTCTGCTGCAGCTAGATATCGAATCGCGATCGATTGCTAAGGCCGATAGTGCTTAAGCCTCATGTAGGTTAGATCCTCAAGAAAGCTGCCATCTCTGCTAGAAGAGTGATCCTGAGAGGCTTTGAGGTCTAACTGTAGAGAGACCAACAGAGAGGCAAGCCGCTCAAAATCATCCTTTGATTCGACAGTGTGCGTTGGCTCAGTTGTCACTCGAATCGTTTGATTCGTCTTACTGTAGCGACGGTTCATGCATCGCCCTTACAAGATTGCTCTCGCAAAGCGGCAACGCTGTTGCTTTCAAGCATTGATCGCGTTCCGACCTTCATGCCACGCGATCGCTGCTTCCCGAATTTCCTGTAACTCCTCTGGTGCCATCTTGTCCAGGTTTTTGAGGATGAAGCTCATGCGCCCCTGAGTCGTGAGTTTGGCACGGTGGCGATCGAGAAAGTCCCAATAAAAGAAATTAAAGGGGCAGGCGTTTTCACCCGTACGGACTTTGGGGTTGTAAACGCACTTGCCGCAGTAGTCGCTCATTTTGTTGATGTAGTTAGCAGAAGCGGCGTAGGGCTTAGAGGCCAGCACGCCACCATCCGCAAACTGCCCCATGCCAATCACGTTCGTTTGCATCACCCAATCGTAGGCATCCACAAACGCCGCATGAAACCAGCCTTCGATCGCCTGGGGTGAGATGCCTGCAATCAGAGCAAAGTTATTCAACACCATCAGGCGCTGAATGTGATGGGCATAGCCAGTTTCCTTGACCTGCGTGAGGATCTGATGCAGGCAGTTCATGGGAGTATTACCCGTCCAGTAAAAGTCGGGTAGCGGCTGCGTGTGGTTAAACCAGTTGCGTTCTGGATAGTCGTCGCTCATGTAGCAATAAACGCCGTGCATATACTCTCGCCAGCCCAAGACCTGCCGGATGAAACCTTCGACGCTGCTGAGGCTCCAGGTATCCTGATGATCCAAATAGGCTTGTTCGGCCGCTTCGATGACTTCGATCGGTTGTAGCAGCCCCAGGTTGAGATAGGGCGACAGCATCGCATGCCACATGGTTACTTCGCCTGTAATCATCGCATCCTGGTAAGGGCCAAATTCTGATAGCCGTGTGTGGATGAAATAGTCCAGCACCCGGAGCGCTTGTTGACGAGTGACTGCCCATTGAAACGGTTCCACTTGCCAGTACTGCTGACTGGTGTGAAAGTGGTCACTCTGTTTAACCCAATCAATCACATCTTGCGTGATGGCATCCGGTTCAAACCAAAGTGCTTCGGGTAGGGTGAGTTTACCTTTCGGTGGTTTACGGTTGTCCTGATCAAAGTTCCAGCGACCGCCCACAGGCTGTTTGCCTGCCATTAAGATGTTGCAGCGGCGACGACCTTCGCGGTAGAAGTCTTCCATCAACAGTCGCTTGCGATCGCCCGCCCATTGCTTGAAGTGGTCCTCGCTCCAGATGAAGTGATTATTCGGTACGAGGGTAACGGTGCAAGGAAGCTCAAGGGATTCAATTAGACGAGCAAAGGGGCGATCGTTCGGCACCATCACCCGCAGTTCTGTGATCTGATGCTTCTCAATCCAGTCGTTGAGCGGTGTTAGAAAATCATCCGCTTGCTCATAGGTGACGGCCCATCCTGCCTGTCGTAATGCCTCAGCAAAATGACGCATCGCCGACCACACCAGCACCAGCTTTTGCAGATGATAGGGGCGCTCTTGCACATGACGCAGCGACTCAATGAAGATCACCGGAGTCGTTTGCGGCTGACCGCTACAGCTTTGCAACGCTGCCTGCTCTGCCCACAGTTGATCACCCAGAACCCAAACGCCGATCGTCATCTGCTGTGCCTAACGCTAATAATCTTGTCTGGCTGTTAAAATCAACATCCACACAGTACACCCTTTAATCCGCTTCCACAGGATCATTAACCTGGGGTTTAGGTGTAGAAACTTGGCTCTCTTGCGTCACTCTAATTAGAAATCGAAGCGCTTCATTGACTGCATCAGCATTCGGAAACATCTCTGCGACATCAGGTTCCAGACGAATGACTGCCCCACCAAAGCTTTTTCGTCCAGGTCCCAACTTGCGGATGCTTAAACGCTTTAAGTCATATTCTGACCGAAGTTCATCTTCCAATTCGGGGTTATCCTTCTTCATACGCTTCACGCTCAGATCGGGTTACTTCTCTAGCACTAATGAGACGAATGGAGTTTCTTTTTTCCGTATACGAAACGATCAATAAGCGCCCTTGGTTTGACTCTCCAACAATAAGGTAACGCTCTTCCTCATCCAAATGGTCAGGATCGTAGACCTTCAGCCTTCAGCCTTTCCCCTCTACACCTTAAACACTTCAGCCACGTTCTCCCATCCAACTCGCGAGATAATAGGCAAATCCTTCTCGCACGATCGCCCACGCTAACCATGACCACCCAACCAAAAATTATTGTCCTGGACGATGATCCAACAGGGTCGCAAACCGTTCACAGTTGCCTGTTGCTCATGCAGTGGGATGTCGAAACGCTGCGGTTAGGTTTGGCGGATGATGCCCCCATCTTTTTCGTGCTGACGAATACACGCGCGTTGACCCCCGAAAAAGCGGCAGCGGTGACGCGAGAGGCTTGTCACAATTTGAAGGAGGCGATCGCGCTTGAGCACATTCATGATTTTCTGGTTGTGAGCCGATCGGACTCGACTTTGCGGGGACATTATCCCATTGAGACGGATGTGATCGCCGAGGAACTCGGCCCCTTTGACGCCCATTTCCTCACGCCTGCCTTTTTTGAGGGCGGTCGTACCACGCGAGGCAGCATCCACTATCTCAAAGTCAATGGTGTCGATACTCCAGTGCATGAAACCGAGTTTGCGCGTGATTCTGTCTTTGGCTATCACCACAGCTATTTGCCCGACTATGTTGAAGAAAAAACAGGTGGCAAGATTTCCGCCGATCGCGTGGAGCGGTTTTTGCTGGCAGACATTCGCGCTGGAGTGCTCGATCGCTTGATGCAGCTTCATGACAATCAATGCGGCGTTGTGGATGCAGACACGCAGGACGACCTGAACCGCTTTGCTGCTGATGTCCTGAATGCCGCATCGCAAGGCAAACGCTTTCTGTTTCGCAGTGCAGCAAGCTTGTTGACAGCATTGGCAGCCTTACCACCCCAGCCGATCGCGCCTGAAGCAATGGCAAACTACGTCCGTCATGGTAAGCCTGGTGCGGTGATTGTTGGCTCTCACGTCAAGAAGACCACCGAGCAACTCGAACAACTGCTGGCACAACCGGGCATTGTTGGCGTCGAGCTAGAGGTTGCCCGATTACTAGAAACGTCAGGTGATCCGCGATCGACCCTCCTTGCAGAAGCCATCCAACAAGTGAATGGGGCTCATCTTGCAGGCAAAACGCCTGTCGTTTATACCAGTCGTCAGGAACTCGCCTTCAACGATACCCAAACCCGTCTGGACTTTGGCGAAGCCGTTTCTGCCCTGCTCATGGACATTATTCGCCAGTTGCCCGACGACATTGGCTTTCTCATCAGCAAAGGTGGCATTACTTCCAACGACACCCTCAGCAATGGGTTGGCGTTGAGAACCGCTGGCTTGTTGGGACAAGTGCTTGCAGGCGTTTCAATGGTGCGTACCCCTTCCAATCATCCACAATTTCCCGATCTACCCATCGTCCTTTTTCCTGGTAACGTTGGTGATGCGAATGCCCTAGCAACGGTCTATCAACGCTTAAGCAAGCCCGCCTGAGAATCGAACTTTGCCAAACTCATCCCTACTCCTTACTCCCAAAATTATGGAACGAATCGGCTTTATTGGTCTCGGCATCATGGGCAAGCCGATGGCGCGGAATCTGCTCAAAGCAGGGTATCCACTGGTGGTTTACAACCGTAGTCGTCCCGCAATGGAAGCACTGGCAGCAGAGGGCGCAACGCTGGCAGAGTCACCGAAAGCCGTTGCCCAACAAACGGATGTCGTGATTAGCTGTGTCTCCGATTCACCGGATGTGGAGGCAGTCGCGCTAGGCAGTAATGGCATCATTGAGGGTGCACAGCCAGGGTCGCTGTACATTGATATGTCCACGATCGCCCCTGCAACCGCACGCAACGTCTACACCACACTCAAGGCAAAAGGCATTGATGCCCTGGATGCACCCGTTTCAGGTGGGGATATTGGGGCGATACAGGGCACTTTATCGATCATGGTTGGGGGGGATGAGCCAGCTTTTCAGCGATCGCTGCCAATCTTGCAGGCAATGGGCAAAAACATTGTCTACATTGGAGAAGCCGGAGCCGGACAGGTGACGAAGGCGTGTAACCAGATTGTTGTTGCGCTGACGGTTCAGGCTGTTGCTGAAGCACTCACACTGGCAAAACAGTCAGGGGTCGATGTTGCGAGAGTGCGAGAAGCCTTAATGGGGGGCTTTGCCCAGAGTCGAATTTTAGACGTTCACGGCAAGCGCATCCTGGAAGGAGATTTCCAACCAGGTTTTAAACTAAACCTGCACCGCAAGGATATGAATATTGTCTTGCAAACAGGTCGAGAAACAGGTGTCCCATTGCTGGGTTCTGCTCAAGTGACGACCCTGATGGACGCACTCATCGCTCAGGGCAAAGGCGATTTAGACAACTCTGCTCTAGCCTCGCTGTATGAACTACTAGCAGGCATCAACTAAGGCAATCCACCAGGGTCTGATAGGTAAAGCCATGTTTACCCAGCACGCTCCTTTGAGGTCAGGGGATGGGCACGGGTAAACCCTTTATCCATCCTACGAGGGCTCAGGTAATTCACCAATGCCGGATGGGGCAAGCTATTCATACCCACCACAATCCCTCAGGTGAGGGTACGGGCGTGGCTAAACCCTTTGCCCATCCTACAAAGGCAGATAAGGGTTTGCTGAAAATGACTGCAGCAAAGACTGCGGTGACATCACCAACGATCGCCGCAAGGCGAAAGCGCTTGAGCCGATCGCTAGAGGCTCTCAGCAGCGTAAACTGACAATTGGCGATCGGCCGTGATGAAGCTAGCCACCCTTACTTGCCGCTGCCTGTCAGTTGCTCAACTAACGCCAACACTTTGGTTCGACTTAGCTTCGCTTCGCCTTGCGCCAAAGCATCTAACGTTGCGTGCGCAAAGCCTAAGGGGAGGCGGCAAAAATCTAGCGCTGGACCAGGAGGCAAAGCAGCGGTATATGCATCTGCCAGAGCGAGATTACGGCGTGCGTAGGCGTACATGTCGTCCTGATGCCAGCCTTCAGGGAAAAAGCCAACGCCGCGTACCAAATCATCCGATTGATTGCGCAGAATGTTGACCGCCTGCAAGCCACGCCCAAAGCCAACTGCATGACTACGATTGGTTGTAGTGCCGTCATACCATGCCCACAGATCAGACAGCAGTAAGCCTACCGCACCAGCCGCACAGAACGTATAGCGATCGAGGTCTGCCTGGGTTTTAATAGTCCAATTATGTTCTGCCCAATAGGCCATGCGGTCTGCCATTGCAGCGGTTGCATCCCACACTCGCGGCGCGATCGCGATCGGTGCAAAAGCAGCCCATTCGCCGATGCGTGTGGTGACCTCTGGCAACAGCGTCGTATGCGTGATGAGGAGCGTTTCCAAACTGGTTTCATCAATGACACTATCTGCCGCTTGAAACGAGAGGCTAATTGCCTGTAGCAACTGCGCCTTGAGGGCATTGTCAAGGTCAGGATGATCTTCAATTTCGTCGATCGCACGCATGCACAAATACGCCGAGGCAACCGCCTCTTGTAAACCTGCGGGGAGTCTACTAATTGGGATATAAAAGGTTCGACTGGTTTCTGCCAAAACCTCTAAAGCTGTCTTACGTAACACCATACATTTACTCCTCTTAACCACCACACCGAGCTCGCTCTAAATATATAGCAAAAAACTTAATTTTTACTAAGAAGGAAGCTTAGTCACGCTTAAGGTTTCAAAACATTGTGCAGTCCAACCTCATTGATCCATGATAGTCCCGCCAATCAAAGGACATCGTCCTTGCGACTACAACACATTGCTCGACTCATTGAAGTGCTGCCAGATAAGTAACTAATTTCATACGTTGCCCTCTAACTAACAGTTAAAAACGTCTTGATCGTTGCCGACAAAGGCATACTGTGGCGACGTTTAACAACAACCAAGAACAACCTTGATCAAACAATTCGTGTCAGCGTTCATGCCTACGGTTGACAAAAAAGCTCGTCTCACGTACCAGATGAATGAAAAGACAAGGAACTCGAATCAAGTATCAACTTATTGTGGGTATGAATACAAAAACCACGCTAACGTTCCCGGAAATCTGCTGCTTCACTAATAGCTAGAATTCTCATCTCATCCTGACAAAAAAGTAATTTATACGTCCGAAAGATTTAAGAAATGTTAATTAAAGACTTGGTAGTGCGCTGGGCAATCGCGCTATTCACCCATACTCTCCTTGCTGTAAGGAATGCCAAGAGCAGCAGGTGGCGTTGATTTGCCTGCCAGACCGACCATTGCCAGCAGCGCGATCACATACGGCAACATGACTAAAAATTGATAGGGAATGTTGAGGTTAAACGCCTGTATCCGCAGTTGCAATGCTTCAGTTGCGCCAAACAGCAAACAGGCCAGCACGGTACTCACTGGATGCCAGCGCCCAAAAATGAGCGCTGCCAAAGCAATAAAGCCCTTACCCGCACTAATATCCTCCGTAAAAAATTTTACATGCACCAGTACCAGGTAGGCTCCTCCCAACGCGGACAGGCAACCGCTCAGGATCACGCTGATATAGCGCACAAAAGCAACATGAATGCCCGCTGTATCGGCTGCACGAGGATATTCACCCACTGCTCGTAGCGTTAAGCCAACACGAGTATGAAAGAGCATGTACGTGCTCAATGGCAGCAGTAGCAGCAACAGGTAAACCAGCGGATCTTGGTTGAACAGTAGCGGCCCCAGAACAGGGATCTGGCTGAGCCCAGGAATCGCGATCGTGGACAGCCCTGGCAACTTCTGAGTGGTGCTGCTGTTAAACACAAGCCGCGACGCAAACGCCGTTAGCCCTGCTGCCGACAGATTAATCGCCAAACCAGAGACCAACTGATTGACCTGTAAGGTGACACAGAGATAGGCATGAAGCAGCCCGACGAGTCCACCGCTCAACACAGCTGCTACAATGCCCAACCAAACGTTTTGATTGCTGTAAAAAGTTGCAGCTGCACCCACAAAAGCCCCTGTCAGCAGCATCCCTTCTAGCCCAATGTTCAAAACCCCCGATCGCTCAGACCACAGCCCACCCAGCGCTGCAAACGCCAACGGCATCGATAAGCGGAGACTGGCAGAGAGGTAATCGGATAGAAAGGCGAGATTGTTCATGCAAAGGGGGGAGAAAGTTTTGAGTTTTGAGTAGCGCTAGCTCCGAAGGAGCCACTTTGTGTTTCTTGTATGCCGAAGGCTTTACGCGCCGACAAGCTAGAGAGTTTTGAGTTCATCCTTTAGCCTTTAGCCTTCAAGTTCCCTTACCTTACGGTCATCCACCTTTTACTTCTGTTCACTATGGAACTTCCGCTGACAACGCCTGCTTTGCTGTTTCCTGCCATTTCGCTGTTGCTGCTGGCTTACACGAACCGCTTTCTGACATTGGCAACGTTAATCCGCAGTTTGCATTCTGATTACAAAGCTCAGCCCGATCCATTTACTCTGGTAGAGATTCGCAGTCTGCGCTACCGGGTGCGCCTGGTGCGGGACATGCAGTTTTTAGGTGTGAGTAGCTTTCTGCTTTGTGTCGTCTGTATGTCTGTTTTGTTTGCCGGTCAGGTCTGGCTTGGAAGTCTACTCTTTGGGGTGAGCTTGTTTTTGATGATTTGTTCGCTGGCGTTTTCAGTGCGTGAGATTCAGGTTTCGATCGATGCGCTTGATCTCCATTTACGTGACCTTGAAACGTTGCGTTAACTCTCAACCGAAGCGACTTGAACGACAACTGGTGAACGATTGGTCGCTAATTTGCGCTCTAAAACAAGGCTGATGGCAATAAAAAGGACGGTGAGTCCCTGGATGGCGTAAACGACAGTGACAGGTACGCCTGCACTGCGCTGCATGACGTTGGCACCACCGCGTAAAGCACCAAAAAAGAGGGCGGTCAACAGTACACCGGCCAGATTGCCCCGACTGAGAAACGCGATCGCGATCGCGTCAAACCCATAGCCCGGTGAAAAATTCTCGAACAGGCGATATTTCAAGCCCATGACTTCGCCAGAGCCTGCCAATCCCGCTAAACCACCAGATAATGCCATCACCAGCATGATTGTGCGCTCGACGGAAATTCCGGCATAACGAGACGCGATCGGGTTTTGTCCAACCGCTTCAATCTGGTAGCCCAGTGGCGATCGGGCAAAGACCACCCATAGAATGATGGTTGCCAGTACTCCCAGCAAAATCCCCGCATGGGTTTGCGTCTGCGGCAGAATGATCGGCAGTTGGGCAGACGCATCAATCAGAGCGCTGTAAGGCGTTGGCGCATCGGGATCTTTCATCGGACTACTTACCAGGTAGCTCACCAGGTTCTGAGCAATGTAGTTGAGCAGCAGCGTTGTAATGACTTCATTCACACCTCGCACCGCCTTCAAGTAGCCAGGGATGAAGCCCCATAAGCCACCTAAGAGAAAGCCGCCCAAAAGCGCCAACGGGACGTGAATCACAAGGGGCAAGCCATGCACATATAGCCCTACCAGAGCGCTGCCTAAGCCACCCATGTAAATTTGCCCCTCGCCACCGATGTTGAACTGCCCTGCTTTGAGGGCAACCAGAATGCCCAAACTCGCCAGCAACAGGGGAGCCGTTTTGGTGAGCGTATTGCTAAAGCCGTAGTAGTTGGCAAGCGATTCCGTAAAGAGCACTGAGTAAGCTTTGATGGGACTTACTCCTGCGATCGCAATCAGCCCTGCGCCCACCAGCAACGCAGCCGCGACCGCCACCAACGGCGACAATATCGGTAGAATTCGACCAAGAGAATATTTCACAAGGGATTGGAGCAGACATCATGTCGGACAATTGAAACGTATACTACCCCAGGTCATTACGATTGTGTTGTTTCATGCGATAGCGAACGGCAAACGGTAGTCATGCATAGTGACGATCAAGGTTGCTTATAGTGATGGACAAAATTCCAAACAGCACCAAGTGTGATTGCTCAACTTTTTGGAGAACGATAATGTTTGACGCACTAAGCGCCCGACTCGTTGCCGCACCCTATTGTTGAACCGCTCAATATAACTGGTTTGCCCCGTTTCTTTACTAGCGGCTCGGTGGCCTTTACTCGGAATCACTGGCTCGTAGGCTTGCCAAAAATCGGTATGGCAGAGCGCACATTGGCGATAGACCAGCGGTAATGACTGCCAAAGGGCTGTTCTTCCAGCAGCTTTTCAATGAGGTTATGGGTTGCCTGGTCGATGGGTTGAGTAAATTCTACCCAGGCATACAAAACAACGCTAAATATCCAGGTCGGTCAGATTTAGTTTAGGAGCGTTGGCTTCAATAAACTCGCGACGAGGAGCCACCCGATCGCCCATCAGTACCGTAAAGATACGATCGGCTTCGGCAGCATCTTCAATCTCAATGCGCTTGAAGGTGCGGCTCTCTGGATTCATGGTTGTATCCCACAACTGCTGGGGCATCATTTCACCCAAGCCTTTGAACCGCTGGATGTCGTACTTAGCATTTTCGGGGAAGCCAGCAATGATCTGATCCCGTTCGCGTTCGCTATAGCAGTAGTTGTGGTTACGCCCACGTTCAATTTTGAACAGCGGTGGGCAGGCGATATAGATGTAGCCTTGATCCACCATCGATCGCTGATAGCGGTAGAAGAAGGTCAGCAAGAGCGTGCGGATGTGAGCACCATCCACATCCGCATCGGTCATGATGACGATGCGGTGGTAACGGAGGTTAGTCGCATCAAAGTCTTCGCCCTTAATGCCTAAACCCAGAGCAGTGATGAGTGCCTGAATTTCTGTGTTCTTGTAAATCTTGGAGTCGTCGGTTTTCTCGATATTGAGGATTTTGCCCCGCAGCGGCAGAATGGCCTGAAAGCGGCGATCACGTCCCTGCTTGGCGCTACCGCCTGCAGAATCCCCTTCCACAATAAAGATTTCGGATTCAGCGGGATCTCTGGAGCTACAGTCTGCCAGCTTACCAGGCAGTGTTGAAGACTCCAGCACCGACTTCCGTCGCACCAGTTCGCGTGCCCGTCGTGCAGCCTCTGCAGCGTTAAAGGCCTGAATCGCTTTCTCTAAGATGGCATCTGCTACACCGGGACGAAACTCCAGGTATTCGGTCAGCACCTCACCGACAAGAGAATCGACAATGCCCCGGACTTCGGTGTTGCCCAGCTTCGTCTTCGTTTGCCCTTCAAATTCAGGGTTCGGCACCTTGACCGAAATTACGCCTGTCAGACCTTCTCGGACGTTCTCACCGGCCAGGTTGGAGTCACCCTCTTTCAGCTTATTGCGCTTGCGGGCGATCGAGTTCATCGTTCGCGTCAGCACCGCCTTCAAGCCTTCTAAGTGCGTACCACCATCGATCGTGCGAATGTTGTTGGCAAAACCCAACAGGTTGTCGCTGTAGGCATCCACGCACCACTGCAGCGCGACTTCTACCTGCACATTGTTGCGCTCGCCCTGCACAAACACCACTTCATCATGCAGCGCTTGCTTGTCGCGGTTCATGTAGACGATGTATTCGCGAATGCCGCCTTCGTAGAAGTAGGTCTCGACATGCGGTTCTTCGCTTTTCAGTAGCTCCAGTCGATGGTCTGTAAACGTGATTTTGACACCACCGTTGAGGTATGCCAGTTCGCGCAAACGTCCTGACAGTGTGGCATAGTCAAACTCGACGCTGGTGGTAAAAATCTGGGCATCGGGCTTAAACGTAACCGTTGTCCCCCGGCGCATCTCCGTACTGGGATGCTCGACCAACTCAGTGACCGCCGCACCCCGCTCAAAGCGCTGCACGTGCACCTTATCTTCCCGCCAAACGCTCACTTCCACCCATTCAGAGAGGGCATTCACCACTGAAATGCCAACCCCGTGCAACCCGCCCGAAACTTTGTAACCACCGTCTCCAAACTTGCCGCCTGCATGGAGGATCGTCAGCACCGTTTCCACGCCCGATTTGCCTGTGCGAGGGATAATACCTGTGGGAATGCCCCGACCGTTATCCTCAACAGTGACTGAACCATCCGCGTTCAGTGCCACCTGGATAGCGGTACAATAACCTGCCAGAGCTTCATCAACCGAGTTATCAACGACTTCATAAACTAAGTGGTGCAGCCCTCGCGGTCCGGTTGTGCCAATGTACATACCCGGACGCATCCGTACAGCTTCAAGACCTTCTAAGACTCGAATCTGATCGGTATCGTAATTGTTGGTCATGGATGAAGGGCTCCCATAGTTAGCCTGAGGCTGTCGCAGGCTTCATAATAGCAAAATCTATCAAAATTATAACACAAAAGGGTTTTGAGCGATTTAGGGGCAATTTCAAGCGCCATTTATCATAGGGATGGATCAACCTCTTTTAGCTGTGTTATCAACCACTCTCAACAATTTAACTGAAAATAATACCTTTGTACCATTTTTAATTGTTATTTGTGGTGCCACAGCAACCGGCAAATCGGGATTGGCGATCGCCCTCGCACAGCGACTCCACTCTGCCATCCTGAGTGCCGATTCGCGCCAGGTGTATCGAGAGTTTAACGTTGGCACTGCCAAACCTTCGATCGCTGAACAGCAACAGGTTACACACTATTTAATTGATATCTGCGATCCCACTGAGACGCTGACGGTGGCGGAGTATCAGCAGCAGGCGCAGGGGTTGATTTGGGGTGTGGGGTGTGGGGTGTGGGGTGTTAGGGGAGCAGAGGGGGCAGAGGGAGTAGGGGAGGCAGAAGGCAGAAGGCAGAGGGCAGGAGGCAGGAGGCAGAAGGCAGGAGTCAGAATCAATTCAAAACTCTTTGGCGCAGCGGCGCGAAGCGCTACTCAAAACTCCGCCCCTACCCCCTACCCCCCACCTCTCCTCGTCGGCGGCACGGGACTCTACATCCGCTCGATCGTGCGCGGGCTGATCATTCCACGTGTGCCACCGCAACTGGACTTGCGATCGCAGCTACAAACGCTGGGTCAGTCACAGCTTTATGCGTTTCTGCAACAGGTTGATCCGGATGGGGCGGCGAAGATCCATCCCAATGATCAGGTGCGGACGTTGCGATCGCTGGAAGTTTTTTATGTCACGGGACGACCCATATCAGCGCTGCAGGGCGAGCAACCGCCAATCTATCCGATTCTACAAATTGGCTTAGATTGCCAGAGTGTTGAGCAGAGCGATCGGCGCATTGAACAGCGCACCGAACAAATGGTGGCGGCAGGTTTTGTCGATGAAGTCGAATACCTGTGCCAGAAATATACTGCCGAGTTGCCCTTGCTCAACACGTTAGGCTACGCCGAATTTAAGCAGCATGTGGCTGGAGCTATGACACTTGCGGAGGCGAAGGCGCTCACGGTGCTGCACACGCGCCAGTTTGCCAAACGGCAGCGCACCTGGTTTCGGGCCGATCCCGCGATCGAGTGGTTTGATGCCGACCGCCCCGACTTGCTAGAGCAGGTTTGGCAACGCGTTCAAAAGTTCCTGGCGCATCGTTGATAATAAGAAGACAATCTCTCTGACGACTTAGCGGCACATCACCACCATGCTCATTCAGGAACCGCAGCAAGACACGAAACGCAATTGGCAACCGGTCATCCAGGCGTTTGAAGCGATTCTGGGTAAAAACGGAGTTGTGCGTAAGCGTGAAGAACTGCTGGTGTATGAGTGTGATGGGCTGACGAGTTACCGGAATCGTCCCTCTGTCGTCGTTTTACCGCGTACCACAGAAGATGTCGCCGCTCTGGTGAAGGTGTGCGATCGCTACTCCATCCCCTTCGTCGCGCGGGGCTCTGGCACGGGTCTTTCTGGCGGTGCCTTGCCTACCGACGATTGTGTTTTGATCGTCACCGCCCTCATGAAGCGCATTCTCGACATCGATCTCGAAAATCAGCGGGTCGTTGTGCAACCTGGGGTGATTAATAACTGGGTCACCCAGGCGGTGAGTGGGGCAGGCTTTTACTACGCGCCTGATCCATCCAGTCAAATCATTTGCTCTGTTGGCGGTAACGTGGCGGAGAACTCCGGTGGTGTCCACTGTCTGAAGTACGGTGTGACCACGAATCATGTGTTGGGCTTGAAACTGGTCTTGCCGGATGGGTCGATCGTTGATGTGGGCGGTACCGTGCCTGAAATGCCGGGATACGACCTTACAGGGCTGTTTGTCGGCTCGGAAGGCACCCTGGGCATTGCCACTGAAATCACGCTTAAAATCCTCAAAACACCTGAATCTGTTCGCGTCTTACTGGCAGACTTCACCAGCGTTGAAGCGGCAGGTGCGACCGTCTCAGACATCATTAGTGCGGGCATCATTCCTGGCGGGATGGAGATGATGGATAACTTCAGCATCAATGCTGTAGAGGATGTCGTGTGTACGAACTGCTATCCTCGTGACGCGGAAGCAATTTTGCTGGTTGAAGTTGATGGGCTAGAAATTGAAGCAGCTGCAAACAGCCAGCGGGTCGAGGCGATCTGTTTCCAGAATGGAGCTCGTAGCGTTCGCATTGCCACCGATGTGGAAGAACGTTTGACGTTATGGAAAGGGCGCAAGGCAGCATTCGCAGCAATGGGCAAAATCAGTCCCGACTATTATGTGCAGGACGGCGTGATTCCTCGTACCAAGCTGGAGTACGTGCTGAAGACGATCGCAGAGTTGGGCGACAAGCACGGCTACAACGTGGCGAATGTGTTTCATGCAGGCGACGGCAACTTGCATCCGCTGATCCTTTACGACAATGCGGTTCCCGGTGCGTTAGAGCAGGTGGAGTCATTGGGCGGTGCCATTCTCAAGCTCTGCGTGCAGGTCGGCGGTAGCATTTCAGGTGAACACGGCATCGGGGCCGACAAACGGTGTTACATGCCAGAAATGTTCAGCGAACCGGATCTGGAAACGATGCAATGGGTACGCCAAACGTTTAATCCCAAGGAACTCGCAAACCCTGGCAAGATTTTTCCGACGCCGCGTACCTGTGGTGAAGGTGCAAATGCTAGCGTGTCAAAGCAGTTTGAGAGCGTAGAGCAATTTTGAGGTGCCGCGATCGTCTCCCAGAATTAGTTGGAGCTTGGAGGGCTCAAACAAAAGGGGCTGAGATTATTGAGGCAAGATAATTTCAAAAATAGAGCCTCTGGGCTGGTTATTTTTCACGCTGATTTCACTGTCGTGTGCCTCAACAACCATTTTGCAGAAAGCTACCCCCAGCCCTATCTGGGAGACATTTTGCATGAAGGTGCCAACTTCATATTTCTCAAAAATCTTCTGCCGTAAGTCATCCGGCACGCCTGGTCCCAAATCGGCAATCTGAATCGAGGCACCGCCCGGCGAATCTGCCTCGTGGCTGTGAGCCCATCCATACCTGGCATTTGAATATCCATCAAAATCAAGTCGGGCTGGTGAGTGGTAGCAAGGTCAATCGCGGCTTGTCCATGCGTGGCTAAGAGAAGACGATAGCCTTTCGCTCTGAGGTAGCTAGAAACCGTACTGATATTGGCTTCGTTATCTTCGACTAGCAAAATGAGGGGTGTTTGGCGAACCGTTTCGTCGGTAGGAACATCCTGACCCAGACATACGACAGGTTGATCACCAGCGGGTGTTTGCAGTGAGAACACCACACTGGACGTACAGGGTAAGTCGATCGTGAAGGAACTGCCCCAACCCAGTTGACTGGTGAGTCCCACCCTACCGCCGTGGAGTTCAACGACTTGCTTCACCAACGCTAATCCTAAGCCTGTACCCGCATATTGACGGTTCAAAGCGCTATCAATTTAAAGGGCTGAAACAGGCGTTGACTGTTCTCTGGCGAGATACCAATTCCTGTATCGCTGACGGCAAGGCGTAGAAACTCTTGCGGAGCAGGCTCGGTAGTATTCCAGTGAACCTTGAGCCGCTTCGAGGGTAACGCCTCCCCCGTCTGGGGTAAATTTGACGGCATTATTGAGCAGGTTAATGAGCACCTGGCGAATGCGGCGTTCATCCACCAGTAGATCGGGGAGCGAGGATGGCAACTTGACCTGAAGCTGAATGCGCTTTTGGAGTGCCTGCTGTTTGACAAACGCGAGACTGGATTGGCAGAGATGCGTTACTGAAATGGCGGTGCAGTCCAGTTCCATCTGTCCAGCTTCAATTTTGGCGACATCCAGAATTCACTGATTAACTCCAGCAGATGGATGCCGCTCCGCTCAACCGTTTGCAAGGCTTTGCGCTGTCCTGCGTTGATCGGGCCAAAGACTTGTTCTTGGAGCCCTTCGGCATGCCCAGAATCGCGTTAAGGGGCGTGCGGAGTTCATGACTCATGTTGGCAAGAAATTCATCCTTGAGGCGGGTAGCGCGGGCCGCTCATTCGAGCGATTGCCTCCATCACTGTCGCCTCTGGTGAGGCCGTTAGAGGATCGCGGACGATCGCAGCTTTCAATTCAGAGGCGGTAAGAGCGGTTGCGCTGATAACCATACTTCACTACAAACCCAAGGCTTGCCGCCTGCTGGTACAGCTTGTATTGTGCCCTTAAGAACAGCCTGAACCGCTGCCACTTCATTAGTTTATTAAGTCGGCAGCTTCAGGTTTCTGAGCTTCATATGGGGCGAAGAGCGATCGCAAACGCCCATTACCGCTGCTGACGCATACGCTTACTATGGCAAAAACGTTGGCAGTAGTGATTTAGCGTTGGCTTGAATCGTATTGAAGTAGCAAGCGGTTGCTAAACCACCCACAAAGCCACCGAAATGCATTTCCCAAGAGATCCGTTCATTTTGTGGAAAAATCCCCAGCAGCAGCGGACTGTAGAAAGCCATCATGAGCATCGAAAGTAAAATTGCGGCGACCTGATGCTCGTAGAAGCCACGCAGCAGTAGGAAGCCGAAGTATCCATAAAGGATGCCACTCGCGCCGATATGATTGGAACCTTCACGACCGCAAAGCCAGGTAAAACAGCCACTACTGAGCGCCACAACAGCCGTAATGAGGAGAAAGTCAGCAAGGCCTCTGGGCATAACAATAAAGCCACCAAAACTCAAGAAGGCGACTGTATTACCAACGAGATGCTGGGCTTCATCTGCCCTGGCATGGTTATGCAGTACAGGAGCCAAGAGAATGCCCCATACGCCATTAAGTTGACGCGGTCGAACTCCTAGTTGATTGAAGGCACCACCGAAAAAGAGGGTACTCAACAGCCACAGAAGCCATGTGAGGACAACGGGTAGAGCGAGGGCGGGGAAGAGTAGCCAAAAATCAGCTTTGAGTACGAGACAGAGCGCAAAGAAAGCTAGCACCAATCCAGAAGTCAGCAGCCTGCTTTGAAGAAAGAAATCGCTAATCATTGGAAGGCCGTCGATGAAGGCTCATTTGCATATGCTTGCGTTTGGTTCCTCTCATTGTGCTCGATGCTTTCTTGCCTGCACATAAAATTGGCGTACCTGCTTTTGAGGACTTAAAAGTTAGGTGAATAACGCGACGTGCGACTTTCCTGAAACGTCTGCCAAGACTGCCCTCTCCCTAGCCCTCTCCCAGCAGGAGAGGGAACCAGAAAAGTCCGAAAGCCCTTCTCCCCAAGGAGAAGGGTTGGGATGAGGGCAAATTAGTTGCACATCGCGTTGAATATGTAAAGAATACAGTCAGGCAGTAGGCACTCATGGAGGAAGCAGGCTATGACTGACGCAGGCGATCGCACAGCGATAATCACATCAGGCACAGCCGTCTTTCTCAACGACTTGATCCTGTATGGGTCGCTTTTTCGGTTTTGAGCAGCCAGTCAATGAGGTGTTTATAGTGAAGGCTACGGTTACTCAAGTCATGCCTGCCTTAATGGTCATTGGTCTAGTAACGGGTGCAGTAGTACCGTTACAGCCGATCGTGGCACAATCCTGTAACTACTATGCGGGGCAAGCAGTGGGTGGGCAAAGCCTGAATGTAGACCTGTGCTCGATTACCAGAGCCAGTGCTAAAAGTGTGGACTTTGTCTACTATCTAGGGCAAGAACGCATCCAGAGCCAGGCAAACTGCCAAGATGGCTCCTGGGTCACGTTTCCAGAACGTCAACGGAATCGCCCGCAGTCGTCAGCCACCCAGCAGATGCTGACGGTTGTCTGTGGTTATCAGGGGCGCAGACCGTCTAGCAACAACATCGCCACCGTCTTCGACCCACCCTCCAATGTCAGAACCGCACCGAATGGCAAGGTTTTATGCGCGATCCGAGAGCGCCGAACCATTCACACCTATGGCACCGTTGGTGCCTGGTACTACACCGATGCCTGTGGCGAAATGGGCGTGATTCATTCTGGTCAGCTCAAGTTTCAACCCTGATTGACTGAGAAACGTCCTGCAAGGCTGATGGCTCCGTTGCTCACCCGCACGTAGTCACCCTAACGATCGCGCTGGAAAGTTTAGAACCTGTGAGTATGATTGTGGGGCGTGGAAGGTCATTTCCAACTGACAACTCAGGAGATTTCCAAGCAAAAATTTACCGTTGGATACGGGCAGGTTTTGCCAGCGTTTTGCTTAATCAGCGATGTTCTGTTTCAGACTGTGCCGATGGACGATCGCTCACTGGAAAAAAGCGTTGCGCTTGAGCGTCATAAGACCAACTTACGCCGTTGGGATCACGCGTTTGAGTCCAATCGCTGAGCGTAGACAAGTGCTTCTTGCGGCTAACTGTTTTTGCCGCCACACCCAATCGTTTGGCAAGTTCAGCCTGACTTAATGCCTTGGAACGCTGCAACTCATTCATACTGTCTTCACTGGCCACAGGCGTTGCTGTAGGGCTAGGCTGCATGCGAGAAAATTGCAGCGTTGAGAAGACGTAAACGACATCGCCTTGTTCTGTGACTTCAAAACGGGCAGCGAATTCTTTGGCTCGGTTGTCAAGATAATAACGAGCGGCGATCGCGGGTATCTCCGCAGTCATTGCAAAATCGAGCAGGGTCATGCGTCCCTGATGTTCTTGCAACAGACGATAAAAGGTTGTGTGTAAGTGTTTTTGCTGACGGTTTTGAACCTTGCGATAACGTTGCCAGAGCCACCAAACGGCCAGCAGTGGCACCAGTATTTGAAGCAATGGCAGCAGTGTCTGCACAAGCGTAGAAACCACTCCTACCAGGCATAAGGTAGCGCCGAAGATAACGGCATAGCGCACTAGATTACTGCCTGCATTGTCTATCGCGGTACGTAAGAGTTTAGTCATAGGTGCCCGGCTCCGTGCGAGCCTCCTGTCAAGATCGCGGTTAACCGTTGAAACACCGTCAAGGAAAGCTGACAGACAGACTGGTTTCCACCAGTAGTCGTGGTGCTACCCAGCAGGCAGACTATATTTTAGTACAAAAGAACTATAACGCGATCGCTCTTGAACGAGGCAAACATACGAACATAAACGTTTGTGTCTGCCACAGTTCCCGGTCAAGACTGCTTGTGGGTGTATAAGGCATTAGAGCAACGCTTGCTTCTAGTCATAACCGCAAGCGGAGCAGGTACAGGGGAACGCGTCGATCGATGTTAGGAGCAATACCAATCCTAATGCCAATGCCGTCCACTGAAGCGTTAGGTTTGCAGCCAGAGATTTAAAGTCTCATCCAAACACGGTTTAAGCGCTTTAAACTCAGCTCGATTTCATTTTAAGCGTATACGCTTAAGGAGCTTCATTCACTCCCAACGAAGTGAGATTGCCAACTCTTTGCTAACTATTATCTGAAGTGTAGTACACTCTGCCTGTCGCTTATCCTCGACTTACCCATCCAGATGCCTGATCCTCTGTATAACCTCATCGCCTTTTTGGTTTCTTTAGCGGTTGTTCTCCTGGCAACCCCGATCGTCAAAAAAGTCGGTCTCAAGAGCGGACATTTTGACAAACCAGGTGGTAGAAAGATTCACAAGCACCCGATGGTTCGTCTCGGTGGCATTTCGATCTTTTTGGGTACCTTAGCGGGGCTGTTAATTGTCTGGTGGACAGGTGGCTTTGGGGTGCTGCCGCCTGACAAAGAATACGAAGTGTGGGGGGTGACAATCGGTGCCTTAGCCTTCTTTTTGATTGGGCTTGCCGATGATCTTTTTAGCTTATCTCCCATTACCCGCCTGATTTTGCAAGCGATCGTGGCAGGGCTTGCCTGGAAAGTTGGCGTTCAGATTGATTTTCTGACCATCCCAACGGTCGGTCTTGTGTCGTTGCCCGATTGGGTGAGCCTACCGATTACGATCGTCTGGCTGGTGGGTATGGCAAATGCCATTAATTGGATTGATGGTCTCGACGGTCTGGCTGCAGGGGTAAGTGGCATTGCGGCTGTCGTCATGTTTATTGTCTGCCTCTTTATGAAGCAGCCGGCTGCCGCGTTGATTGCAGCTGCATTGGCAGGTGGGGCGCTGGGCTTTCTCCGCTATAACTTTAATCCGGCTCAGATTTTTATGGGCGATGGCGGCGCCTACTTCATGGGGTTTTCGTTGGCAGGCATTGGGATTATTGGGCTGGTGAAAGGAGTGACAACAGTCGCGTTAACGGTGGCGGTTGTGCTGCCTTACCTCATTCTGGCGGTTCCCATTTTAGATATGTCGGCTGTTATTTTGGATCGCTTGAGGCGTGGGAAGTCGCCCTTTGTGGCTGACAAACGTCATTTACACCATCGCTTGCTGCAAGCTGGGTTATCGCAACGTCTGACGGTATTGTTCATCTATTCGTTAACGCTCTGGGCTGGAACGTTAGCACTGGCGGTTTCTGGGATGCCAAGTGGACTGGGTTATGCGATCGGCGCAACGGTACTTTTAAGCTTCATCGGCTGGCAAGTCTGGAAAACAGCACGCCAATCGCAGGCATAACGAGAAGTTCCAGCAAATGTAGAGCCATGAGTGGCGTTCAGCCATACCTTACTGACCGACAGGTTCCGTAGTGTTAGCGCAATCTACTGCCGTAGGAGCGAGCACTGGCTGATCAGCCTTCCCTTGCTGGGCTGTTTTTGATTCACATAAAACAGTGTCGATTCTGGCATTACCCGCGCTGTCCTGAGCGACTGCTGCCATGCCAACATAAGGTCTCAGGCTTGCACTCAGTGCTTTGGCATGGTGAACGGCGTATTGAGTACCCCCACCATCCAGTTGAATCGAGTAGCTATAGTTTGGGCTGTTATAAAGTGTAATACCCAACTCATTGACACTAGCAGCAAAGCGAGCCCGTTCTAGCATATATCCCTGCTGCGCACGATTCAGCGTGCCGAGGTACATCTTTGCTTCAACCTGCTTTGCTTTACTGGTTTGATTCAGAAAAGATGGCAAGGCGATCGCTGCCAAAATGGCGCTAATCACCAGCACGATCGTTACTTCAAGTAAGGTAAACCCCTCATCGCGATGCCGCAGATGATCACGCAGCGGCCAAGCCTCTTGACCAATCTTCACAGAAAACAGCTCCTGGCGAATCTCCAGCCTGGCTGTACTCCAACGTTTTCAACCGTCGCGACTCATCGACTCCTATAAAAATCAGAGCACCCAGCTCTCGTCAGATGTGATCACAAAAATTGATCGAACCCGTAAGCGTCAACCAAGCCTTTCAATTCTTTTTACAGCCTTGATCAAAAAAAACAGGACGATTTTATAAATTTGATCGGCAAAATTACAGGGATGGCTCATCCCCTGTATGAAGTCAGACTCAGTAAGCCACGGAGAACGGACTACGAAATGGCCCTTAGGATCGTGGATTAAATAAAATCGACAAATTGTTTCCAGGTAGGGGCGCACGGCCGTGCGCCCCTACGGGAAATGCCGGAGTGATTAAATTCGTGTTCCTTAGCCTTCTAGCCCATTTGAGGCTGCTTTAGCCTGTTTCAGCTCCTGACATTTGGCAGCAGCGGCGTTATACGCTGCCACATAATCGTTGCCACCCAGCATCAAATCGCCATAGTACTCGTACGGTGATGCCCCATAAATCGGCAAGGGGTCGTCATCGGGGTAATCTTCCTTCGCTTCTTCGATCGCCGCTTTTAGTTGCTTCACACTCAGTTGGTGTGCCGAGAAGTAGTGAAGCGCTTCAGCCGATCGATTGAGATGGGGCAGAGTCGGGTCGATCAGCCGATCGCTCATTTCAATCCAGCTATGCTCAAGCGGCTTGTGCGGCTGGCCAGACATCGCTAGAAAACCCTGTACATAGGTTGCACCTGTGGTTGCCAGGGCAGCACGATACGCATTATCGAAAGGTGCTTTGGCTTTGCTTTTAAGGCGCGTAGCAAGCTCGATCGACTGCTCTACATCCAACGGTTTGTTCATAGCGATCGCCTAGAGTCTACTGCTCTAAACAATAACGCTTCATAGAAGGAGTCGTCGAATCATTCCATGTCTCACGTCTGCGCCATCGGCCATGCATCAGTCAAGTAGCGAGAATGGCTGTCATGCCTATCAACAGACGTGTTCAACGCTCAGTATTGCGGATAACGTAGCGCCCAACCAAGAGCGCCACTTTCATTTCCGTCACAGGGTTTACAGCTCAAGCAAACATGTGCTACATTTATGAATGTGTGAGGAGTACAATGAAGAACGCCCCTGGAGTCGAAACACGGCAAGACGTCCAGGGGCGTTCTGCTGTTTAAAGCCTTCCTGTCTAAAAATGTCTCGCAGTCTGAATAGCCTTGAGCCTGGATAGCCTTGAGAAAGGTGTCTCAATCCTCTAGGCTAAGGTAATGTACTGACCCCCTAGAGGTGCCAGATGAGTGATCCAAAAATGAACGTGGTCAAAGTCGATGCAGGCACACTCCTTCTAATTGTGTCGGCGCTTATCCTCTTACCACTGTTGATCACTGGTTTCCTCTCGCAGTAAGCAATTCTCTCTATCGCCGTGACTACCTACTTCCGCCCCAACATTGATGCGATGACTGGCTATGTTCCCGGTGAACAGCCAAAGTTTGACACACCGATCATTAAGCTAAACACAAACGAGAACCCCTATCCCCCTTCGCCAGCGGCGATCGCAGTGCTCCAGCAGTTGTCTGGCGAATCGCTGCGGCGCTATCCCGACCCGTATGCCAACGAGTTTCGGCAAGCGGTCAGTGCCGCGTTAGATATACCGATGGATTGGGTGATTGTAGGCAATGGTAGTGATGATGTACTCAATGTCATCATTCGTGCCTGCGCTGAACCGAACCGCAATGTGGTTTATCCTGCCCCAACCTATGTGCTTTATCGCACCTTGACCGAGCTGCAGCCTGCGGCAACGATCGAAATTCCGTACGGAGACGACTACCAGTTACCGATCGCAGAGCTGATTGCAGCTAACGGCGCGGTCACGTTCATCGCCTCGCCCAACAGCCCCTCAGGTCATGTTGTTCCCATTGATGCGTTACGCCAATTGGCAGCAGCCTTGACGGGTGTGCTGGTCGTTGACGAAGCCTATGTCGATTTTGCAGAAGAAACGGCATTAAATCTGGTCAAAGAATTCAACAATGTGATTGTGACTCGCACGTTGTCTAAGGGATACTCACTGGCAGGGCTACGACTCGGTTTTGGTATCGCCAACCCAACGCTGCTAAGCGGTTTGTTTAAGGTCAAAGATAGCTACAACATTGACGCGATCGCCTGTTTGGTGGGTGCAGCGGCCATGCGCGATCAGGACTATAAAAACCTCTGTGCGGCCAAAGTAAAAGCATCGCGTGCCCAATTGGCGATCGACCTCAAACAATTGGGCTTTCACCTGTGGGACTCGCAAACGAACTTCCTGCTGGCACAACCACCGAAAAGCAATGCCGAGCAAATTTACCTCTCCTTAAAAGAGCGAGGCATTTTGGTACGTTACTTTAACCAAGCGGACTTAAGCGACAAGCTAAGGATTACGGTTGGCACCGATGAGCAAAACCAATCGTTGATTGAAGCCTTATTGCATCTGGTGTAACGATCGAGTGTTTAGAACGATCACGATGCGGCTCCATCAATCGACCGAAGCATATTGATATCGGTTAATGGCGAATCTCAAGATTCAAGACGTAATGTCCAAGCTTCATTTTTGCTGCCCAAAGTTCATACTCAACTCGTAAAAAGGTGGGCAGCGGGTTAGTTTCTAGTGTTAGATTACGAGTGAAATTACGCAACTGAAATTGCCCGCTTTGCTGACCCGTTTCATCTTGTAGCCAGTAGCGACTCATGCCATAGAGCCCTCGCCGCCAAAGATGGCGATAGCTGAACTGCCCCTGCCCCTGCATAGTCAACGTCACTTGATACGGCGAAAATTCTAGCCAAAGTAAGCGGGGTGTTGTGGTGGGAGGTGCAATGGCGACGTCTTGGTTACCCACAGCCAAATCGCGCTCGCGCACGGCTGGCTCGGTCATTAACAGATGAAACTGCTCCTGATCTTTTTGATAGAGTGTGGCAACAGTCTCCATGCCTGACCAGACTGGCAAATCTGTCGAGGTGAGTAAGAAGCAGACAGGTCTGCGGTGATGGGTCTGCATAAAGACGGTACGATCGCTAACAAAATGCCCACATATTCTATCTGATCCCCATGCCGCTGAACGTGATTTCTCTAAACACCGCTGAAAGCCACCACGATCTCACCATTGCGCCACCGCCAGCAGGGTTGGCTCTCAAAGGGCGCCTTCGAGTACCGGGAGATAAATCGATTTCTCATCGAGCGTTGATGTTGGGTGCCCTAGCAGAAGGAGAAACGACGATCGCCGGACTGTTACTCGGTGAAGATCCCCACAGCACCGCTAACTGCTTTCGGGCGATGGGTGCGGACATTTCACCCCTCAACACTGAGCAGGTCACTGTCCACGGCATTGGTCTGGGGCAACTGCTGGAACCCATAGACGTACTCAATGCAGGCAATTCTGGCACAACACTGCGGCTGATGCTGGGCGTACTGGCATCCCACGCAGGACGCTTTTTCACCGTTACTGGGGATCAATCGCTCCGATCTCGCCCTATGTCGCGGGTCGTGCAGCCATTACGTCAAATGGGCGCCGAGGTTTGGGGACGACAAAATGCAACACTTGCGCCCTTAGCAGTACAGGGCAAAAACCTGCGACCGTTTCACTACCATTCGCCGATCGCTTCTGCCCAAGTTAAATCCTGCCTGTTGTTGGCAGGGCTCATGACCGATGGCGCCACGACCGTGACCGAGCCAGCACTATCGCGGGATCATAGTGAACGCATGCTCAAAGCATTTGGTGCTGACCTGACCGTTGATCCAGAAACCTGTAGCGTCATTGTCACGGGGCCAACCAGGCTCAAAGGGCAATCGGTGGTTGTGCCAGGAGACATCAGCTCTGCTGCCTTTTGGCTCGTTGCAGGTGCGATCGTGCCCGATGCCGATCTCACCATCGAAAATGTGGGTGTTAATCCCACTCGCATTGGTGTGCTGGAAGCCCTAGCCCTTATGGGCGCAGACATTACTCAGGAAAACCAACGCATCGTTGCCGGAGAACCCGTCGCCGATCTGCATGTACGTTATGCGGGCAGTGGCGATCGGCCACCACTCTATGCCTGCACTCTTGGTGGAGACCTGATTCCTCGTTTAATCGATGAAATTCCAGTGCTGGCAGTGGCTGCTACGTTTGCCCAGGGGATAACCATCATTCAAGATGCAGCCGAACTACGCGTTAAGGAGAGCGATCGTATCGCTGTGACAGCCCATCAACTCAACCAAATGGGCGCACGCATTACAGAACAGCCAGACGGTATGGAGATTGTGGGCGGCACACCGCTGACGGGAACCGCTGTTGATAGTTACACCGATCACCGCATTGCCATGAGTCTGGCGATTGCTGCACTCACCGCGACTGGCACTACAACCATTCATCGCGCTGAAGCTGTAGCGGTCTCTTATCCAGATTTCGTTGCCACTCTAGAACAACTGTGCATCGCCAGCACGCTTTCTTAAGCTCGCGGATTGAATCAGGTCGAGCCTTTGTCTTGTTGGTCGGGTCGCACGGTCATCGTGCGACCCGACGAAGGAATGGCAGAGTATTGACTGATTCCTTAGCTCACATCTTGCACCATTCTCAAGAAGGCATTTTTCAGGTCTTGCGACGCTTGCATCGCCCCGCCCTGAACTTAAGTAATTCCTACTCTGCGGGAAGCCAAAGCTACGGAAACGCGATGCGAACGGGCTAGTCGAGGAAAGTTCACTGTAGGCTTTGCCTTCCCGAAGGGTAGTGGACTAGGAGGCAACTGAGCGGTGTTTTAGTCCGTTTCAACGGACTTGGTTGTGTTAGCCCGCAATTTATTGCAGGGCGGGCTGATGCCACTGGTGCAAGATCTAAGTTAGCCCTTTCTTCTCCTTACCCCTTTCCTCTACAGGCTCGGAGGTAGATACCATAACCAAAGAGCAGAGATTTGAGAGGGTGGTTGCAGAATCGGCTCTATGCTGTATCTGACTCAAGCTTAAGCAAATTGGCAACCATGCACAGTTGTTCAAACAGTGCAATTGTGGCAACCAATTCCACTTGCTCTCCTTCTTCTAAACCTGTGTCATTCAATGCTTGCTGCGTTTTGTGATGGAGTAGCTGCCATTTACTTTTTGTCAGCGCTCCAGAAGCAGACCGATTGGTGATCGCGATCGCTGTAAACTGCAGCACAGCCAATGTCGCATGGCTTACTTCCGCTACCTCATATTGCTCCTGAATAATGGCAGTCAGGGTGCGTTGGTCAGCATATTGTTGTACCAAACTCTGCATCAACACCAAGCGTATATGATCACAGTGAGTTGCAGTGGCAACCACTAGCCCTACCATTTCCTTAAGCATTTTAGGCAGATCACCGTGCAGTATTAAAGTATAAAACTGGCCCCAGAGATGATTTAACAACGCTGGTTGCGATTTCAATAAGCTAAACACTTGCGGTACTGCACCAGTACCAAATTCTCGCTCAATTTGCTCCAGCGTCTGCTGATGTAGAGAGTAGGTTAAGGGAGACGTTGCCCGAGATTGCATTGGTTGGCTCCTTTCGCCATAAGGTGTGAATGGCAACCAGGTAATGGAACCGCAGGTGACAGCGATCTCAACGCCTTTGTGCAGCCTAATGCTTTCGCCGCTAAAGAGTTTGAGTTCATCAAAACTAGGGAACGAAAACTAACAGCAATTTGCTCAAGAGAACAATCTGCATCGCTAACACTTGGCTTGGGAGAGACGATGTCCTTACGGATAGTGTTTGTAATTACCAGTTGCTTGCTGATTCGCTTCTTCATTGTTGAGGAAGCAGCCAGTGCAGTCGGGGGCTTAACTGTCGTAGCTTCAAAATTTAGATGACAAGTATCCAAGGGGGCAAGGGCTTTAAAGGCAAACTACGGATTCAACCGTTGACTTTAGATGCACCTCAGTTTTGGGATTGATCCCCAACATTATCAGTCTGGTTTAACTCGATCAGGCTTTGGCAAAGACCTTGTGAAATTAAAACTCCTTAAACGCTATGACGATTGATCCGAAGCAATCAAAAAAGAATGGTTTGAAGTGAAACTGTTATTTTTTAAATCAAGATTTAACTTTTATAGGGTTTTGACAGTAGTAGTCATTGATGATTAGCGCAATCATTGAGGCATCCCAACAACAGCATGTTTAGGCGTTAGACTCACCTGACATTGCAACTCTTAGACAAATTGGAGCCCATCAACCAACAGCTGGAAAGCAAAAAGCAGGTAAGAGCTGACGTAAGATAGCCAACTCTATTTTAAGGGCTGGAATGTGTTGACAAAGGAAATTACTAAGCCATCATTGGAACACCCTGCTGCATGAATTTTTTGTAAAAGCTATAGACTTTGTACTGATGTACAAAGTTCGTAAACTGACCTTAGTTACCCTGCTGACTAATGGCCAATGGAAACATCAAGTCACTAAAGTCATGCACTATAGGCATGAACCAATAGTACCCAAAGGGATTATTTTCTACACCGCTGAGCGAATAGCAATTCAAAAACTTAATTTTCTCTAGCGATCGGGTTCATCAAGCATAATGAACCTTGCTTCACTGTTTGCTTCTATTTGCTTGGTAGAATCGCTGGACAATTGCCTGAAGATGGCGGTTGAGTGGTTACAGTCACGTTTTGGTAGCCTGCTGTTGTTAACAGTTGAGTGACAGCGAGCTTGGCGCGATCGTTGGCTTTTTCCAACACACCATCTGTACAAGCGGCTTCAACAATTTTTTTAAGCGCTTCTTGTTGTGCCAGCGCTTGTAGTGCAGGTGCAACATCTGGCCCCAGTCCAAGTGTGCCTCGACTGTAGTCATACACAGTGGAGCGCCCCACATCAATCTTGCGATCGAGCAGTTGGGGTGGAGGCAATTGAATCTGCATACTGCTACCGGTTACCTGCACATTGGCAGGAGTAAGGCTGTGTAAATCAACGCCTGCTCTGACTTCGCCGTAAGCAATGTAGAGAAGTTTTGTTGTGCCAATCACAAAGCCGTTGAAAGTGGCATCCTGGCTCGTCGGTACAACTGCCTGCATCGTAAAAACAGCTGTTGTAAGCTCGCTCACGCCTCGCACTTGTTGCACTACGACAGACTGGACATCCGCTTTTGGTTCTGGCTGCGCCGAATGAAACAGATCTTGTAGGAACGATCGCGCGCGATCGCCCAGACGCAAACCGCCACTCCCAACGACCAGCACTGCTACGGCTACCCCTCCGGCCAGCATCCAGCCAATGTTGCGAAAGAAATCGCCCTTGCTATAAGGTGCGTTCCGATCGTCATAGCCCATACTTTTTTAACCCCAACGCTCTTTAGTTCAATTGTACTATTACTATGAGCCAGCTTAATGGCTCTGAGCTTTGCTTCTCTAAGGCCCTTATCTGACCATTGGTATCACAGGTATTGTGTCGCCACAGGTATTGTTTAAGTATTGCTTATGGCATCACTTGATTGCTTGTGGCGCCACCGACAGAGGACACTGTAAAACAGGCATGATGTTCGGGGTGTTATCCATCTAAAAGCTGTCCCTGAAATTATTGTGAACCAGTTCACAATGAACGGATACACGTTAAGCCTATTTGTTGACTTATAAGGAGTGAACCTATGATGCGATTTCGTTGGCTTGTCAGGGTGGCGATCGCGGCGGCGCTCATCACCAGCCTCACTCAACATACGGTTGCTCAGACCAAAACTCGGAGTGGCGTGCTTTTGCTCAATCAGGTCCGAGAATTGTCTACGCGCTCAACGACGCTTTCTGGTGGTAAATTGGTCGATTTGGAAACAGACCCCAATTTCACAGGGGGTGCCTTTCCAGCGATCGTGAATGATGCAGCAACGATTCTCGCTAACTACACCGTCGTGAGGCGGGGTGGCTATTTTCCTGAAAATCGAGGCATTCCACGCGAGCGCCAGTTGACCGTCGTTGAGGCGGTGTATCGTATCTACAGTCTGCCTAATGGGAGCGAGCTCTTTCTGTACCGCACCCCTACCGAAAACACTGCTGAATACTTCATTCGCAAGAAGAGCTAGTTCTATAGGGGTTTGGCCATGCCAAGTCCCTACGTAACGATGCGGCTGAGGCAACTGAAACGTACCAGCAAAAGCAGAAACGACGCCCTGCCAGAAGAGAGGCTTTTACCGTTGTTACTATCAGTTGCAGCTTAGCGTTGCTCTAACGTCTATTTATGTCAGCCTAAAATTGTTGAGTTTAGCAACAAAGCACACCATGTCAGAATCATTTACACCTCAAATTAGCGATCGCATCTGCCGCCATATGAACGAAGACCATGCTGAGGCGATCGTGCTCTATGCCAAAGTGTTTGGTCATGTAACGGCTGCCACAGCTGCCGAAATGGTGGCGATCGACGCTCAAGGTATGGACTTACTCACTCAGGTAGACGGTACCCCCACCCCCACCCGCATCGTGTTTGATCACGTTTTACAGGATGCAGAAGATGCGCACCATACTTTGATTGACATGGTGAAGCAAGCGCGGCAGTCAGGTAAGTGAGGACACGACGATCATGCGGCAATTGATGGTCTTTCGTCGGTGGCGACTGCTCTGGCTCGTCATTACCTTTGTGAGCGCGATCGCTTTAACTAATTGCACAGGCGGCAATCAGGAGCCTACGTCAATACCCAATGGCACTGGTTCAACGTCACCGTCGTCAGGTGCACTGGTCTATGGGTCTGTTGGACAGCCCGTCAACCTGGAGCCTGGCAACATCACCGATGGCAATTCCATCATTGTGCAAGACCAGCTTTACGATCGTCTCATTACCTTTAAGCCTGGCGTAACAGACCTGGAGCCCTCTCTAGCCACTGCGTGGTCTGCTGTCGATGGCAAAACCTGGACGTTTAAGCTGCGTCAAGGCATCAAATTCCACGATGGGACAGACTTTGACGCTGAAGCCGTCAAGTTTAACATCGAGCGCTGGTGGGACCCACAGCATCCCAATGGCTACCGCAACGCTGGCAAGCTCTACGAAATCTGGGGGACACTGTTTGGTGGCTTTAAAGGTAGTCCCGATTCTCTGTTGCAAAGCGTGACGGCGATCGACCGTACAACCATACAGGTTAAGCTCAAGCAGCCGTTTGCAGGCTTCCCCAACGCGATCGCGTCTGGGTTCTTTGGCATTGCTAGCCCGACTGCAATCAAAAAAGCAGGCGCCAGTTACGGTACGCCAGGTTCGCTCGCCGTTGGTACAGGAGCCTTTGTGTTCAAGGAATGGCGCACGGGCGATCGCTTAGTACTGGAGAAGAATCCCCATTACTGGCAATCTGGTCTGCCAAAGGTCAATCAGATCGTGATGCGCTTTATTACCGATCCGGCTGCCCGTTTAGCCCAATTACGTGCAGGACAAATTGATTTTACGGTCGATCTGGCTCCAGACCAAAAAAAGGAAGTTGAAAGTGATCCAAACCTGGACGTTGTTTTGCGTCCTTCCTTCAACGTCGGTTATTTGGCACTGAATCCTGGCTACAAACCACTGTCTGACGTACGCGTGCGACAGGCGATCGCCTATGCCATCAATCGACCCGCGATCGTCAAGGCCTTTTGGGGCGACTTAGGTCAGAATGATGCCCACTTTACGCCGCCAACGCTTGCCTGGTCGCAAGAACCCACCCTGGCCGCTTATCCCTTCGACCCCCAAAAAGCCAAACAGTTGCTTGCTGAAGCTGGCTACCCCAATGGGTTTGATCTCGATTTATGGTACATGCCGGTTTCTCGTCCCTATTACCCAACACCGAAGCCGATCGCAGAGTCCTTCGCAGCCGATCTCAGCGCCGTTGGTATTCGGGTTTCGCTACAAACCAAAGACTGGGCAGCCTATCAAGCCGATCGTCTCAAGCTACCTGGCTATCAGTCTTTTATGCTGGGTTGGACAGGGGATTATGGTGATCCCGACAACTTTCTTTACTACCATTTTGGCTCTAACAGTACGGCTGATTTAAGCAATTGGAAGAACGATCGCCTTTTCCAACTGCTCAATCAGGCGCGCACAACGAGTGACAAAGCCGCCAGAGGCAAGCTTTATAGCCAGATAGATGTCATTCTCCATCGGGAAATTCTGCGTCTTCCCATCGTCCACTCTCAGCCGTTACTCGCAAAACGCAAGGGGATTGAGGGCTGGGTTCCAAGTCCACTGGGCTCTGAGCCCTTTGATTCGATTACTAAAAAAAGCTAGAAACGAAGTAGTCGAACTCAGGTTAATCCACGATTCTAAGCAAGCGTCCTCAACTGCCGAAACCTTAAGAAATCTGTTAGCATTCAGCCCCTGGTCAGTAGCCACGGAAACAATCGGTTAAGACTTCCGGGTGGTAATCTCCCCTGATGAAATACCCCCGGTACAATCGCTGTGGCAACGTCGATCGCGTGTGCAATCGTGTACTCTGTGCGTAGCGCACCGCGCTTGAACGCCGCCAACTCTGTAGCAAGCTGACGAGGAGTCAATAATGGCAAAAAATCTACTTGAACAACTGCGGGACATCACCGTTGTCGTTGCTGACACTGGGGATATTCAGGCGATCGAAACCTTCAAGCCGCGCGATGCCACCACCAATCCCTCACTGATTACGGCAGCAGCACAAATGCCTCAGTATCAGGAGATCGTTGATGAAACCCTGAAGCAAGCCAAAGTGGATGCGGGTGCCGATGCTCCGAATGAGACGATTTTGACCCTGGCGTTCGATCGCCTCGCTGTCGCGTTTGGGCTCCGCATTCTCAAAATCATTCCTGGTCGCGTGTCTACCGAAGTGGATGCACGGCTGTCGTACGATACCGAAGCCACGATCGCCAAAGGTCGTGCCCTCATTGCCCAATACGAAGCGGCTGGGGTTTCGCGCGATCGCGTCTTAATCAAAATTGCGTCTACCTGGGACGGCATCAAAGCCGCCGAGGTGCTTGAAAAAGAAGGCATTCACTGTAATCTGACCTTACTGTTTGGCATTCACCAGGCGATCGCTTGCGCCGAAGCCGGGATCACCCTTATCTCGCCGTTTGTGGGACGCATTCTCGACTGGTATAAGGCCGACACCGGGAAGGATTATGCGCCGACTGAAGACCCTGGCGTGTTGTCGGTCACCAAAATCTATGACTACTACAAAAAGTTTGGCTACAAAACAGAAGTGATGGGAGCCAGCTTCCGCAATGTCGGCGAGATTACCGAATTAGCAGGCTGCGACTTGTTGACCATTTCGCCCGCCTTGCTGAAAGAACTGCAAACGACCGAAGCCGATCTTCCTCGCAAGCTTGATCCCGCGAAGGCTGCTAGTTTAGAGCTGGAAAAACTGGCGATCGACAAAGCCACCTTCGACCAGCTCCATGCTGATGATCCCATGGCAACGCAAAAGCTTGATGAAGGCATCACCGGCTTCACGAAAGCACTGGTGGCGCTCGAAAAGCTCCTCGAAAAGCGGCTCTCCTTCCTGGAGGGCGAAACGATCGTGCTTCACGCGGCTGAAGACATCTTCCACACCTACGATTTGGATGGCGATGGCTTCATCACTCGCGAAGAGTGGTTAGGTACCGATGCTGTTTTCGATGCGTTGGATATCAACCATGACGGCAAAATTACCCCTGCTGAAATGGGAGCAGGGCTGGGAGCCGCGTTTCATTTGGCCGAAGTGTAGATACTGAAAGGATTTAAATCATGCAGACCGCACCAAATCAACCGATCGAATGCGTGCCGACGATTGTCGTCGAAGACGATCGCACCGGGTTGAGCGTCGAAACGCTGAAGCGCGCCTTCCAGGACAACCTCTTCTACATTCAGGGTAAGTTTGCCAAGATTGCGACCCAGAATGACTACTACATGGCGCTTGCCTACACCGTGCGCGATCGGCTGCTGCGACGTTGGCTCACCACTGCAGAAACGTATACCCATCAAGGCGTTCGCACCGTAGCATATCTGTCCGCCGAGTTTCTCATGGGACCGCACCTGGGCAATAACCTGATCAGCCTGGGCATCTACGACGAAGCGAAACAGGCGATCGGCGAACTGGGTCTAGACTTCGATGCGCTTCTGGAACAAGAAGAAGAGCCTGGGCTGGGCAATGGTGGCTTGGGACGGCTGGCTGCCTGCTACCTCGATTCCATGGCAACGCTCGACATTCCCTCGATCGGCTACGGCATTCGCTACGAGTTTGGCATTTTTGACCAGGACATCCGCGACGGCTGGCAGTTTGAAATTACCGACAAATGGCTGCGCTACGGCAACCCCTGGGAAATTGCCCGCCCCGAATGGTCGGTGGAAGTGAAGCTGGGCGGTCATACTGAAACCTATATGGATGAGATGACGAGTCGCCAACGAGTACGCTGGGTGCCCGCTGAAGTGGTCATGGGGATTCCCTACGACACGCCGATTCTGGGCTACAAAACCAATACGGCAACCACACTGAGGCTATGGAGCGCGGCGGCCGCAGAGTCGTTTGACTTTGCGGCGTTTAACTCAGGCGATTACTTCCGGGCGGTATTGCAAAAAACGGTGTCGGAAACGCTAACGAAGGTGCTCTACCCCAACGATGAGTCGTTTCAGGGCAAGAAGCTGCGTTTGGGGCAGCAGATTTTCTTTGTCTCATGTTCCTTACAGGACATGATTTTGATCCTTACTCGTCAGGGCATTCCGCTAGACCAGTTCCACGAGAAGTTTGCCATTCAGCTAAATGACACGCATCCCGCGATCGCCGTTGCCGAACTCATGCGCTTGCTGATGGACGAACACGCCTTTGAGTGGGATGCCGCCTGGAGCATCACCCAAAAGACGCTCGCCTACACCAACCACACGCTGCTACCCGAAGCTCTGGAGCGCTGGGGTCTGGGTCTGTTTGGCACACTGCTGCCACGTCACCTCGAAATCATCTACGAAATCAATAGCCGCTTTCTGGAGGAGATTCGACTGAAGTTTCCCGGTGATAACGATCGCCTCAATCGGATGTCGCTGATTGATGAAGCAGGCGAACGCCACGTTCGGATGGCGCATCTGGCGTGTGTGGGTAGCCATGCCATCAACGGGGTCGCCGCTCTGCACAGTGAACTCCTCAAACAAGACGTGCTGCGCGACTTCTACGAGCTCTATCCCGAAAAGTTTAGCAACAAGACCAACGGCGTCACCCCGCGCCGGTTTATGGTGTTGAGCAATCCCCGCTTGACGAAACTCATCACCAGCAAAATCGGTGATGGCTGGATCAAGCACCTGGATGACCTCCGTAAGCTGGAAGCCTTTGTTGAAGACGCGGACTTCCGTCAACAGTGGCGACAGATTAAGTTTGACATCAAGCAAGATCTGGCAGATTACATTAAGCAGGCGAATGGCATTGATGTTGATCCTGCATCTCTGTTCGACATCCAGGCAAAGCGCATTCACGAATATAAGCGCCAGCATCTGGATGTACTGCACATCATTACGCTCTATAACCGCATCAAAGCCAATCCCGATGTCGATATTACGCCGCGCACATTTATCTTTGGCGGCAAGGCAGCACCCGGCTACTACATGGCGAAGCTGATTATTAAGCTGGTCAACTCAGTGGCAGATGTGGTCAATAACGATCCCGATGTGCGCGATCGCATCAAAGTGGTGTTCCTCAAAGACTACAACGTCAAATTTGCCCAGCGCGTTTATCCCGCCGCCGACCTCTCCGAGCAGATCTCGCTGGCAGGTAAAGAAGCATCCGGCACCGGGAATATGAAATTCTCGATGAACGGGTCACTCACGATCGGCACTCTCGATGGTGCAAATGTGGAAATTCGTGAGGAAGTGGGAGCGGAAAACTTTTTCTTGTTCGGGCTGACCACTCCAGAAGTCTACGCACTCAAAGCTCAAGGCTATAATCCCTGGCAATACTACAACAGTAACCCCGAACTTAAAGCGGCGATCGATCGCATTGCCTCCGGTGGCTTTTCCAATGGCGATACCAACCTCTTTAACGCGTTGGTCAGTACCCTGTTGTACAAAGATGATTATTTGCTGCTGGCAGATTACCAGTCCTATGTCGACTGCCAGGATGGCGTCAGCCGAGCCTACCGCGACCAGGATCACTGGACACGCCTCTCCATCCTCAACTCCGCTCGCATGGGCAAATTTTCGTCCGATCGTTCCATTCGCGAATACTGCAAAGACATCTGGCACGTCAAACCCGTTGCGATCGAACTCAAAGAGTACGTCCAGGCAGGCGCGGGGTTGGAGTAAGCGATTTACGCCTGTAGGGGCGCACGGCCGTGCGTCCCTACGCCTTCTAACAACTAATCACTAACAACCAGCAACTACTAACCACTGCTCCCTTATGGAAACCAAAGATCCGCGCTTTCTAGTCGATCATCAATCAGTCGCATCCCTCGTCACCCAACTTCACGACTATTTTGAGAACTCGCACTCGCACTACGAAATTGAGCGTAGTACGCTGATGAGCAAGCTACATGCAGCTGAAGGTGTCGTGGAACAAGAGTTGCTGCAAGAAATCCGTAAGGTAGAAACCGAAATTTCGCTTTTTGGTGTGTTGAGTGATTCCCTGTCGATCGCCGATCGCATCCTTCATACCCGCACCGTGATGACCGAATTGGGACTCGATAACCCTGTTTACAGGATGCATTACGACCAAGACACCAAGAAAGCCTCATGAGCCTCAAGCTATATTTTCTGCGGCATGGCGAAACCACCTACAGTCGTACTGGCGGTTACTGTGGCGAACTTGATCCCGATTTAACGCCCAATGGCACCAAAATGGCCGAAGCCTTCGCAGCCGCGCATCAATCGATCGCGTGGACAGCCGCGTATGTGAGCCCCATGAAGCGCACAATTGCCACCGCCAAGCCTCTCTGCCATGCCATTGGTCTGGACATGCAGTTTCGTGATGGCTTAAAAGAGATCCGCTACGGCGAATGGGAAGGCAAAACGCAGGAATACGTTAAGGAACACTACACCGAGGCATACATTCGCTGGCTTGCCGAACCCGCCTGGAATGCACCTCCTGGCGGCGAAACCTCCGTGCAGATTGCCAGCCGCGCCTCGCTAGTGGTTGCCGAAGTTGAGCAGAAACATCCCTCTGGGAACGTCCTTGTTGTCTCACACAAAGCCACTATTCGCATTATTTTGTGCAGCTTATTGGGTATCGATCTGGGACGCTATCGCGATCGCATCGATACCCTGGCAGGCTCCACCAGCATCGTCCGCTTCGGTGAGCGCGGCCCGTTGTTAGAAGTCCTGGGCGATCGCTCCTACATGGATGAAGCACTGCGAGCATTGGAAGGAACGTAAGCGGGAGAGAGGCAGAGGTCTGAAGGCTGAAGGCTAAAGGCTAAAGGCTAAAAGTGAACTCAAAACTCAAAACTCAAAACTCAAAACTCTCCCAGCTCAGCGATCAGAACCAAGCTGCTCCCTGCTCTCTGTTTTGGGTACGCTAAGCCAGTCAATGCTCTGAGAGTGATGCTATGTCAAACGTCAACCGCCTGGTTACGATCGCCTTGGTCAGCGTAATGGTTGGCTGCGCGAAAACGCCTCAAGCGCCACCCCAGGCACAAACCAGTCCTGCAACATTCTCAGTAACGGCACCTATTAAGAAAGCCAAGCAAACGGCTGTGGATGTACGGCAGAAAGGGCTTGAGCATGAACAACTTGACCCGCAAGCGCAGCCTGACCAGTCCCCAGACCCGTCAAAGTAGCGCTCAAGCACTGACCAAGGGGCTGACTCAGCGGCAGGCGCTAGTCGGGAGGAATCGAAGATAGCTGCTAGCTAGCCGTCATTCCTGGACGAAGCCTAAACGCTTGCTAGCCTTGCTTTTCCCCTTCAGGCTAAAGCCAAAGAAAAAAGGGAGAGTCGCCAAGGCGCCTCCCCCTCATCATCAGGGTGCATCTACTAAACACAGTATGCCATCTAAGGGGTGGGGGGTGTCACCCCTTATTGTGTTTTTTTTACAAAGAATGGGACTTTAAGCGATAAAGTCTCACCCATTTAGCTGTTTGGCGAGGAGTTGATTGGTGAGTTTGGGGTCTGCTCGACCGCCTGTTTGCTTCATTACCTGACCCACAAAGAAGCCCAGCATCTTGGTTTTGCCGTTGCGATACAGCTCTAGCTCTTTGGGGTGAGCCGCAATGACTTCGGCGATCGCCGCTTCGATCGCGCCTGTATCAGAAATTTGAATCAAACCCTTCTGTTCGATTAACGCCTTGGGCGAACCGCCTTGCGCCAGCAGTTCGGGCAAGATGTCTTTGGCGATCTTATTGCTGATTGTGCCGCTGTCGATAAGACTGATAAGTTCAGCCAGATCGGTAGGCTTGATGGGCAGATCGGTGATGCTCAAACTGTTGTTGTTGTTTAAGTACGCACTAATGTCGCCCATCACCCAGTTTGCGGCTTGTTTTGGGTTGGCATTCGCCGCAACGGTGGCTTCAAAGTAGGTCGCGATCGACTGATCATCCGTCAACACTCGCGCATCATAAACGGATAAACCGAGTTCACTTTCGTAGCGTTTGCGCTTTTGGTGGGGTAATTCTGGTAGTTCCGATCGCCACTGTTCTAGCTGCGTCGATGACACTTCAATGGGCCCCAAATCTGGCTCAGGGAAGTAACGGTAGTCGCTAGAACCTTCTTTCAGACGCATGCTGATCGTACGCTGAGCGCCTTCTTCCCAGAGTCGCGTTTCTTGATAGATCGGCTCACCGGCTTCGATCGCTGCAATTTGCCGCTCAATCTCAAACTCGATCGCCTTTTGAATGGCGCTGAACGAGTTCATGTTCTTAATTTCAACTTTGGTGCCAAATTCTGCACGACCGACTGGACGCACGGAAATATTGACATCGCAACGCAGCGAGCCTTCTTGCATGTTGCCATCGCTCACGCCGAGGTAGCGTACGATGCGTCGAATCTCCTGAGCATATTCTGCGGCTTCTCGCCCGCTGCGAATATCTGGCTCAGACACGATTTCAATGAGCGGTACACCAGCCCGGTTGTAATCCACCAATGAGTAGGTCGAGCCGGAGAGACGATCGCTTCCGCCATGTACTAGCTTGCCTGCGTCTTCTTCCATATGTAGACGCGTCACACCAATGCGTTTGCGAGTCGCCGTGCCGGTTTCCTTGTCGTACAGCTCGATTTCTAACCAGCCATGTTCGGCGATCGGCAGGTCATATTGCGAAATCTGATAGTTTTTGGGCAAGTCAGGGTAGAAATACTGCTTGCGATCGAACTTGCTGTAAGGCGCAATCTGGCAGTTCAGAGCCAGTCCAGCCTTCACTGCATACTCCAGCACCGTTTGATTGAGCACTGGCAGGACTCCAGGCAACCCCAGGCAAACTGGGTCAATATGGGTGTTGGGTGTAGCGCCAAACGCTGTAGAGCTAGAGGAGAAAATCTTTGTTTGCGTGCTGAGTTGGCAGTGCGTTTCTAAGCCAATGACAGCTTCATACTGAGTTTTCACCGGAGCGGCAGTAGTCATAGGAGCTTTCCAGATTGCGGCTGTGTAACAGTAACGTTGATGTCTCGTTCACTCTATTTTAGCGGCTGCGGGCGATCGTCCAGTGAGGAAGTGCTTTCAGAGAGTCATTTTGGCGGCATCACTACTCTTGACAAGCTTGGAAAGGTTATGCACTCTTAGATGCAGACGTCTTCTTGATGAAGGTGTTTTCAAGCCTTGCGATCTTGCGAAGGTATTTCGAGACAGAAGGTATTTCGCGACAAGTGTATACGGATTTTTGCCCTTCTGTAACGGTGCGATGGTTTGGGTTCACACTGACTAAACACAGCCTAGGGGAAGAATTCGGTTGAAGAACGCTTTAGATTCGATGTTTGACGAGCCTCTAAGGCTTTAAAGAGACATTAACGCTGAGGAAAAATCATAATGCAGAATCAGATTAACAATGAGATGCAAATCACGATCCACTACCTGAATGGGCAAACAGAGTCCTATACGTTTTCACACTTGGCTGATCCGGCGGCACTGGAGCAAGAGGTACAGCAGGAAATTCGGCGTATTCTGGATAAAGAATGGTGGTTTTTCCACCTGGCCGAGCAAACGGTTTGCGTTAACCGAGCCAATGTGTCGAAAATTGAGTTGAAGCCTGCGATCGCCCAAATTCACGGTGAAGGGGTGTTTCCCAATGCCCAGCGTGTCACAGCGCTGAGCCGCGCTCATACGTAGGGCAGAAGGCAGGAGGCAGAAGGCAGGAGTTTTGAGTTTTGAGTTGAAAGAGAGGAGTGAGATGAGAGGTGAGCGGTGCGAAGAGAGTTTAGCCTTTCCCTTGTATCTTGAGGGTGGAGAGATAGACCGATTGCCCTTAGATGCTTGACATCGTGCAGAAGCTAGGGTCATCTC
>NZ_PVWK01000150.1 GCF_003003795.1 Stenomitos frigidus ULC18 | reverse complement strand
GATGCGATGGCGAGCGAGGAGCGTGGCTGCAGCCTGCACCGTTTTGGCTTGCCCACTTTTGAGTAGATAAAGCAATTAGAGCCGTTCTTTGTCAGAAGCAGTCTTTGCGTGTCTGAGTCGTTGCTGAGTGTCGTAAGGATGAAGGCGTGATCGATGAGATTCCCGGTGCCTACAAGCCGATCGAACAGGTCATGGCAAACCAAGCTGACCTGGTTGAGGTTGTGGCAACCCTGAAGCAGGTTGTGTGTGTGAAAGGTTAGTGCAAGCTGCGGCTAGGAGCCGTCTTAGCCGCAGCTCTAGTTTGCGTTCACATGAGTGCGTTGCAAGCGATCGTGATGTAAGGGCTAGCATTTGAGTCTGCCAGTCTCAGCGCATGGGTACCCTTCAGGAACGCTTCGCGAACGAGTCCCATCGATCGCTCTTATAGTCCTGTAACTCAGTGGGGAGAGTGCCTCTCTTACAAAGAGGAAGTCGCGGGTACCGCTTCACGGAAGCAAGCTACAAGCCCTGCCAGGACTACCAAAGATGGGCGTGTCGCCTAATGGATCGGGCAATTCCTACCACGCCTGCCAAACATGGGTCTGTAGCTTAACTGGGAAAGCGTCTGCCTTGCAAGCAGAAAGATGTCGGTACCGCTATCTCCTTCGGAGACGCTTCGCGAACGCGGAAGCAAGCTACAACTCCGACCAGAATCCACTCCTGGTGTCTAAAGTCGAAGTGGTCGAGACACTAGCCTGTGAAGCTAGTCACTAACAGGTACCCTTCGGGAAGCAAGCTACGAGTCCCGTTAGACACCCCTGAATAAAATGCACGCGCACTCACTCTACAGGGTCAAGTTGTTTGAGTTGAATGTGCTTCCGTCCCAGCACCAACTCAAACTCATCACCAGGCTTAAGCGCCATCTGTTTGGTGTACGCGATACCGATCAACAAATTGCCATTGGCTTGCACGCTAAGGCGATAGCTTGCACTGCGTCCAGCCCTACCATCAGTGGCTGCTTTGCCATCCAACTCAATGCCATCAGCTGCCAGCAAAGCATTGAGAAACTGCATCATGCTGACGCGCTCCACACCACCTTTCGTCACCGTGTAATAACCACAGGCTTTCGCTTTCTGCTCTTTGCTGAAGGTGTCTAACGTTTTTACCTTTTGCAGCAGCGCTGCCCCTGTCAGCGGTTCGACCTTCTTCTTTTTAGCCATTTCTCTGCTTCACACCAACAACTTTCGATCCCATGATGCCTGATCGCGAGTCAGTGCATAACAACAGCAAAGCAGAGAGTTGCGCTATAAGGAGCGCCATCGCCAGTAGGAAACAGGTAATTGTACGATTGGTCGATCGAGATTGGTGTGGGCGCGTGGTGAGAGAGGTGTTTAGCAAACACCCCCAGCCGTCTCAGTCGGGAGAAAAGCGATGGCTGAATGTGGAACAGGTGCAAGCGAGGAGGGCGTATGTGGGGTAAGAGTTACCTGGATTGCACCAGCAGCGATCGCCTTCCGTAAGCTTCGGAAGGGTTGAGTCTTACTCATCTGCGTTGACCTCAAGCGCTAAAGCTAATGTTGGTAGGCACTGAGCCAGAATGCTTTAGCTGTTGGACGGGAAGCCCCGCGCTCTAAGTGTACCCAGTTGAGCGTCGGGATGAGAGGCGCGTGAGTTGAGGATTTCTCATTCTCAATAACGGATCACTATTGTGGTGACAAATTACCTGCTGCTATTGGTGAGCGCGTAACTTTTCAGGATTAATTTGAAACTGAATGTTAGAGATTTTCTTCTTCCCAGGTAATTCTTGTGCTCCCAAGAGATATCCCTCCTGTTTCAGCTCATCAACCGTGCGCCAGAAGATCTGATTATTGCGGGAAGAGTTACTACCGAGCAAATCCAGATTCTTGAACAGGTATTGCTTCGAGACCACCAAATATTGTCCTTCTTGCAGAGAGTCCCACTTCATCCGACTGGCAAGGTAGATTAACAGCTTGGTTTTATAGTCGCTTTTGGCATTACTGCCCAGCTTTTGCGCCATGTCTACGTTATTAGCAAACAATACGTAATCGCCTGTCCGCCCTGGACCATCGAAAAATTCTAGAGAGACAGTATAAGCATCAGCTAATTCGTAAGTGTAATCAGCAGCTTTGACAAGATCAAAGTCACGCGGCACATTATCGATTTCAAAGTCCTTGATGCGTAGAATGCTCTTAATTGTGACCTTGGCACCGATATTATTACCCTTCCGCAAAGATTGAGCAAAAACAAGCTCTGTACGGTGAAGCGCCACTAAATCACGATTGAGTTGCGATCGCAACTTCGAGGCAAAGCCACCATCTTTGGTGCGCGTATACCCTAAACTCTCAAGCAGATCATTGGAACGAAAGAAAACGGCGGGTCCTGTTCCTTGGTGAGCAGCCTGTCGGTAAAGATAGAGGACAATCGCCACCTGGCGCGGGTTGAGAAAAGTCAGCAGCGCCATAAAGAGACGTTGAATTTTGCGATCCTGGATCTTCTCCAATCCCTTGCTGATTCCTTGATCCGTGCAATTTTTCAGATCCAGTTTGGTATATTGCTCCTTCAATTCCTCCCACTCTTCGGATGAGAGGTCTTCTAGGGGAACCCGCCGAGTTACGGCAATCTCGCTAGGGTCAGACGTGTCTGTCTCCACTCGCATCTCGAGATAATAGCCGTCTGGATCAGAGCGGAGGATCGGCAGCTGCATATCTGGATTGCCAACCGAAGCACCCGCTCTTGGCAAAACCATTAGAAGCTGACCATCGACTGGAAAGGTTAACGCTTCACTTTTACTCACAGCTACCACCATAGTGTGAGCAAATTTTAGCAGCGATCGCAATTTAAAGCAGCTTTTCCAGTGGTGTAGCTGCTTCCTACATCTAGCGTATGTACGCAGCAACTAATTTTGAAACGCTAAATGTGACCTTGATTAACTAAGAGCCTGTAACTCCCGCGTATGTTTTTAGCACCCTTACCTGTAACTCCCGCGTATAGTTTCAACCTGTAACTCCCGCGTATAAGAAACCCTTTGCCTGTAACTCCCGCGTATAGCTTTGACCTGTAACTCCCGCGTCAAATTTTTGCACTAACCAATTTTTAATCATGGACTGCCTAAGCTTACAATCATTGACCTGTAACTCCGGCGTATAGATTCCGCCTGTAACTCCGGCGTATAACAACTGCTTTGCCTGTAACTCCCGCGTATAGCTTTGACCTGTAACTCCGGCGTATAAGTAACCTGTAACTCCAGCGTATAAGCCCTTTGATGCTATTGAACATCTTGGATTCGAGTGGTACAACTTAGCAGATTGTGATTCATAGTTCTTATGTTCTACCTTCAAATTGGCAAGGGAGAGCACAGACTAAGCGCTAGCCGTTAAAAACAAACCATAGCAAACCGGAGCAGAGCCGCACCAGCGTCTTCTCAACTCTGGTTTGCTGTGCCACTTAGGACTTAAGGAGGAAAGACTAAAGCACAGTTAATCAAACTAAAAACCCCACCTGACTGCAAATCAGAAGGGGCTTTTGAGAACATTCGATTTGTTCTAGTCAGCGGCTCTAACTTCTAAGCTTGGCGGCAACGTTGTTAGAGTCCAACCGGAGAAACCAGTTACAAGGCGTTGCCATGTAGCATAGCTTTTCATGTCTCATTTTAGGAGTAAGAGCACAAAAGTTGCAACCTTTGTGCTCTTACTTCTAGCTGCTGCATGGCTTCTCCATCCAAAGCCACACAGTGAGGGTGTTAGCCATGCCTAAAAATTGTCAAAAGAGCGCAGCCTCTTTGCACAGTCCCAAATGTCAGCAACAAGTTGCGACTGCTCCGCTCAAGGTGGCGGGATCGCAGCCTCTAGTACCACTATTGTCAGAGCCAGCACGATTGCGGCTCGCACTCCCGCAAGCACAGTATCACGCTGGCACGATCACCATTACTCAACCAAGCCCTGTCACTGTAAAAATTTGCAGTGCGACCTTTCCCCTAGTGCGATCGCACACTTGGTCGGTGCTGACCACAGCAGCTGATCGCTCCACTCAGAGCCTTAGGGTACAGCCACTGGGAGGTGTGGCATGAGCGCCCGATCCCAGACCCTAGGTTCCAGTACGCCGATCGCTCCACAAGCACCCACCTTTGACGCCTTCCGCCAAACAATCGCTCGCGAGTTTATTCACGGCAGCGCAATCGCCCCAGCCTTGTTTAAAGCGGCGATCGCACTCGTAAGTGACACCGAAACCTTTGCGGGTGGGGACGTGACCTACCCGATCCATGAAGCACTCAATTGGCACCTCACCCGCTTCGGCTACCAGGCACGAGAGACGTTGTCTGCGGCTCTACTGCTCAACGAAGACGGCTCCGCCTGGCAAGCCAAACTGAGCACTCCACGTACAGAGAGCAACGGCAAGGCGCAGAAATACGAGACCCCTGTTGGCAATGGCGCGAGAGCTTATCTACCCTCTGTCCCACCGGTCATTCGACAACGAATTGCTGCTCGCTATGGCATCCCGATCCCTTTAGACGGCTCTTTTTGGGACTGGTATGAGCAACATCCTGAAATTCCTTTCACCGTGACTGAGGGCGGCAAGAAAGGCTTGGCAGGCTTCAGTCACGGGTTTGTGACGATCGCACTCTACGGCTGTCACGGCGGCTATCGCACTAAAGATGCCTTGAGCCACCCGATCCCGCCGACGCTGATTCCTGACCTCGCTCGGTTTGCAAAGCCAAGTCGGCAGATCGCGATGGCCTTTGACACCGATGCCAGTGAAAAAACGCGGCGACGGGTGAACATCGCGCAAGCGCGGTTAGGTAACCTCTTAGCGGCTCACGGCTGTGACGTAGCGATCGCCCGTTGGGATTGCCAGCAAGGGAAGGGGCTGGATGACCTCATCGTGCAGTCGGGCGTCACAGCGTGGGAGACGGCCTACGCTGAGGCTCTACCCTTGAGCCAATGGCAAATTTGGCAGCGGCTGGAGCGGCAGCTCACGTATCCGGTCAACCTGCGGGTAAATGTGGGCGATCTGTCTACGCTCGAAGCGGACACACTCCCCTCTGAGGGGTTGATCGCAATGTGTTCGTCGAAGGGGACCGGGAAAACCAAGCTCATCGCTACCCTCTTAGCCGACCAGGAGCGCGTGCTGTCACTGACGCATCGCATTGCCTTGGGTCGTAACCTCTGTACGCGCACGGGACTGCACTATCGGGGCGATCTGGACAAAGTGAAGGGGCAATATATCCACGAGTCGGGCTATACCCTGCGGATTGGCTCGTGCGTGGATGGGTTGCTGAGTCTTGACCCCAATCACTTTGCCGGAGGCGATCTGGTGCTCGATGAAGTGGTGCAGCTCGTGCGGCATTTGCTCACCAGCTCCACCTGTGCTCGTGAGGGCAAACGTCCGGCACTGTTAGCACGGTTCCGAGCGCTGGTGAAAAATGCGAAGCGGGTACTGATAGCGGATGCGGATCTGGATAATGCCACCTTGCACTATTTACAGGCATTACGGGGCGAGCCTGCGCCTGTCTTCCTGGTCAAGAATGATTTTGAGACCGTGCCTTACACCTGCCGTTTTCTGACTGCACCCGATCGTACTGCCATCACCGGGGAGCTACTGACCGCGATCGCCCAACAAACACCGGGGCAAGTGTTCTTTGTCGCCACCGACAGCAAAGCGACCAGTAAAGCCCTCCATCGGCTCATCATGCAGCAATATCCAGAGCAACGGGTGTTATTGCTGAATAGCGAAACGACCGGGGGCGAGTGTGAGCGGGAATTTATGCAAACGCCGGACGTGGTGCTGACACGGGGCGACTACGATGTCATTCTGTGTTCGCCGTCTGTGGCAACCGGGGTTTCCATTGAATGCCGGGGCGTTGTGTCTCAGGTCTACGGCATCTTTACGGGGGTGAGTGCCACCGATGCGGATATCAGCCAGTCGCTCAGTCGGGTACGAGCACCAGTGGAGCGCGTCGTCTGGTGTGCGAAAACGGGGGCTAACTTTGCCAAGGTGAGCCGTGCGGTCAATCCGTTAGAAGTCCGTTCGCACTTGCAAGCGCAAACCACCGCAACGGTGCAGCTGCTCCGTTCCAGTCTCAAAGAGGACATCGTAGACGGTATCAATGCCTTGGATTGGCGTTCTGATCCGCATATCGGGCTGTACTGCCAGTTCGCAGCGGAGCAGAACCGTGCGATGCGTTGCTTGCGGGAGGCGCTCCTGGTACGCCTCCGGTTTGAGGGCAACACGCTGACGCTGGAAGACCGAGCGAGCAACCCGGCACTGAAGGCGTTGCTGGCGCAAACCCGCACTGAACTACAACTGTTCGATGCCGAAGCTCTGGTGGCAACCGAGACGCTGACCTATAGCGAGGTGCTGGCACTGGAACAAAAGGAAAGCCTGGGGCCGGAAGACCGGTTAGCCATGCAGAAATGGTACTTGCTGGATTTCTATGTTTTGGAAACCCTGACGGTCGATGACTGCCTGTGGGACAAGGACGGACGGAGGAGAGGGGAGCTGCTGTCTTTAGAGTCATTGCTGTTCCCGACAGTGGCGCTGGAACGTACCGCGAGAGCACTCGAAAAACAAGCCGTTTGGCAGCAAGGCTATTGCCCGTGGGACATCGCGAACACCCCTCTACGACGCTGGTTGCTGGTCGAAGTCGGGATCGGCCAGTTAATCACGAAGCTCCGGGAGGGCTGGCGGTGGTGCAAATATGATCTCAAGCCTTACGCTGATCGCGCTAGAGCCTTAGCCCCTCAAATCAAGGTCGCTCTGCATTTCACGATTAACGAGGCGATGAGCGATACCCAGGTGGTACACCAACTCATTGCGCAGTTGGGCATCAAACTGACGCGGCACTGGTCACGTTCGTTAGCAGGCTACGAAGGGGAGAAGCTCCGCACGTACGCCTTAGACCAGGCGCATTGGCACAAGCTGGCAGCGGTATTGGAGCGCCGGGAGGCGAAGCGCCAATGCCTGCCAGCACAGCGTTTGGAGGCGGAAGGGGTTGGATCACCTGTTGTGTTTGAGGTGATTAGACCAGAGGGTGATCCGGAGGCGAACCGTAATGCATGGCTGACTCCAGCGGCATTGGCGGATGTGCAAGCGCTGCTAGAGACGGCGGGAGACGATCCGGACGTGCTGGCAAAAGTGCGGTTAGCGATTCCAGCCTACGTTTTACGCCATTTGGGTAGCGCGACGGCGTAATACAGCTCGAAACGTCTTGCTTTGACGCTTAAGCGCACCGCTCCACCGGAGAGCAGTAGTTGGTGTTGGAGGCGATCTGGACACGGTCGCTTGGGTTCCGGCAGTGCCACTGGTGCCACTGCAAAAACTTACAGTGAGGCAAGCCCATAACGACAGATGTTCAGTCTTACAGGCAAGGACAGTCGGCTATAGGGGTGTCCTGGATCTTCTGTTCCAGCCTTTCAGCAAGAAACCTGACAAAGGCAGTGGACTGATTCTCACCGACAAACAGCCTGGGTCTGAGACAGTACCGCTTGCGTTACCTCTGATCGTAGAGGCGTACTTTCAATAACAAAAATTGCTATTTTTGGTTGCTGTGAGTACAACGGTAGTAGATGAATGGTTGAGAGGGATGACCGATGAATGTTTCACTCACGTCCGAGTTAGAGCAGTATGTCAGCGACAAGGTAGCCAGTGGTTTATATCACTCTGCCAGCGAGGTCATCCGCGAAGGGTTACGCCTGCTCAAAGATCAGGATGCTTTGCGGGAAATTCGCCTCAACGAATTGAGGCAGCAGATCCAGGCAGGTATTGATAGTGGGGAGTCTCAACCTCTCAATATTGAGGATGTCATCGATCGCGGCAGACAACGCCATGCCCAGCGCAGCAAAGCCAGCCATTAGGTTCGAGCAGCATGGGTAGATGCCTAAGCCGCTGGTTTGCTTTAAGGAGATTTCTGGCAAAGAATTTACCCAAGCTTCTAGAATATTCTTATGTTCTTGCAAAAAGTAAGGCACAAGCGTT
>NZ_PVWK01000068.1 GCF_003003795.1 Stenomitos frigidus ULC18 | reverse complement strand
CCGTGCGCAAGATCCACAAAATCCCGTTGATGGTCGTTCGATGATCGTTGCTCGGTCGCCCGACTGCGGGCTTTTGTACGGGCAGCAGCGGTTGCAGTTTTTGCCATTGAGCCTGGCTCAAATCGCCGCGACGTTGAGGAGGAAGAATCATCAGTCAAGGCTAAACTCGCCATCTCTAGGCTAGCAAACGTGCTCAGAAGGTTTTAAAACACGCCCTAGTTGAATATCGCTGAAACGATGCGTCTACTTTATCCGTCTAGGGGCTTAGATCTATGGGGCTTAGATTTGTGACAGTCCCTGCGCCAGCAGCATCGCTACAATTGCCCCAATCAGCGTGTTTAGAATATTGACCACCTCATTTGTCAACCAATCAAAGCGGCTTTGTAATGTTGCCCCAATCACGCTTTCGATATTGGTGCCAATGAAGGCTGCCACCACACATACGGCAACTTGCCAGAGGGGGATGAGCCCGACGCCCCAACCTACCAGCGAGATCGCCACAGAAGCAACCACACCTGCTAACGTGCCCTCTAAACTGACAGCGCCTTCTGTACCCCGCGGCACCGGCTGGAGCGTAGTAATCAAAAACGTACGCTGACCATACGCTTTACCAATTTCGCTGGAGCAAGTATCAGCCAGCTTTGTACTGAAGCTCGCGACATAGCCCAACAGCAGCAAGGGAACCAGCCATTTGCTGGTGTCAGGTAAGCATAAAGGAACCAGGAAACTACCGATCGCGCACAACGCTCCTGTTAAGGCCGACCCCCACACATTCTCCGGCCCCCGTGCGCCCGATCGCTTCTCGGCAATGCCCGCTGCCTCCTTCTGCGCCATGCCAGCTCTCGTAATGCCCGACCCCACTAAGAAGTAGAACACTACGACAGCGTATCCCTGCCAACCCAACGAAACCCACACCAGTACGCCCAAAATCCACGCGTGGATAATGCCAGCCAGTGTCAGTAGCTTCTTTGGCAACAACCAAACGATCGCCAGCAGAACGGTATTCAGGACAACTGCAAAGACCACAGGAGTTAAGAAAGATAAAGGGAAAAGGCTACTAAATAAAGAATAAAGGATAAAAGAGGGCACAAAGTAAGAGATCACTAGAAGGCTAGAACGCTAAAGCGGCAATGATCCGCATTCCAAGAGTGCAACCCATTGATTGTAAACAGTGATTATAGTGAAGGCGGTTGCAGTCAGAAGCCCTTGGGTAGAAGCCAGGAGTCAGAAGCCAGGAATACTATAAAACTCAAAACTTTCATCCTTATATACTTTCCCTATGCCTCCCCTGTTCCACCTCTCCTTCCCTGTCAGCAACATTCCGCAGACGAAAGCCTTCTACGCCGATGGTTTAGGCTGTGGTGTTGGGCGCGAAAATCCGGAGTCCGTCATTCTCGATCTGTACGGACATCAGCTGGTTGCCCATGTGGTGCATGAGCCGCTGACACCACAAAAAGGAATTTATCCCAGGCACTTTGGGCTAGTTTTTCCAGCAGAAACAGATTGGGACGCTTTATTGGAACGATCGCAGCAAAAAGGCTTAACGTTCTATCAGCAAGCGAAACATCGGTTTCCAGGCTTACCGCTAGAACATAGCACCTTCTTCCTGCAAGACCCGTTTTACAACCTGATGGAATTTAAGTTTTACTGCCATCCTGAAGCGATTTTTGGCAGTCGTAACTTTACACAAATCGGTGATACCGTTGGCGTTTAATGCAAAGATCCCCGGCTTCTATTGCACAATACGCCGTCAGTGCTGAGTTTTCGCTAGAAGTCGGGGATCTGATCTCCGTTTAGATTGACTCTAACCCAACTAAATCGGTGCTATTACCTTTGAACAATACAGAGAGAGGACGGTTTTTGGCGCGCCAGTAATCGACTGCCGATCGCAAAATATCCAGTGCTACTAGCCACTCGGATGGCTCACCTTGGGCAAACGCTTCGGGCTCTTCATACAGCAGGATAAAGCGATCGCCGTTTAGCCAGTCCAGATCGGTGAGGCAATCTTCCAGCGCGTCCCAGTTTTGCCCAAAATAGCGCGGGAATGCCATTGCATCCGCGATCGCGTCGAGAAAGCCTGCCTTGTTGGTGATGGTTTTGCCATCCAGATAAAACAGGCGGGTGTTGTACTCCTGGCTGAGAGCAGTGAGGGCATCAGTACTGATGGACGTCTCAAGCTTGTAGAGGTCTGCACGACGCTCGCCCTTGAGTACTGCGGTTAAATGATCCATGTTTTACTGCACTCTTACAAAACTGGCGTAATGGTCGCCTGTGTAATAAATTTCGCCCTGTTGGCCGGTAATGATGCGTCGTGCACCACGATCGCGTCTACCTGGCGTTTTAACAGTGTACTCCCGGTAATAGCCGATCGCGGCTTGCGGTAATAGTCGCTCGCGGTTGCGGAAAACAGTGCCATCTTTAGGGTATGGGAACGGCCCCCCTTGCCGAATCAGTTGAATGGTTGTGCGAGCCTCTGGCGGCAGTTGATTGGCTCTTACAGCGGGAATGGTTACCGTAGCACGGGCGACGATCGCTGTTTCTGCATGATTGCGCAGATCTAAATCTGGTTGTGCCTGCACATGGAAGGTCGACACAAGGCTCGTGAGAGTGAGCACGGTTAGAAAGAGGCTCACAAACTGGAGTAAGCGTTTGATCAAGGGATTGGATGTCATAAATAGCAAAACGAGCAGATGCGGGCATTCGTAGTGCTGGTGAGATGCCCCCAACCTTTGGCACCATCACCGTAAGCGACGGGATCTCGATGGGCACTGAGGCCAACTGACAGGGCTTTACAAACTGAGAGGGCTCTACAAATAATAGCGAACCGTAGTAACAATCCGGCTTTGCTTGGTTCGCAGTGCCGTCTTGAGAAACAGCGTCGTCTGGTTATGCAACAGATTTTCCCACCACTTTTTGGTGACAAAGGCAGGAATAATCACAGTTGATAGCACTCCTGGATGCTGATTCTCGTACTCTTCAATAAAGTCCACGATCGGCGACACAACCGATCGATACTGGGAATCGAGAATGACCAGCGCAATATCAGACTCTAGCTCCTGCCAGCGCTTTTGAAGTTTTTCGCGATCAGTTGAGCCAATATCCACATGAATGGCAACCACTTCGTCCGCAATGCTGCGTGCATAATCCAATGCTTCCACCGTACCCCGATGTAGCTGACCCACCACCACGATCGCTGGATGAGTTACTGCCTCTCCTTTAGGGCGTTGGATATAGCTTCTCGGCGCTAACTCCTGGATGCTAAGGCGATCGGCCACAAACTTATAGTGGCGACGGATGCTTAAGAATAGGTAAACCAGTAGCGGGATGGCGACAACCACAATCCACGCACCCAGAGCAAATTTTGTCCAGATCACGACCACCAGCACGACGGCGGTCGCGATCGCGCCAACTCCGTTCATCAAGGCACTCAGTCGCCATCCAGCGCACCTGATCGCCTGCCAATGGCGCACCATGCCAGCCTGGGAAAGGGTAAAGGAGGTAAACACCCCTACTGCATACAGTGGAATAATGGCAGTCGTGTTACCTCGAAACACAATGATCAAGAGAGCGGCACACGAGCTCAGTAGCAGAATACCGTTGGAGTAGACTAAGCGATCGCCCAACAAGGCCAACTGACGCGGCAAAAAGCCGTCTCGTGCCAAGAAATAGCAAAGCCGAGGAAAATCAGCATAGCTGGTATTGGCTGCCAGTAAGAGAATCGCTGGAGTGGCAAAGAGCAGCACAAAGTAATAAAACGGGCCCGTCCCTAGAATCTGCCGCCCCAAGATCGACAGCACTGTTTCCTTTTCGCTGGGAATAACCTGATAAAGATGGGCTAGATAGGTGATTCCCAGAAACATCACGCCCAAAATGATGCCCAAATACATTAGGGTTTTGCGAGCATTCACCCATTCGGGTGCCTTAAAGACCAGCACACCATCCGAAATTGCCTCCACCCCGGTCAGCGCTGTACAGCCTGCTGCAAACGCTCGTAGCACCAGGAAGATACTCAGCGACTCGGTCACTTTGTGGAAAGGCTCTGCAGGCGGTGGCGCGGGAATGACATGCCCCGTTAGCTGGTTAAACAAGCCAATGCCGATCATGATGAGAATGCTGACAATGAACGCATAGGTTGGGATCATGAACAGCTTGCCAGATTCCTTCACGCCCCGCAGGTTTGCCACCATGAGCAGAAGAATAAAGACTAAACACAGCTCAACGGTGTAAGGACGCAATGTGGGTACTGCCGACGTGAGGTTCTCAATCCCCGCCGAGACGCTGACAGCAACTGTCAGGATGTAATCGATCATCAACGATCCACCCGCAATCAAGCCCGGGTAAAGTCCTAAATTGCTGCGAGCAACAATATAAGAGCCCCCACCTTTGGGGTAGGCTCGAACCGTTTGACGATACGACAAAATCACGATGCCTAGTAGGGCAATAATGGCGATCGCGATCGGCTGCGACCACCCAAGCACGTCAGGCTTCGTTCCAGCCACCATTAAAACTAACAGCGCTTCTTGAGTCGCATACGCAACAGAAGAAAGAGCGTCGGAAGAAAGGACAGCCAAGGCAGCCGCTTTGGTCAACCGCTCTTCTGCGTGAGCACTGGTTGGCAAACTACGTCCAATGACGAGCTGCTTGATCTGCGAGAAGCTCATAGACAACTCACTTTTAAAAGCATTAGTGATTCGGTCAGTCGGTGAATGAAACTGATTAAAAGCGCCTCACCACTTGGTTAAACGCAACGAACTGTAAGTAAGCGTACCCTCCTTTCGGCTGCCGTGCGATGTCCAAAGATGGGAATTTTGCAGGTAGGTTTTCTCAGCACTGATGATCAAACGGTAAATTTCCACGGATCAAACGGTAAATTTCCACGGCTTCCCACGCCCCAGGGCCTTACCACGCTGGCAGAATCACTGCCCTCTGGGGGCAGCTTCAACATCTGTGTCAAAATGAAGTCACCCAACATGCGAGAGCCTTAAATTCGTGATTGAGGTAGAAGTTCACCAGCAGCTCCGAGCATTCTTAAGAGAGCAAGGGAAACCCTATTGGTCTCATCATTTAACGATGGCACGGTTGGTGGCACGTGCCTTGCGGTTGGGGCGTAGTGCGTTGATGCAAACCGATGCGCTCTCTCGCTATCACGGGCGCTACAGGCTTAGTTATCTGGTGCCAGTGCTGATGTGGCAGGAACCTGTCATTGTGGTTGCCACAGAAGCGGTACAACAGCGGCTGCTCATGGTCGAAATCCCGCAGCTGCGCACGTGTATTCAAACGTCAAAAGCCATTCGTACAGGCGATCGGTTTCCCGACCCAGCCTTTCAAGGGTTGCTGCTGACAACACCAGAATCGTGGTTGAGCGATCGTCTGTATCAACAAGGACGTTTTCCAGCAGGCATCCCAACGATTTTTGATGGGGTCGATGACCTGGAAGCCTGGGCTTTTGCTCAACTCACCACACATATTCAGCCAGTTGATTGGGATGAGCTGATGCTCGCCTGCCCCAGCCATACCGACATTATTCGTGATGCGCGTGTGCAGCTCACAAAGTCAATTTTTCAGCGTCCAGCCAATCCTTACGAGTGCTGTCTGCTAGAGCTTTTTGAGCAAAAGGTGCTGGCGGCTCTCTTTCAAGACTTACGACGCTCTGATTCCCCATCAGATGATGTTGCACTTCCTGCTGTCTGGAGCCGCTTTGGGGATACCTTTCAGCTCGACAACCAACTTCTATGGGCAGACATCTCGCGTCGTCAAGGGCAGTTCTCTCTGCATTGTGGCCCCGTTACGGTGGCAGCAGCCTTAGCCCCGCTTTGGTCGCAGCAATCGGTCATCCTCATTGGCGGTGCGCTAGATGTTGATGCAGAAGCTACCGTCTATCGCCAACGCTTAGGGCTAGACGACTTAACGTGTCTGAAGTTTACGCCCGATCGCCAGGACGAGCTTATTCAGCTTTACTTGCCGGAACGACTGCCGATGCCCAATACTCCAGAGTTTCAGTGGGCTCTCATTCGAGAAATGCACTCTCTACTTAGGGTTAGCTCTGGGATGAACGGGTTAACCGTTCTGCTAGTAGACGACGTGCCACTTAAAGCGCAAGTCGGTTCCGTGCTGGCATCAGAATTTGGCTCAAGGGTGCAGGTTGAGCGCACGTGTTTAGAAGAGAAGGGTATCCTCGTCACGGGTTGGGCGTTCTGGCGACAGCACCAAAGCGTTTTGCCTGCACCTCATCTACTCGCGATCGCAACGCTGCCAATCCCGTCGCTCGAAAACCCGCTGGTTGCTGGACGTGTTGCCTACTACAAGCACCTACGACAAGACTGGTTCCGTCTCTACCTTCTCCCAGAAGCACTGGCAGAACTACAGCGAGCGATCGCGCCCGTCAGAGATCATCAGGGCATTGTTGCCTTGCTCGATAGCCGCGTGGTACATCGCAACTATGGGCAACAAGTGCTCACAGCGCTTCATCCTGTGGCGCGCCTCAACTACCTCGATCCTAGCCTGTTTCCTCAACCTGATTATTCAGTCCTAGACTGAGGTGTTGAGCGCATCCAGCAATAATGCGTATGCTTTCCACTAAGATTGAATAGTTGAGTATCATTGGTCATTACAGCTATGGGCGAATCAAAGCGGCGAAAAGAAACCCTCGGAGAAAAGTACGGTCAAGAATCTAATATTCTCCCGTGGTTGCCAGTTACTAAAACTCAAGCGAGCCAGTTTGTCCAGCTCTCTACCAGAGGCGCATGGATCGGCATTGGTACGCTGGTTGCGGTGTGGATTACGATTCGTTTCATTGGTCCGGTATTCGGCTGGTGGCAGGTGGATTAATGTATGGCAGCAACAAGCAATGATTTGTTACCTTAGTCTAGACCCAGGGAACTTTTTGCTTACAGCTGAGTCAGTCTGTGTTTAGGGGCAGGCTACTGATCAGGTGAAAGAGAGTGCGGTAGACGATTGTCGTTCTAGATACTTTCTTTCCCAGTAAGTTAGCTAACCTTAGGTCTACTAGTTAATGTCAACGTCAAAGGTAACGCCAGCCTTTAAGTGGTGTGCTTATTTAGTTCCAGCATCTTTTTTTATAAACGTTCCCATCAAAAAGTGAAATTCTTAAGAAAGTATTAAAAAGGTATAAAATCTTAGGTGTGGTGATTGGAGGGCAATTGTGTTCTTAAGACTTGCAGAGCAACACCGACAGTTCGTCCAAGATCTCGTCATGAATCTTCAGGCGCTTGCGATCGTGCTAGAGCGTCAGGGTTATCTTGCATCCTGCTACACCTGTGGCGGGCAGATGAACAGTGCCTCGTTTATGGTGAGTCTGGCAGACAACCACCTCATCCGTTTCCTGGTCTCTGACTATGGGATCACGTGGACTGAGATGCGAGACGATCGAGAGTTGATGAAGCTAGAAGGGGCAGAAGCCATTAGCCAACTTCAGGAATTGGCAAACTTGGTGAAGCACAAAATCAAGCCATCCGAGTACAGACCCGCAGTGGTTTCAGAAAGCTTCCATTAATCCTGGTCGCTTTGGTATGAGCGCTGGGGTTATCGTTTAGTCGCTTTGGGTGTTTCTAACACGACATTATTACCTTTGTGCTTTCGATTGTCACTCTTCCATAAGTAATCGCACAAATAATGGATCGCTTGATCATTTAGCCAGCGATCGGCTTCTAGGCTAAGTTAGCTTTAGTAAGAGATGATGCTGAAACCTGGTCTGAGTGGTTCAATCAACTGGTGAGACAGCTCACGACAGTAAAGACCAAAAAGGGAGTGGAATTGTCTTTCCACTCCCTTTTTGCATTTGATTGTTTGCTCTACTGATATTTTGAGGCTGACTCTGAGAAAGCAAATCGTGAACTCAAAGAGCTGGTGAACGCTGAGTTGAGTCGAACGTAATCGCTATCTGAGAGATTCTGTAACAATCGCTTTACAAAACCTGTTTGCTCCGCTATCCTGTTTTGTATGGATTGATTAACAATCCTAAATATTCATACACAACGCAATCATAATTACCATGACAACAACCTTACAGAGACGCGAAAGCGCCAACGTATGGGACCAGTTTTGCAACTGGGTGACC
>NZ_PVWK01000116.1 GCF_003003795.1 Stenomitos frigidus ULC18 | reverse complement strand
CGCCACAGCAACTGACCGTGAAACCTGCTGCTCAACCTGCCTGATGAACTTGACATTTAAGATAATCGCTTCTGCCCGCACAGGAGAAACCGTACCCGCTTTGGAAGACCTGGTGGGAGCCAGAGCCGGACAAGCCGAGAATGCGTTGGTGGAACGGGGCTACGAGTTGCGGCGAAGTGCAAAGCAGGCAGATAGCAGTTTCACCTATTGGTTGGAGAAAAATACGGGGAACTGTGTGGCGATTAGAACCACCGATGGTCGCTATGGGGCGATCGTTTACACAGCCGATCGGGATTGCAACCGTCGCTAGTCGGTGACTGCAAACCAGAAATCATCCAGTAGGGTGGGCAATGCCCACCCTGCTTCTAACCTTTATCCATTTCAGGGAGATATTTCCATGGGTTTTCTCAGCAAGTTATTCGGCAAACATGAAGAGGAAAAAGCAGCAGCGGCTCCTCAAATTTCAGTTCAGGCGGCGGCAGCGGAAAAGTCTATTCCACCAGAAAAGGTGGGACTGGATGGCAACTTTGATGAGAGCGGTCTGGCAAAGCGGGTCGCCAAAGCGCTGGATGATGCCAACATTTCCGATCATGTGGGTCTGTGGGTTGCCCAGACTGGCGGTGTCGTCGTGTTGAAATACAATCCAGATGCGGAAGGGATCTTGGCTCAAGCGAAGCAGGTTGCAAGCTCGGTAGAAGGCGCAACAGACGTGCAAACCGTGCCCAATACTTAGGAATGAGCATTCAATAAGTTTGATACTTTCTTGCCAGAGTTTTGGCGTTGCTGAATGGGGAGATGATGCCTGTCAAATCCCCGACTGCTGAATCGGGTTTAGCGCGTAGCAATCAGGATTCCAACAGAGAAGTCGGGGATCTTGATTGTCTTATCATCCTTCTGATCGGCAATGCCGAGCTTTTGTAAGAACCTAAACTTCTGATGACAAATCTGCCCCTACAGATTTTCTGCCTCTAACATTTATCATCAGCATCTATGACGCTCAGTGAGACTGCCCGAATTCTTTATGGCTCGCCGTTGGCGAAACCCCGCACGGCTAAATTTGCGATCGCCATCCTGCTGGTCTTAGTGCTGATCAGTAGCTATACCTTGTTCACCTCTTTACAAGAAAAGGTAACGTCACCGAATGGGATGCAGGTGATGGCGATCGCTTTTCTTTGGTCAGCCTTATTTACGTCAGGCACCGTGGCAATTCTCTGGTTTCTCGATCGGCGCGAACACGAATCTCGCTGGCTCTATGCCATTGCCTTGTTGTGGGGGGCATTCATTGCCACGGGCATTGCCCTGCCATTTAATCAGATCATCATGTCCACCATTGCGGATTGGGTCAATGCCAACCCAGCCGTGAAAGACTACCTGGGAGCCAACGCGGGTTTCAAAATTGCTGCACCGATCGCCGGTCCCCTAGACGAAGAGATCACCAAAGGTGCGGGGGTCTTGCTGCTGTTTCTCCTGCTGAAATCCGAATTTGATGATGCCCGTGATGGCTTTATCTACGGTGCTCTAGTGGGAGCTGGGTTCAACTTTTTCGAATCGGCGCATTACGTCGTGAGTGAGTATGCCAAATGGGGCTATGCTCCCTGGTTAATTCATATTGGCGCACGGCACGCTCTGTTTGGCTTTGCTGGACACGCATTATACACAGGTATCTTCGGTCTGTTTTTGGGGCTGTCTCGCCAAACCACCCGCCAATGGTGGCGTTATACCGCTCCCGTAGTGGGCTGGCTATTAGGCTTCTCAGCTCACTTTTCGCAAAATATTGGGATGTTGCAGGCGGTATTGTCACAACGGGCATCTGGCGCGGCAGTGTCTGCTGTAGAAACCCCACCCCTCGGACTGAATATGCCAGGGGGGCTACCATTTGGGCTGGGTTGGTTGGGCTTTGCGGTTAGTTATGTGATGAAGTTTTTGCCCTTCTTGCTACTGGTGGGGATCTTGCTCTGGCGTAGCGGTGTGTGGGAACGGCGGGTGATTCGAGAACAGTTGGCGGATGAGGGGGCACCCGTGATTACGCCAGAAGAATACGAGGGAGTGAAGCGCGATCGCATCCTTAGAACCCGTCGCATTCCGGACTATAATCGCCGGACTTCTGCCGCAATCGTCAAAGCGCAGGATGAATTGGCGTTTCGCAAATGGCGAGTGCAGCAGCAGGGGCAGGATGTGGGTGCCGATGCGCTGGTGGCATCCTGGCGCGATGAGTTAAGGCGATTGCGAGGCACTGAAGCGGCGATCGTGGCTTGAGCTGGAACCATTGAAGAAACCATTGCATAGAAAGGGAACTTCACCATTGTGGATAAGCTTGCATCACTCTCAAAACCCAAAATTGCTGTCTTAGCGGCATTCCTCTATACGGCGGTGATGGGTGTTGGCATGTTTTACATGAAAACCGTCCGGGGCATCACCTACGGCGCACCGGAAATGATGACCGTGTTCTGGATTGTGTTGCTGGGGCTGAACCTCCTGAATGTGTTTTGGGTGACGCGCTATTTTGGCTGGCAGGCGATCGGCTTTCGTACCCTTAATCGGCGGCAACTCCTGTGGTTCTTGCCGTCGATCACCGTGCTGATTGCCATGTGGGTCGTCTTTCTGTCGGGTCTGGCGACGGTCTCTCTCAGTGCCGCTCAATGGCAGTTGTTTGCGATCGCTGGCTTCACCACCCTGCTAGTGGGAATAGGGGAAGAAACCATGTATCGCGGCATTGTGCTACACGCCTTTTTAACCACCAACCGAGTCCGGTGGGCCATGCTGGTGAGCGCGATCGGCTTTTCACTGCTCCATGCCGTCAATGTGTTCGGGGGCGTTCCGTTACTGGGTGTGCCCGCGCAACTGATCATGACCTTTCTGTTTGGCTTTCTCCTGGCACCGTTGATGCTCAAACTCAACAACATCGTGCCGTTGATGATCTTCCACTGGCTGTGGGATTTTGTGTTGTTTGTCTCGCCACTGGTGGGTGAACAAACGAACACGGCTGTGGGCATGGTCGCCCTGCTCAACCTTCCCATTGAAATCATTGTTGGCATTGTGTTGTGGTTGCAGATCAAGCAAGTACCAGAGCGGGCGATCGCCAATGTCCCCGATTCCATTCATGTTTGAGCCAACCCTTTTCCCACAGTCTCTTCATGGTGTTCTCTACCTCCGATCCATCCCAACCCCAATCTGCCGTCACGGTTTTGCGATCGATTTATGGAGCGCCCAGCCAAGCGGGGTTTGGCAGTGCTGTATTTGATGACGCGATCGAGCCTGGGACAGACTTAGAACCCATTGCCTTGCGGTACTACCAACACTTTGTTGGCAAACTCTGGGAGCAATATGGTGAATCTGCCTGGATGAGTGCCTGGCAGCAGGTGTATGTTCGTCCCGATGGGCTGCAGCCAGATATTGTGGCAGAACTGAGGGCGATCGGCGATCGGGCTGCAGCTCAATTTGTCCCGATCCTGCTTCTGGTAGAAACTGATGACGCTACCAAAGCTCAGCAAGCTCTGGCAGAAGTTTATGACGATCCGCAGACGACCGATTTGAGAGTTTACACCGTTGGGGATGGAGCAGCGATGTCTGGCTTACTGCTGCTGGGCAGGCAGACCACAGGCGAAACCATCATTCTGATTTCCCTATTGGATTGACCCCATGACGATGCGTCTGACTCGATTCTGTCAAATTGCCATACTGACCCTCACTGCCATTACTACCAGTCATACCGAGGTGAATGGCGCATCCCCACCCCGTTCCCAATTTGGTGCCGCATGGCAATCCGTTGACTGCAAAACCTTTGATGTCCCTTCTGGGGTGGCGGCACAGTCCGATTGTGGTTATGTCACCGTACCCGAACAGCATGGACAACCGCACGGACGAACCATTCAACTCGGCGTGGTACGTACCCGTAGCACCAGCAAAGCGCCTGCCCTCGATCCATTGTTTGTCGAACAGGGCGGCCCCGGTAACACAACCATTGGCATGTTTGTCAATCAGGCTTTGCCGCAGTTTCCCGAACTGAACGCCTTGTTAAAGAGCCGGGATCTGATTTTCATGGAGGAACGGGGGACACGTTACGCCAAGCCCTTCCTGTCCTGTCCAGAGTTCAATGCTCACAATATTGCCGTGGCGAAAGGGGAGCAAAATTACACCGATCCAGGCTGGATCAAGGCGTGTCACGATCGCTTCAAAACTCAGGGCATTAACCCCAACGCCTTCAATACCCGCGAAAATGCCGCCGATGTTTACGTTGTGGCAGAAACGTTAGGCTACCGACAATTCAACTTCTATGGCGTTTCCTACGGGACGTTGTTGGGGCAATATGTCATCGCTCAGGCAGATAAACACAAGGCGAAACTGCGCAGTGTAATTCTTGATGGCGTGGTCAGACCGGATATTGATTTTAATCTGGCATCTGGTCACACGATTAGCTACGCCTTGCGGAACCTGTTTCACGCCTGTGCCCAGGATCAACGCTGTAGCCAAGCCTATCCTGATCTGGAACGGAAATTTCTGGCGATCGTGGATCAACTCAACCAGAAACCCATTCCCATCACCCTGACCATTCCCACCAGTCAGAAAACGATCGCCGCCAAACTCGATGGCATTGCCTTTGTTGATGGCATCATGCCCTACTTATACACCACGCCCCACGGCGGTGATTTACCCAAGCAAATCGATGCAGCGAGCCAGGGTAACTTTGGTTGGATCACAAAACGACTCTCAAACGCGTTGGAATCTGACGGCGCGAAAGAGATGTATCATACCGTCCTCTGCGCTCGGGTGAAATCGTTTCAAGTCACTCCCTCCCAGGTGCTTCCGGCTGCCTATCCGCAACTGCTCCCGATCGGCATCCGCGAAAGCGAAGTCGTGACCAAAGCGTGTGACATTCTCCAGGTCGAGCTGAAACCACCCTTTGTCTACGAAAATCCTGAAATTCCCACCCTGATTTTTAATGGCGCTTACGATCCAATGACTCCCCAACCCTATGGGGAAGCCGTTGCCAGGAATTTGAAAACCGCCTATGTCTACACCTTTCCCGGTGTGGGGCATGGGGCACTAATTTTGCCGCCGGATCTGCCTGCCGCTGCCTGTTCCGCTCAAATCGCCGCCGACTTTCTCACGCGCCCGCAGCAATCGCCCGACAGCCGCTGTCTCACTCAGATCAAGCCTGTCTTTGTATCTGAGTAATTGTTTATCTTGAGGTGCCTATGTCGCTGACTCACTACGCTCGTGTACGTTATGGCTTAACAGTGAGCCACCCAAATTTGCCATCCAGCTAACACCACCTGACTCAATCACAACCATTAACCATCAAGCATCAACCATGAATACCAAGATTCAACGTCATCGGTTCTCGATCGGGTTTACCAGCAGTCTTCTGGGTTTAGGACTCTGGGCCAGCTTGGCAACGCTCCCTGTGAGCAGTCGTGCCGAGGACAGCAAAGCGGCCACTATGTCCAAGCCCAAACTGTCGCTGGGCTTTTCGATCGACAAAATGGATACCGCTGTCAGCCCCCGCCAGGACTTTTATCGGTTTGCAGCGGGTAAATGGGTCGATGCCACGGTGATCCCACCCGACAAAGTGAGGGTGAGCAGTCTGTATCAGCTCAATGATGAGGTCGTGGCAAAGCAAGTGCAAGCCATTTTGGAGCAGTCGGCGGTACAAAGCATCAAGGCACCCAAGAACAGCCCCTTGCAGCAGGTCGGCGACTTCTATGCATCGGGGATGGACGTGAAGCGGCTAGAGGCGTTGGGAGTTGCCCCCTTGAAACCGTTGGTCGATCGTCTGAATGCGATCAATTCACCGCAAACCCTGGCAAAACAGCTCGCTCAGGTGCCATTATCCCTGTTGTTGACGGCTGCGGTTGGACCCGACAAAGAAGATAGCACGGTCAATATTGTCTACTTCTCCATCGGCGATCTGCCCCTGAGTCAAGAGCGCTATCTCAGTCCAGACGCGGCTGCCATCCGTGCCGCCTATTTGAACTACATTGCCGCCAACCTGGAAATTGCGGGCAGTTCTCCCTCAGAGGCTGCGACTGCTGCCAAGAAACTGCTGGCAATGGAGACGCGCATCGCCAGCAAATCACTCACCCCCTTGGAAAAGAAAGATCCCACCAAAACCTTCAAGCGGATCTCGTTTGCGGCGCTTCAGTCGTTGCTACCCAATGTGGATCTCAAGACCTATTTCAAGGAACTGAGCTTGCCGATCGACAAACCGCTGCTGGCGATCGATTTACGGGCATTGGCAGAAATCAATCAGATGCTCAAGGACTATTCGATCGCAGATATCAAGCTGTACCTCCGCTGGCAACTCTTATACCAGACGAAAGACCAGCTAACCCCAGCCTTTAACAAACCCGAACTTGCCTTCAAGCGGGTCATTAATGGCGAGAAGTATGAGCTACCTTCCCGGACTGAATGGGTGTCTGGGCAGGTCATTTCACTTTTTGGTCATCCGGTGTCTCAGCTTTATGTCAAAGCCTATTTCTCCCCCCAAGCCAAACAGCAGGTTGAGGACATGATTGGGCGGATTCGCACCCGGTTTAGAGCGCGTCTGGTTGCCAACCCCTGGCTCAGCCCTGCCACCCGTCAGGCGGCGCTGGAAAAGCTCGATCGCACCATGATTAAGGTGGGGTATCCAGACCAATGGATTGATTACACCCGCGTTGCCATCCGCCGCGATGACTATTTCGGTAATACGCTCAATACCGCGCAATTTTTTCAACAGCGCATGTTCGCTCAACTGGGTAAACCCGTCACTCGTGATGAGTTTAGTATCCCCAGAGTCACACTGCCGCTGGTCGTCAATGCGGCGTTCAATCAAGGAGTCAATGGCATTGAGATTCCTGCCGCCTTTCTCCAACCCCCCAACTACGATGCAAAGGTCGATCCGGCGGTCAATTTCTGTGCGATGGGTGCAGTGATTGGGCACGAACTGACCCACGGCTTTGACAGTTTGGGGCGGCTGTTTGATGCTAAAGGCAATCTGCGGAACTGGTGGACGGATGCCGATGTCGCCAAGTTCAATGCCCAGACCGACAAGCTGGTGAAACAGGCGGATGCGTACGAAGTGCTGCCAGGACTCAAGATTAACGGCAAGCTAACCGTGACGGAAAATCTGGCGGATGTGGGGGGAGTCAGCCTTGCCTATGAGGCGCTACAGGAGTATTTGAACGAACACCCTCAAGACAGGCGGACGATCGACGGCTACACACCCGAACAGCGCTGCTTTCTTTCCTGGGCACAGCTCTGGGCAATCAAAATCCGAGAGGGGGAACTTCGCAACCAAGTGGCAACCGATTCCCATTCTCCAGATGCCTATCGCACCTTTGCTCCCTTGCAGCATGAGGCTGGGTTCTTCAAAGCGTTCGGCATCAAACCCGGCGATCCCATGTGGCTGGACGAAAAAGACCGCGTCAAAATTTGGTAGGCAATCGTCTCAATTCACACAGGACAAATCACGATGGACTCAAGCTCAGTCTCAAAACCCAAAATGGCTGTCTTAGCGGCATTCCTCTATACGGCAATCATGGGCATCGGGATGTTCTACATGAAAACCGTCCAGGGCATTACCTACGGTGATCCAGCCATGATGAACCTGTTCTGGTTCATCCTCATCATCCTTAATGCCCTCAATGCCTTCTGGGTAACGCGCTATTTTGGTTGGCAGGCGATCGGTTTTCGTCCCCTCGATCGCCAGCAACTCCTGTGGTTTCTGCCCTCGATCGCGGTGTTAATTGCCATGTGGGTGGTCTGTTTATCTGGATTGAGTCAGACCTCACTCACTGCTGCCCAATGGCAGTTGTTTGCCGTTGCTGGCTTCACCACCTTGTTAGTCGGGCTGGGGGAAGAAACCATGTATCGCGGCATTGTGTTACACGCCTTTTTGACCACCCATCGCGTGCGGTGGGCAATGCTGGTGAGCGCGATCGGCTTTTCGCTGCTTCATGCCGTCAATGTGTTCGGGGGAGTGCCCCTGCTCAGTGTACCTGCGCAACTGGTGATGACATTTCTGCTTGGCTTTCTCTTTGCGTCGTTGATGCTTATACCAATTAAATATGAAGTTGCGCCAAACTAAAGGAGTCCCCTTTGAGGTCATGGGTCATGCCAGGACGCCC
>NZ_PVWK01000097.1 GCF_003003795.1 Stenomitos frigidus ULC18 | reverse complement strand
CAGTGGCAGTTTAAGGCTACCGACCTGTACGGCATCGTGGAACCAGCCACGGGTGAGCACTGCTTCTATGCGTTCACACACCTCAATAGCGACTGCTTCTAAGTGTTTCTAGCTTTGGTGAGGGCACAGTACAAAGACTGTATGCTCATCATGCAATTGGATCAAGCCGGTGCACACAAAGCCAAACCGCCCTCTGACCAAAGCATGAGCTTTTGAAGCAATAGTGAGGAGATCCTGACACGTTCTTAGCCCCTTCTTAGAGACATGCGAAGTCAGAGGTGCGAGCGGTCTACCTTATCTTCTCGCGCTAAAGACGGGCACGATCGTGGGGTTCGTCAAAGTTAATGATGGGGCCTTTGGGCACGATCCGATTGGGGTTTACCTGCGTCTGGCTCATGTAGTAATGGCGTTTAATGTGATCGAGGTTGCAGGTCGCTTTGATGCCGGGATACTGATAGATCTCTTTCAGGTAGTTCCACAGGTTGGGATAATCGATGATGCGCTTCAGGTTGCATTTGAAATGCCCGTGATACACCGCATCAAACCGTAGCAACGTTGTGAACATGCAGATGTCCGCTTCAGTCAGTTGGCTACCGCAGAGATAGCGCTGCTGACCCAAAACCGTTTCCCAGCGATCGAGATTCTCAAACAGTTCCGTCACCGCTTCATTGTAGGCTGCCTGAGATGTTGCAAAGCCAGAGCGGTACACGCCGTTGTTGATGGGCATGTAGATGGCATCGATCGTCTGATCAATCGTTTCTCGTAGCGCTTGCGGATAAAAATCGGTGTTGGGTTTCGCGATCGCCCCAAATTCGGTGTCAAACATCCGAATGATCTCGCGCGACTCGTTGTTGACGATCGTCTGCGTTTGTTTATCCCACAGCACGGGAACGGTGATGCGTCCGGTGTAGTGCTCGTCTCCTTTGACGTAAATTTCTTGCAAAGACTGAGCGTGATTCACGCTATCAGGAATGGCACCCGGAGCATCTGAAAAGCCCCACCCTTTGTCAGTCAGAATCGGATCGACGATCGACAGACCGATCGCGGCATCCAATCCTTTAAGCTGACGCATGATCAACGTCCGATGCGCCCACGGACACGCCAGCGAAATGTAGAGGTGGTAGCGTCCTGCTTCGGCTTTGAAACCACTGGCACCATCTGCCGTAATCCAGTGGCGAAACTTCGTCGGCATCCGGTTAAATTTGCCCGTTTGATCGCGTTCCGTCCATTCAGTTGTCCATTTGCCGTCAACCATCATACCGAGTGCCATAAGTGCCTCCGTGAAAGAGTGAAATGAGACGCGACTACTGGTCGGTGAAGCGCGTCTCTAAAGGGTTATGCCAGGTCAAACAGCAAGATTTCTGCGTCCGTACTGGCTTCAAGCACTAGCTCAGTTTCCTGACTAATGGCGGCAGCATCGCCTTTATCGAGGGTTGTACCGTTGAGCGTTACTTCGCCCTGCACAATTTGCACCCAGGCATGACGATCGGCATTCAACGCATAGCTTAATCGCTGACCCGGTTCTAGGATGGTGGCGTACAGTGCCGCATCTTGATGCAGTTTCGCTGCACCATCGGCTGCCTCGCGGTTAGCCAGTGTGCGCCATTGACCGAGTTTTGTTTCAGTTGGAAACTCTTTTTGCTCATAGCTGGGCGTCATGCCTTGTTGTTCTGGCAGAATCCAGATTTGCAGCAGGTGTAGAGCTTCCGTGTTGGAGGGGTTGAACTCGCTGTGAGTAATTCCCGTGCCAGCTGAAAAGCGCTGAATCCCCCCTGCACCGATCGTCTCCGTGTTACCAATACTATCCTTATGAGCGACGGCACCAGAGACCACATACGTGATGATTTCCATGTCTCGATGAGCATGGGTTGGGAATCCGGCACCAGGGGCGATCATATCTTCGTTGATGACCCGCAGGCTCCGAAAGCCCATGTGTTGTGGATCGTAGTAGTTAGCAAACGAGAATGAATGGTAGGAGTTCAGCCAACCGTGGTTAGCATGTCCCCGGTCTTCAGCCGTGCGAACTGTCAGCATACGCGTCTTCTCCTGTTAAAATATACTAGGTCATACATTTCGTATACAAACAGAATAGCATGGCAATCGTTTGAATGCAAACTGTTGGGGCGGATGTTTGGGTTAGTCGTTAGTTGTCAGTCGTCGATAGCCAAATTTACCTCAAAACTCAAGCTCTCCCCCGACTCTCCCTCGCTCCTCGCCGCCGCTTCCCTGCCTCTACTCATAAGGCTCACCTTTTCGCCATCCCTCATTTTCGCGATGTTCTGCTTTTCTTTAAAGGAAGTGTAAGAAGATTTGTCGTTTTACGTTAGTTTTATGTAAGGTTAGTAGAATCTACGGATTACTAAGTTGTTTTTCTTATCGTAAAGAATAGCGCTCGGCTCCCTGTTTGTTTGGATGGGTACTGGATTTCAGGAAATTGAGCCATGCTTGACACAGGTCAACTCCAACTCAGCGGCGATGCTCTTTTGTGGTTTAGACAAGGGCTAGCAGCGGCTGCGACTGAAGCCTACGTTCTGGCAGTCGCCCATTACGATCGCGTCATTGATGTTAGACCCGATTTTTACGAGGTCTGGTATGAACGCGGTTTGGCATTGGAAAAGTGTGGCTCTTACGTAGACGCGATCGCCAGCTTTGACCGAGCACTCAGCCTCCGACCCAAAAGCGATGCGTCCGTTCAGATTTGGTTCTGTCGTGGTAACGCTTTGCAATATGGTCTCGGTAGCTACACAGAGGCGATCGAGAGCTACGATCGGGTGCTGCAAAGCAAGCCTGATCACGAAGAGACCTGGCAAAACCGGGGTAACGCGTTATTGTACGGGTTGAGCCACCCTACAGAAGCCATCGCCAGTTACGATCGCGTGCTGCACATCAACCCAGCCAGCTACCTGGCATGGCGCAATCGCGGCAATGCGCTGGTCGCTCTGCAACGCTACCAGGAAGCGATCGCCAGCTACGATCGCGCCCTCACGATTAAGCCCGATGACGACGTTTCCTGGCAAGCTCGCCAGTTAGCATCTGATCGGTCAGGGCTGAGTCAGCGCCCACCGACGACTAATCCAGCCTGGTATGGCATTGGGTTTAACGAGCCGCCGACCGTGATAGACGGCGATGTGCACAGCCGCGACAGCTTTCTACCTGAACCTGATCTAGACAATAGCGATGCGCGCCCTCAAGGCAGACCCTTTTTGGTCATTGAGGACGATCGCGGTCAGCGCGATCTCATTTTAGAGCTTGATCAATATCAACTTGGGCGCGATCCGAAGAGCGATATTTGTCTACATTCTCAATTTGCGTCTCGACATCACGCAATTATCACCAAAATCTTTCAGGGCGATGGCAGCTATACCTATCAGATTACCGATGGCGATCTGGATGGTAAGGCAAGTACGAATGGGCTATTAATCAACGGGCAAAAATATCGGACGTGGGCATTGAAGCCCGAAGATGTCATCGTCTTTGGGCCTAGAGTTCGAGCAACCTATCGCCTCTCTGCTTCAGACGAGACAGGGACTGCTTAGGCGTTATTAAGGAATATGGCTGTAAGGTCTGTAAGGTCGCATTCTTGTAGAGACATGGCCGTGCCATGTTTCTAACGGGAGTTTGCTTACTGCTCGCTGATGACTATGACTACCTGTTGACCGCTTCCAACCATGAGCTTTTTCAACAAGCTCTAGCGCATCTTGTTTGAGCCGATCGTGCCTGGTTCAAACGTCCGGAGGACGCACTCTACAACACGGTGCCTCTAGTATGGCAACGACATCATTCCTGTTATTCAGTGCTGAGTGTTTGCATGTGATTTGCCGCTCGATCGCGCTGGGCTCAGAACGCCACGGGTAACTGACTGATCACCATGTCTGCGAGCCACCACGATCGCAGGGCTACAAGAGAATAATTGACTGTCTATCGGGAGAATAACGCATGTCCGACTTAATTCAGGCTGTGCTCAACAGTGATGAACGTACCAATTTAAGACAGTTTGCCAGCCAGCTTCGCGCTTCCGAAAAGCGCTATCTGCTGCGCAATGAAATTCTTGCAGCCTTCTCTGATTACTGCAGTCATTATGAACAGTCTGAGCAGTTTCAAACCTCCTCTCGGCTAGGCAAGCTAATTTACCATGTGCAGGAAATTATTCTGGATGGCAACAGCCTTTGCCTCATTATTCGACCCCGCATTGCCAGCCAGGAGGCCTATCGTTTACTGGAAGATCTCACCGTGGAGCCGATGAGCATTAGCGATTTGCTGGATCTACGCGATCGCTTTGTCAATCGCTACCATCCTCAAGACGGGGACGTCTTTGAAATCGACTTTCAGCCTTTTTATGATTATTCACCGGCTATTCGTGATCCCAAAAATATTGGTAAGGGCGTTGAGTATTTGAATCGCTATCTCTCTAGCAAACTGTTCCAAGATCAGAACAAGTGGCTGGATAGCGCGTTTAACTTTCTGCGGCTGCATCATCATAATGGTCATCAACTATTAATCAATGAGCGCATTCAAACCCAACAAGCATTGTCGCAACAGATCAAGACAGCCCTGCAATGGTTGAGCGATCGCCCCGACGATGCCCCCTACGAACAATTCCGCTTTGACCTCCAAACGCTTGGCTTTGAGCCCGGCTGGGGCAATACGGCTCTGCGCGTACGGGAAACGTTGGGGTTACTCGATCAGCTGATTGACTCGCCCGACCATCAGGTACTAGAGTCCTTTGCGGCTCGCATTCCCATGATTTTTCAGATTGCTCTGATTTCGCCGCACGGCTGGTTTGGGCAAGAAGGCGTGTTGGGACGCCCCGATACGGGTGGACAAATTGTCTATATTCTCGATCAGGTGAAAAGCCTGGAAAAACAGCTTCAAGAAGATATTGAACTTGCTGGACTGGATGTGTTGAATATCCATCCTAAAGTGATTGTGCTGACGCGGCTAATTCCCAATAGTGACGGTACGACGTGCAACCAGCGACTGGAGAAAATCTACGGCACTGAAGATGCCTGGATTTTGCGGGTGCCGTTCCGTGAGTTTAACCCTAAGCTGACGCAGGACTGGATCTCTCGGTTTGAGATTTGGCCGTATCTGGAGACCTTTGCGATCGATGCTGAAACCGCACTCCGCGCCGAATTTAGCGGTAAGCCTGACCTGATCATTGGCAACTACTCCGACGGCAATCTAGTTGCTTTTTTGCTGGCACGCAAGCTCAAAGTGACTCAGTGCAATGTTGCCCACGCACTCGAAAAATCCAAATACCTGTTCAGTAATCTCTATTGGCAAGATTTGGATGACAAGTATCACTTTTCACTTCAGTTCACGGCAGACCTGATTGCGATGAACGCGGCTAACTTCATCATCAGCAGCACCTATCAAGAAATCGTCGGGACGCCTGAAAGTGTGGGGCAGTATGAATCGTACAAATGCTTCACGATGCCAGAGCTATATCACGTCACTAGCGGCATTGAGCTGTTCAGCCCCAAGTTTAACGTGGTGCCGCCCGGTGTCAACGAAACGGTGTATTTCCCCTATACGCGCACGGACGATCGCTTGCTCGGCGATCGCGATCGGCTAGAAGACCTCCTCTTTACACTGGATGATCCAGCTCAAGTCATTGGCAAGCTGGATGATCCAAGTAAGCGCCCAGTGTTCTCGATGGCACGGCTCGATCGCATCAAAAACCTGACGGGTCTGGCAGAATGCTTTGGTAAGAGTAAAGCACTGCAAGAGCACTGCAACCTCATCTTGATTGCAGGCAAACTCCGCACCGAAGACTCCACCGACCACGAAGAGATTAGCGAAATCGAAAAGCTCTACCAGATCATTGACGAGTATGACCTGCACGGCAAAGTGCGCTGGTTGGGCGTACGTCTGGCAAAAGGCGATTCTGGCGAGATCTACCGCATCATTGCCGACCATCAGGGTGTCTTTGTCCAACCGGCTCTCTTTGAAGCCTTTGGTCTGACCATTTTGGAAGCCATGATTTCTGGACTGCCGACCTTCGCCACTCGCTTTGGTGGTCCGCTCGAAATTATTCAGGACAAATTCAACGGGTTTTACATCAACCCCACTCACACAGAAGAGATGGCAGCAACCATACTGGAATTTGTTTCCAAGTGCGATCAAACCCCCCAATATTGGAGCGACATTTCCAATCGAGGTATTGAACGGGTTTACAGCACCTACACCTGGAAAATCCACACCAATCGGCTGCTTTCATTGGCAAAAATCTATGGCTTCTGGAACTACACCTCTAAAGAAGACCGGGAAGACATGTTGCGCTACACAGAAGCCTTGTTTTACTTGCTCTACAAGCCGCGAGCACAGGCATTGTTGACAGAGCACATGCAGCGCTAGTGAGGACAAAATAGCGGTCAGCGGTCAGCGGTCAGCTTTAGCCTGACTCGTGATCCACAATGAGTCTTCGATTGTCGGCGACGAGTCTTTAAGACTCACGATTGAGTCTTTGATCCTCAACAACGGGTGTTTGATACTTGCTCACCAAGCTTGGATACTTGTGGCTGAGTGTTTGATCCTCAACGACGAGTGTTTAACACTCAGCGACGAGTCTTTGATACTGGTGAGTGAGTCTTTGATCCTCGTTAACGAGTGTTTGATCCTCGTGGCTGAGTCTTGAACACTCGCGGCTGAGTCTTCCGCTATTGACGAGTGTCTGATCCTCAATGCCGGGTGTTAGAAGGTCAAGCAATCACAATCGCGATAATCTTTTCTCAATTTACGCTTGCCCAAGTCGCCATTGTGGTCATAATGGTGTCTTGTTTGGCTACTCTGCTGGTTCCTGGGAATGGTGCTTTGGTTTTTTGAGGCAATTAAAACGCTGGTCGCAAAGCTTAATCTGACCAACAGACTGCTTACAGGTCTACTCTGTCTGCTTTTGCTGGTTGACATGGGTACCGTGACTCAGCCCTCGATCGCGCAAGGGGGCTCAGTCACAGATTTGCAGCGTCAGCAGCAGCAGATCGATCAGCAGCGATCGCAAATTTCTAAAGAACACGAGCGCCTGAAAAACTTAGAAAAGGCAGCGCAGGGAAATCTTCAAGGTTTACGCCAGGGCATCAAAGCCACGGCTAGCCAGATCAAAACCAGTGAGGCTCAACTGCAAACCGCAACTACGCAACTGCGATCGTTAGAGGTGACGCTGGTCAAAGCAGAACAGCTTTATCGACAAAAGCAGTTTGCAACGGTAGCACGGTTGCGCTTTCTTCAGCGTCAGCAGACCGATCGCGGCTGGGCCGTATTGTTACAAAGCCAAAATTTGAACGAATTTCTCGATCGCCGTCATCAACTCAAACGCCTCTACAAAGCCGATCAACAACTGCTGAGTGGTTTTAAGCAAGACACCGATCGCATCGACCAGCAACGCGATCGAGTAGAGCAACAGAAAAACCAGATCGCCCTGCTCAAGCAAGAACTCCTGGCGCAAAAGGCAGAATTTGAAGCGCAGGCAGGTTCACAGCAAACGATGATCGAACGCTTACGGAGCGATCGGCGTGCCTTAGAAGTAGCCGAAACTCAACTGCTGCAAGACTCTCGCAACATTGGGCTGCTCATTCAGCAGCGCGTTGGCAGCGGCGGCATTGCCTTTCGCGGGACCGGACAAATGATCGTCCCCTGCCTGGGCGAAATTACCAGCGGATTCGGCTGGCGGATGCATCCCATCCTCGGCTACCAGCGCTTTCACTCCGGCCTTGATTTTGGAGCCGACTATGGCACAACCATTAACGCAGCCGATAGCGGCACCGTCATCTTCGCAGGCTGGTACGGTGGCTATGGCAATGCCGTCATCATCGATCACGGTGGCGGTATCACAACCCTGTATGGTCACACCAGCGAGCTTTACGTCTCCGAAGGGCAAACCGTACAGCGTGGACAGGCAATCGCGGCGGTTGGTTCTACCGGGCTCTCCACCGGGCCTCACCTCCACTTTGAAGTCCGCCAAAACGGTGATCCCGTTGATCCGGCAACGTACCTTTAAGAATGCTCAATATTTAGCCTTTAGCCTTCATCCTTTAGTCTTTCTAACAATGCTATACTCTCGGAAGAACGAGGGCATGTAGCTCAGTGGATAGAGCATCAGGTTCCGGTCCTGAGGGTCGGGGGTTCGAGTCCCTCCATGCTCGTATGTTGTTGTCGAATAACAAATCGCCCGTCGGAGCATAGCAAGCTCCTTAAGCATCAAACGCTTTTTGCATGATAGGGAGTGACGAGCTTTTGAGTAAGCCCGCTTGGACAAACTTGGTGTAAATGCTGGCTTCGATCGCCAGTTCCACCAGTACGCCAAACGCAACAACCGCCGCGCCATCGTTAAACAAGCTTTCGCCTTCGAGCAGTGTGGTCAGCCGTTTCCCCGCTCCTACTTCACGAAAGAGCCCAATAACCGCCGCAGAATCGGTAGCAGAGAGACAGGCGCCCACCAGCAAGGCTGTCATCCAGGCAATGTGTGCAAAGGTGTGGAGTGTCCAGCCCACGGTGGCGATCGACAGCACCACGCCACCAACAGCATAGAGACCGCTGGGCAATAGCTCTTCTTTTAGCTCGGGCCATTGCATATTCCACGCGGCTTCAAACAGCAGCGGGGGCAGAAAGATCATCAGAATCATGCCTGGCGACAAATCCAGCAATCGCACATCCACTAGCGCTAACCCCAGGCCGACCATGACCAACAGCAGCGTATAGGGCACCTGCCGCAATGACGAAAAAATCTTGGGTAGACCAGCAGCGCTCAGAGCCACGAGCAGAATGAATAAAAACTGCTTGAGATCTTTTTCGATCGCAACATTGGTAGCGCTGGTCAGAAAGCTCATAAAGCAAGACCAGTCGGTCAGGACTCCCTATCTTGATGGATGGGTCAACGCATAAACCGTGCTGCCCACTACCAAAATTGAGCGGTCAGCGGTCAGCGGTCAGCGTTTTCTTGGCTGCTGGCTGATCGTTAGAAGCGGTTTCAATGACCGGGGCAGGTTATCCTGGAATCTGCGTCTTCCTTTCTAGTTGCCGATGCTTCAGTTTTGCCGATCGCTCCTGTCCTTTTCTGTTGCTGCGTTGATGCTTAAACACGCTACTAGAGCCATTGCCCTACTGCTAACACTTTTGCTGAGCTGGGGGATGGTTCCCGCTATGGCTCTGGCGCAGACTGAAAACGCACCGGCCGTTAAGCCACCGCAGTCTATTCAACCGTATCTCGATCGGGTGATCCAGCAAATCACAGAGTTTCGGTTAGCCAATGGCATGAAGTTTATTGTGCTAGAGCGGCATCAAGCGCCAGTCGTCTCCTTCCTCACCTATGCCGATGTCGGTGGTGCCGATGAGCCAGACGGCAAAACAGGGGTTGCGCATTTCCTAGAGCATCTGGCCTTTAAGGGTACGACTCGCATCGGCACCGTTGATTACAAGGCAGAAGCGCCTCTACTGGACAAGCTCGATCGGCTATCAGAGCAAATCCAGGCAGCAACGGCACAGAATCAGAAAGTAGAACTGGACAAACTAAAGGCAGAATTTGCTCAGGTAGAAGCCTCTGCAGGAAAGCTTGCCAAGCAAAACGAACTGGGGCGGATTGTCGAACAAGCAGGCGGCGTGGGGCTGAATGCCAACACGTCAGCTGATGCGACCCGTTATTTCTATAGCTTTCCATCAAACAAGCTAGAACTCTGGATGTCGCTGGAGTCGGAGCGCTTTCTCGAACCGGTCTTTCGGGAGTTCTACAAAGAGAAAGATGTGATTCTGGAAGAACGGCGACTGCGGACGGATAATTCGCCGATCGGTCAGATGGTGGAAGCTTTTTCGGATGTCGCGTTTAAAGTGCATCCCTACCGTCGTCCTGTGATTGGCTATAACCAGGACATTCAGGGGTTGACCCGCAAAGATGTGCAGACGTTTTATGAAACGCATTATGCGCCCAATAATCTGTCGATCGCCATTGTGGGAGACGTGAACCCAACTGAGGTCAAACGGCTCGCACAGCTTTACTTTGGTCGGTTTAAGGCAAAACCTGCGCCTCCAGAAGTGGTCGCAACCGAACCCGCTCAAACTGAACCACGATCACTAACTCTACGGCTCGAAACACAGCCCTGGTATCTGGAAGGCTATCACCGTCCGGCGCTCAAGCATCCCGACGATGTGATTTACGACATGATTGCCAGCATCCTCAGCAGTGGACGCACGTCGCGCCTATACAAGTCGTTGGTCGAAAAGCAACAGTTGGCGTTGAATGCGGCTGGGTTTAGCGGTTTTCCAGGCAATAAGTTTCCTAATTTGATGTTGTTTTATGCGCTCACGGCTCCAGGTCACACCGTTGATGAAGTTGCTGCCACCTTACGGGTTGAAATCGATCGCCTGAAAACCGAACCCGTTTCAACTCAAGAACTCGATCGCGTAAAAACTCAGGCACGAGCAGACTTACTGCGATCGCTGGATTCAGACATGGGCATGGCGCAAGCGCTGTTGGAATACGAAGTGAAAACCGGAAGCTGGCGCAACTTATTCAAACAAATCGACGAAATTGCAGCAGTGACTACTCAGGATATTCAGCGTGTCGCACAAGCAACGTTTGTGCCCCAAAATCGGACGATCGGTAAACTATTGCCGAAAGCACTATGAAATTAACCCGTTGGTCATCCTTTTAAGTCTGATGGAGGTGCGAAACCTCGAAGGTAATCAGTGATTCGACTTGAGGCAAGGGAAGGGGATGAGGTCTTTAGGTAGCAATCAAGCGATTAATGGTATTAACGCAACAAAGCAATTGAGGAAGCGGTGCCAATGACCATAGAAACGAAAAAGCAGAAAACGGCAAAAAGCATCGCACTGGTCTTTTCCTTTGTGATCATCCCGCTACTGCTGTTGTTTTTGGCGCTGCGCCCAGCGGCGGCAGCGACGCCCAAGTACTATACAGATCTGAAATTTTCACCACCACCAGCCATTAAATTGCCGGCATATACCCGGTTCAAATTAGCAAACGGCATGTTGGTTTATTTGGTGGAAGATCATGAACTGCCGTTGATTAATGGGACGGCTTTAATTCGCACCGGCGATCGCCTGGAGCCTGCAGAGAAGGTCGGGTTGGCAGAGTTAGTGGGTACTGTGATGCGATCGGGCGGCACCCAAACCCGCACAGCCGATACCATCAACGAATTTTTAGAGCAGCGGGCAGCTTCAGTGGAAGCCTCGATCGACGAAGATTCTGGCAACGCTGGGTTCGACACGCTCACGGAAGATTTGCCAGAAGTGTTTAGCTTGTTTGCTGAAACGTTGAAGCAGCCTGCTTTTCCAACGGACAAGCTCAATCTGGCAAAAACACAGCAGCGGGGGGGCATTGCCCGTCGCAATGACGAACCAGACTCGATCGCCGATCGCGAGTTTCGCAAATTGGTCTATGGCGACAAGAGTCCTTATGCTCGCTACGTTGAGTACGCCACGCTGACAAGTATCGCTCGTGACGATTTAGTGCAGTTCCATCAACAGTATTTTTATCCGAACAACATCCTCCTGGGTATCGTTGGTGATTTTGAGACCAAGGCCATGCGAAAGCTGGTAGAAAAGACCTTTGGTGACTGGAAGCCTTCGGAAGCAAAACCCGCAGCCTTGCCAACAGTGGCTCAGGCCAAACAAGGCGGTATCTTTTTTGTAAATCAGCCCCAACTGACGCAGAGCAATGTGCAAATTGGGCACCTGGGTGGACAGGTGAATAGTCCAGATTATCCAGCGCTGTCAGTGATGAATGAAGTGCTGAACGGGTTTGGCGGACGGCTGTTTAACGAGGTGCGATCGCGTCAGGGCTTGGCATACTCGGTCTACGCGTATTGGGGGCCACAGTATGACTACCCAGGGCTCTTTGTGGCAGGCGGACAGACCCGATCAGACGCAACTGTGCCCTTCATCAAAAGTGTGCGCACAGAGATTGAGACCATTCGCAAAGCGCCGATCGCGCCAGCAGAGCTTGCCTTTGCGAAAGATTCGGTGCTGAATTCCTTTATTTTCAACTTTCAGCAGCCCAATCAAACGCTGTCTCGGTTACTGCGCTACGAATATTTTGGTTACCCAAATGACTTTATCTTCCGCTATCAAAAAGGCGTTGCTGCAACGACGATCGCCGATGTGCAGCGCGTTGCTAAAACCTACTTAAAACCCGAAAATATCGTGACGCTAGTGGTCGGTAATCAAGCCACCATCAAGCCATCGCTAGACACGTTAGGGCAGCCAGTGACCGCGATCGATATCACCATTCCAGGGTCAGACAAACCAGGAACAAGCAAACCAGAATCAAGCAAACCGTAAGCGATCGCGCATCCAAGCACTCCATGTTCAATCAAGGTTTGGCCGTGTTGGTCGGTAGTTGCATTGTGGGTTGTGTAGCTGCAGCCTGGGCAGCAGACCCCGATTTAGTGGTCGCTCCACCAACGGTTTCGCCGTACACAATCCAGGGAAGAACAGTGGCTGAACTGCGATCGCAGATGAATCAACTGGGCCCCATGAACCAGGATGAGGGCAAGCGCTTTGACGCCTCTACCCTCTGGGATCTGGATGCTCAGTTCACTTCTGGCGGCAAGAAGGGCGTAAGCTGCAAACTAAAAACCGTCACCGTGACCGTTAAAACGACCTTCAATTTGCCCGCATGGACGCCACCTGCTGGCACGCCTCAACCCTTGATCGATCGCTGGAAAAAGCATCTGGCAGCTCTACAAGCGCACGAAGAAGGGCATAAACAGTTGGGCATTGACGCTGGTAACGATTTGCTCAGCCAACTAAAAGCGATGCCGCCTGCTGCGTCCTGTGATGCCTTGAACAAACTCGCCACTCAAAAGCGCGATGCCGTCAAAGCAGCGTTCAAGCAGAAGCACAAAGCCTACGACGCCAGCACAAAGCATGGTGCAAACCAGGGCGCAGTGTTTCCTTAACTGGAATCTTTAACCGCTGGCAACATTAACCGCTGGCAAGACTCGCCCTGCAATAAATTGCGGGCTAACAGTCAAAGTCCGTTAAAACGAACTGAAACGCTTTATGGAAAATGCTTTCAACCTCTTTCAACAGGAGCCACTAACAACCCAAAACTAACCACTAACTACTAACCACTGACCGCTGAACTGCTACACCTGATTCAACGGAGCAGGGGGCTGCGGGCCCGAAAACCCTCTTTCTTGGATCTGCAACGACCCAGAGCCCGATTCATCTTCATCCTTGTCCTCTGGTTTCGGAGACATGGATAAGGGCTGTACGCTACTATCCTGTGGATCGCCAACAAGCCCAGCAAGCGGCACTTTGACCGGCATCGCAGCGAGGTCTAAACCTGCCAGATTCAAACCCGCTAAATCTGTGGTGGCAACCAGGTGACGATCGCGTAACCCCACAGGGGCTTCTACCGTCACCCGTATCTGAAGCTCACCGGGATCGGCATAGGTGCCCTTGGTCATGAGGCGGGCATACACGCGTGGGCTGATTTGGCTCCACGGCGTATTCGCTCCATCACTGGGCGTGTTTGCCTGCCCAGGTAGAACCAACGCATTTGATAGTGCTTCAAAGTTATTGCCGTAGCGGAGCAGGGTGTCGCGAGTTTGACGGAGGGTGACGATCGCACTGCCAACGTCGCCCAAACGCCCCAGAGCCGAATCCATCGACGGTAAGCCTGGTACAGTGCCGGAAAGCTGACTCCAGGTCGACTCGATTTGCTCGTAAAAACTGCGCGACAGCCGTGGCTTATAGTCAGGCAGCAGTTGATCGACGATCGCCCGTTGCTCGGTCGCCAGTTCCTCATACTTCATGCCCGCCTGCAAGTTCCAGGACAGCACCTGGAGTTGAGGATGAGGAATAGTAGTACCTGCCGATCGTGCGTTCAGCGCCACAATGATATCGGCCCATTTTCCTTTGAGCGGTGCCAGCAAGTAGCGATGCCCTGCCGGACTATGCGCCGATACTTTCATGCAAAACACGTTGACTGGAATCCGATAGTCCCCTGGCTGTAAGGCGACCGCACCATCCGTAGCATTGCGAAGTTGGGCCATCAGCGTCGTTGGCATCGCTTTCGGTTTAAAGGCTGTGCCAGGTAGCTGATTCACAGTTGGGAACGTGGCTTGGCTACTCGACTCGATCGGTGCGTCATCTTTTAAGGTACTGCCCAGCGCTTTGACCGCTTGATCAACGACCGCGCCTTTCAGCAGATCCTCAACCGAACCACCGGGAATGGGCAAGTTTGGGATTGGCAAACCAAAGAAACCAGCGATTTTGGTTGTAGTGGCAGCTCGTAACGGAGTGGCGACCATCACGGAGAGCGCGATCGCCGTTGTCCCGATGAGCCAATAGCGTTGTAGCGGCTGACGACGACTCAAGGATCTCCTCAGATTACGTGTCGCTCCACCAGGCAATAAACGCTTGACCATGTATCTATCCTCACCACCAGGTTTCACCCATCCTACGCTTGATTGCAACCATTCATGATGATTCGCAGCGTCTACAGGTGTAAAGGCCTGATGACGGGAGATTGGCGATCGTGGCGAGGACCTTAGTAGAGGTGGGTTTTGCTGTGAAGCCAATCACGTATCATCTAAACCCACGCTTATGGCTGATAGGAAATGAACGATCGTGCACGACCGAAACTCGCAAGTTTTTAGGGCAAAGTCTTAACTTTCAGTGAGCAGATGTGCCATGATGACGGCGAGGACTTAGAAGGCAAACTTGCCGTTTGGACACTCACAAGACCTGAATGTTGGAGTCTTACCCTCGGAAAAAGGCATGTTTAGAAAAAATACCCCACCGCCGTCAAAGACTTTACCAACCTACATTGCCCCCAACAGCGAGTTGCAAGGGACGCTCCACGTTGAAGGCGACCTTTTGGTTGATGGCATTATTCATGGCACGGTCGAAGTGCGGGGAGACATGCAGATTTCTGAAAGCGGGCTCATTGAAGGACCCGAAGTGCGCGCTAAAAACCTGACGGTGCACGGAGTGCTCAAAGCACGAGTGCAGGTAGAAGGGAAGCTGACGTTAAGCCGTACCGCTCGACTAGAAGGCGATGTGAATGCCAGCGCACTCAGCGTTGAAGAAGGTGCCTTCTACGTTGGCTACATTGAAACAGGCGAAACAAAGGCGCTGCCTGGACTGAGAGCACGCCCTGAACTGGCAAGCGGTGATGCTTATACAGGCGGTATCGGCAGCTAGTTGCTTCTAGAAATTCATGTTTGGCTTGCCGACCAAAAGAAGCGGCATCGATCCCCGACTGCTTGATTCAGTCCCGATCGATTCGTCTCAATCTGCTGCAGAAGTCGGGGATCTAGTTGATTTATGACGCTAACGCAAGTCTGGGGTGCGCTACTGCTTTTCATCGTCTGTCCATTGCTGGGTGGGCTGCCCTTGATTGCCTGGATTACGTACGCTCTAACGCGACGGCAGTTAGCCAAACTGGGCACTGGGAACGTCAGCGTTTCGGCTGCGTTCTACCACGGTGGGCGCATGGCAGGCATTCTTGCTGTCTTGTCTGAAGCCTTGAAGGGTATCGCAGTTGTTTTGCTGGCACGATCGTTCTTTCCAGCCGATCCTGCCTGGGAACTGGTGGCACTCATGGCATTGGTCGTCGGGCGCTACTGGTTTGGGAAGGGCGCGGGGACAACGAACGTCGTGTGGGGCTATGTCATTCATGACCCGATCGCGGCTGGCTTTGTCTTTCTCATCAGCGGCATCAGCTTTACGATTCTGCGCGAACGACGGCAGGGAAGACTCAGCGTGCTTGTGATCTTCCCGCTGATGACAGCGTTACGCCATCCGTTAGACCATGAGCTGATTGGAGCCGCGATCATCCTTTCAGTCATGTTGGGCTGGATTTATACCAAGCTTCCCGATGACTTAGATTTAGCTCCAACCGCAGCTCAGGCAGGAACTCAGTCAACGTTCAAATTCTTTCGCAGCGATCGCGCCATCCGCTCATTGAATGATCCACTCGATGCTCGTAAGGTGGGGCAAAAAGCCGCCACACTGGCACGTTTGAAGCGATCGGGCTACCCTGTACCGATGGGTTGGGTGCTCAGCGCTGGTGATGACCCAGAACCGTTGCTAGAGTTGCTCAAGCCCTCGCCCAAAGCCCCGCTCATTGTGCGATCGTCGGCTGTAGGAGAAGATTCGGAAACGGCATCGGCAGCAGGACAGTACGAATCCATTGCCAGTATCGTCCGCCGCGAACAGTTGCTGCCTGCGATTTCTCGGTGTTTTGCGTCCTACAATCAGGCGAGTGCGGTTCAGTATCGTCGCGATCGCAACCTACCTGAGGCGGCGATGTCTGTCTTCATCCAGCAACAGGTGCGGGGAGTCTTTTCGGGTGTTGCCTTTAGCCGCGATCCGATCTCGCGGCAGGGTGATGCAGTGGTAATCGAAGCCCTTCCAGGCAGCGCGTCTCAGGTGGTATCAGGGCAGGTCACGCCTGAGAGTTACCAGGTGTTTGTGCCCGCGATCGACGTTCAGCCTGCGACGGCTCAGGCTCCAGCCGCTTGGCTGCTACCAGGCGATCGCACCTTGACGGTTCACGGCAGCGGCACTGTGCCACCTCAACTCATCCAGCAGGTTGCGTTTCTAGCCAGACATTTAGAGGCGCAATATCAAGGCATTCCTCAAGATATCGAGTGGAGTTACGATGGCAAACAGCTCTGGCTGTTGCAAACGCGACCCATCACCACGCTACTGCCGATCTGGACGCGCAAAATTGCGGCTGAGGTGATTCCTGGTTTAATCCATCCCCTCACCTGGTCAATCAATCGTCCCCTGACCTGCGGCGTTTGGGGCGATTTGTTCACCCTCGTTCTAGGCAAACGCGCCATGGGGTTAGATTTTAACGAGACGGCGACGCTGCATTATTCCTATGCTTACTTCAATGCGTCGCTGTTGGGACAGTTGTTTCGACGCATGGGCTTGCCACCGGAAAGCCTGGAGTTTCTGACACGAGGCGCAAAATTTAGCAAACCACCGCTCCAATCCACGCTGCGAAACCTACCGGGACTGTTGCGCTTAACGGGTCGAGAGTGGCATCTAGAAGCAGATTTTCGGCAAGACTCTCGTCGTCAATTCGCACCCGCTCTAGCAGAATTTGCCCGCCAGCCTGCGTCTGCACTTGGAGGAACAGACCTTTTGACGCGGATCGATCGCATTCTCAACCTGTTGCAAACCGCCACCTACTACAGCATTCTGGCTCCCCTCAGTGCAGCGCTGCGGAAAGGCCTTTTTAAGGCTAAAGATGAACAACTGGACAACAGCGATACGCCAGAAATTGCGGCCTTGCGATCGCTTCAGGCGTTAGCGCGATCGGCGCGAGAAGTGCTGGGAAGCGGTCAGCGGTCAGCGGTCAGCGGTCAGCAGTCAGCGGTCAGCAGCACTCAAAACGACTCCTTACCCCTCACCCCTCACTCCTCACCCCTCACCCCTCACCCCTCACCCCTCACGTTGCTCTCACAAAGCCCTGATGGACAGGCGATTCTGTCTCAGTTTGACGCCCTACTGGAGCAATATGGCTACTTGAGCGAAGTGGGGACTGATATTGCGGTGCCGACGTGGCGCGAAGAGCCGGAGCCTGTGCGATCGCTGTTTGTCCAGTTTTGCCAAAATCCACCTGAAAGCTTGTCTCAGCCCGATCGGGCAACTGGCAGCGTCAAGCGGGTACAGCGTCGGCTGACGCTCAAAGGGCGTGTGACGGAGGTCTACAGTCGCTTGCTGGCAGAACTGCGCTGGAGCTTTGTAGCGCTGGAAAAGCTCTGGCTGGAGTCAGGGTTGTTGTCTGAGTCGGGCGATATCTTTTTCCTGGAGTGGGAGGAGATTCGGCGGTTGGGGGGGAGAGGGGAGAGGGGCGAGGAGCGGGAGGCAGAGGGAGCAGGGGAGGGTAATATTCGAGAACTGGTGGAGCAGCGACGATCGCAACGGGAGGCCGATCGTGCAGTGGAAGCGGTGCCGTTTTTGGTTTATGGAAATGATCCACCCGCACCGACGCTCAGTGCGTACAACTGGCAGTCGTCCCAACAGCTACAGGGCATTGGAGCCAGTCCGGGACAGGTAGAGGGCATCGTGAAAGTGGTGCGGAGTTTGGCAGAGTTACCGGATATCCATCGAGAAACAATTCTCGTTGTGCCGTACACCGATTCTGGCTGGGCACCACTACTGGCAAGAGCCGGAGGGCTGATTGCCGAAGTGGGTGGAAGATTGTCGCATGGAGCGATCGTGGCTCGTGAGTACCGCATCCCTGCTGTCATGGATATTCATAACGCGACGCAGTTTCTGCAAGACGGTCAGCGCGTCCGCATAGATGGTCAGAAGGGCACTGTAGAGATTTTGTAGAGAGCTGTTGTAAAAGAGAGGGATGATTCAACCCGCTCCTATAGCCGTGGTACCTGGTCTAATTTCTCCGTGACGCCTTCAAGATAGCCGATCACACCTTTGCCCCAGGGAGTTTCTTCAGCAAAATGTTCACCCACTTTGAGTAGCCCTTTTTTGACCCCGTTCCACTGCCGTTTCAGACTGAGAAGGTTTTGCCAGCGTTGGGGCTGCAACCGCTTAATTTCTTGAAACTCGACATCCACGATCGCCGGAATTTGTGCATCCGTTGCCTGGGGATATTTTGCTAGAGGTCAACAATGAGTGGTTTGCTTGAATAGCTCAGTGGCGTAAGCAAGTGCCGCTTCGACCTGAGCTTGAGTCAACTCATATTCTTGCATGACGGCTTCTTTATTCATACCACCTGCGAGGGAACCAAGAATGATGGAAACAGGAACGCGCGTGCCAGTAATGATCGGTATACCGTGGTGAACAGACGGATCGACGCTAATATGCGATGCAATTTCCATTCCCTTATATCTCCCTATTCATCTACTTCTCGCAGGCTGTATTCATATAGTGACTGCCCAATACGGAAGCCTGCTTGGGCAATTAATTGATCAAGCAACGGTTTTAAGGCTGGAATCAGTCCTTGAGCTTTTGCATTGATCAGAATGCCAAGAATGCCTCGTATGGGAAGTCCGTACTGTGTCGCGATCGTTCGTCCTAACCGCTCATCAATCAGCAGACGATCGACTTTAAGCTGAAAAGCAAGCGCGATCGCTTCAGATTCACCCGGATCGAGTGTTTGTTGAAGGGTTTGAATCAGTTGAAAGCTACTGGGTGTTTGAATTTCTAACCACCCTGTGGTTACTGAGGAAGTAATTATCGGTTGGATTTCGTGGAGGCGCATGAGCTCATCATGAACTACAGGCGGAATGAAAATTTTGGGGTAAATCTGCTGAAGTAAAGCCATTTTGCCAATGACAGCAAGGTTACTCAATGGCGAGGTATTGCTGACAACAATCATTACCAACCTTCTTCACGCAGGTTTTTCAGATCTTGCTTGAGGTCGTCTACATCGTAGTGAATATTAATGCCACGACTGGCGATTAACCGTTGAAATTCAATTTGGTGCATTCCAGCGAGTTGGCTAGCACTGCCGAGAGTGATGCGTTCTTGTTGAAAGAGAGCAATAGCAAGCTCCTGCCGCAGATCTGCTTCGGTGAGTTGCAAATGGTCAGGAAGGTCGATCGTGATTTGCATATCTGAATCTCCTTACGAAGGTATATTAAAAGCCAGAACTGTCAGGAGCAATTTGCGATCTCGGTCGTCTGGATGGTGAACAATAAACCGAAACTGAGTTTCTACGTCGATAGCCACTTCTCGTACAAAATTTGGATGTTCCTGAATTACTTGAGGTATTTGCTGTAAAACAGCCGTGAAGTTCTTATTTTGATTAAATATTAACATTGCAAGCTTTGTATCGCGCCAAGTTGTATAACCCAGTAGTTGATCAAATGTTTCCTTTAATATCTGCGAACCTTTCCAAAACTTACACTCTGCGATAAAAATATTTTCCCCTCCGACACGCAGTAGAATATCTGTTTTTCCTTTATTGTTGAATGTCTCACCTGTAGCTTGTCCTTTATAAATTCCATTCAGTTGCATCAAAAAATGATCCCTCAACGGTTCCTCGCCAATGTCTCGAAAGGTTGCAGGATTCCTTTCCATCACCATTACCATATTAGAGAGAATAGATAATATTTTCTCGTATTCCTCTTTTCCACCTCCTACTTCCCACTTTCTATACCCTTCCTCTTCAGCTAACTGATCAATTTCGTGGTTGTAGAACCCGCAGCGAGATTGAATCATAGAAATAGCGTTAGTAAAGTATTCGGATGGAAATAATTTTCTGCAACCCGCTAATATTTTCAAATTCGATGAATCTCCCACTCTGCCTATTGTTAGGATTACATCTGTACGGATTAAGGATGTTAGACAATCTAACTGTTTAAGAAGATGTACCAAAGCCTGAACTAATATCTGACTATCTTCCCTATCTTGAATTGCGTTAAAAATCAAAAATATGCTCTTCCTACAATCTTCATCAAGAATGTTAATTTTCTTAGCATCATTTATTTTTCCTACAATTAAATTCAAATGCTCTGTTCTTAAATTTTGCTTAATTATAGACGGCGATATATTTGATATAGCTCTTAAAATATATTGGTACTCATTGCATCTAGAATTGATTATTTCATCAAGCAATATCCTAATAATTGCGGCATAAATTGAATGTTTATTAGAATCAAAAAAAGCGAAGCGTAAATCGGCATCTTGGATAGAAATTTGACATTGGGCAGGATCTAGATCTCTTCTGAACGACGCATATAACAGCGCTCGATACTTCTGCTCATTATCATTCCATTGAACTATATCGCTTGTACTCAAAGAGAGCGCAGCCTCTAAACGCTCTTTAGGATCTAAGGAACTGAGAGAATTTACCAAATCTTGAGTTTCTTTGTAAGTAGAACTGATTGAGATTTGGACTTCAGACTGTACATCAGAATTCTTGTTACTACAAGCTTCTATAAATGTAGGATGGGCTATTTCTGGCGATACATCTAGAAGTGCTAGCGATGCTTTAAATCGAATATTAACATCTTCATCTTCAAGGCGTTTTATTAGAGTTTCACGCATAGAATTGCTTAACTGCTCGAACTGATTGCACAGACCTTCTACGCCAGCACGTCTCAAGTCTGGATCATCTTCACTGTTTGCTGCATCAATCAATTTAGATAAAGCGGTCTGACACTGAGTAAGTGCTAAAATCTCGATAAAAAGTACTGGATGGAGTGATAACTTAGTAATGCACTGGATAGCTGAAGTTTCTAAATTCGGATTGATACAACTTACTAATCTTGCTCCTAAAACTAAATCTACGAGTAACGACTGCTCCACCATGCGTACTGCTTGCTCATCAGTTATTTCAGGTAATCCCAGCATAAGCACGATCGGTTCCGTCCACTTCAAATAATTCAAATAATCTCGTTTGAATGTCTCATCGCTAACGTCAGGTAGCTTTTGCAGTAAGGCTTCCGCCGCGTAGTATTCCTGCAACAACTGGTGACGAAACTCAATTTGGTCTGTACTGCGGTTTTGCAACAGATGATACTTGAGTAAATCATCTAAAATATCTCGAACTGGAAATTGCTCAGTTGGGAAAATTCTGTTTAATTCTCGTTCCGCTTCATCTCGATGAATCACGACTCGAAAATCAACGGGCGTTTCTCCCTGCATCATGACTGACGCTAAAGCCTTCAAAGCCTTTTTCCACAGTCTGCGATCGCTCAGCGGTCTCACATCTCCCTTTAGCAATGCGACTTCATGCTTACGCACACTGCTAATTTCATACATGGCTGTAAAAGCCTGAAATACTCCTGCCAAATTGGATGGCAATTGGTTATTGGGAGCTTGCTGGAACACCTCACACAGCATCCATAGCAGCAGCGGCGTTTGCCCAAATTCCCGCAGTCTGTCCCGCAACTGCCGTAACATTTGCTCTCCCTGCTCCGGCAAATACGCTCGCACAAACTGCTGCATTTGTGCTTCGGTCAGCGGCTGCATCTCCAGCGTTTTCTCAATCCCGAGATCGCCCCCCAATACCAAATCTCGTGTGGTGATAATCATTGGCGTGTGAGCATGGGTTTTCCGAAACGCGGTCAGGTCGCTACGGGCTGTCTCAAACGACAGCTCATTCAGCCCATCCACCAGCAACAACAGCCGCCGCTCAAACAGCAAGGTTTCAATTTGATCAGGATGCAGCAGCAGTCCGTGCTGTTTGAAAAAGTCCCGTATTAAATCCAGAACAGATGTGCAGTAGTCACGCAGTTCGACTAACACAGGAATCTTAGATCTGGCTGGAGCAGGCGTTTGAGCGGCAGGCGAAAATTCCTGATTGAGTAGAGCTTGCTCAACGTCATCTAATTGGCGCTCCAGTTGTTCCAGTTGCGTTTCCTCAGCCTTAATTTGCTGCTGTAACTGAAACCTAACTGCCGCCCCCGCCTCGATCGCCCACGCCTCTCTCAGTTGCTTTAGCTTCTCCTGCCTCAGTTCCCAATCCACCTGAAGGGTCTCTCGTTGTTTCGTCAATCGCTGTTGAGAGTCAGCGTTAACCTCCTTCTCAGACAGCCCCTCAAGCGCTTGCTGGCTCTGTTGTGCTTCTTCCAGCAGCAATTGCGCCAGTGCGGTCGATTTTCCCGATCCGGGTCGCCCTTTCAGCAGAACATGCTCTGCCGCATATTTGCGAATGCCCTCCAGCACTGGTAGTCGCTCGATCTTTTCCCGCTCTGCGCTCTCCTGGGGTAAACGTTCCTCTCCTTGTTTTGGCAGCACTGTTTGCACCATCAACCCAAAGTCAAACGGTGAAGCTGCCGGGGCTTGCTGTCGCCGCCTACCCACCGTATCTGTGGGCGTATAGAGACACCGCCAGTGTTGATACTTGGCGCAAACAGAAATTAGATACGCTTGAATTTCCGACTCAGGAATCGCAGCCATGCAGAGGCCTAAAGTATAGAGAGAAGGTTGCTTTTGATGCTACGCGATTGCTTGTTAACGAAGTTAATGGCATCCGCCATACGGAACCAGACAGCAGAATGTTTTTCCTATCCTACGCATTAAAGTCAGGCGGCTGCCACTGATTCTTGACCAGTTGTACTACATAGCCTGGTGCACACATCCTGTCACGGTCAATACTGGATTAGTCGCGACAGCACAAACATCACTGCGGCTGCCAGCCAGGCACCCACGACAAGGCTGAGCATACCCGCATCAAAACTACCTGTTGCTGCCACGATCGATCCTGGAATGAGGGAGCCGCCGACCCCTCCCAATAAGACGGCTAGCCCGTTATAGAGCCCCGTTCCCGTACCGATACGATCGGCAGGCAAAAGGTGTTGAATAATGGCATATTCTTGCGCACCATAGGCACTCTGACAGAAAACCGCGATCGCAAAAAAGAGAACCAAAAGCTCGATCCGGCTTGTAGTGCAAGCAAGATAGACCATACCACCTGCCAGCAAAAAGCCCACCCCTGCGAGTTGTGTCCTTCGTTGCAGTCTGTCCCCTAAATATGCCATCAAGGCAATCCCAACGATGCCCGCTGCAAACACGAGAGCCAGCGGCCATCCCAATTGTGCAAAATCGATGCCCTTGGCACGATTGAAATAGACTGGCAGCCAGTTCAGCAACCCAAACGCACAAAAGGCATTGAGGCTACCACCGACAACCGCCAGCCAAAAACGTGGATTGCGACGATAGCGGTTCAACGGGGTTCGCGCTCTTGTCCCGTCCATCTGCCGCCGATCACGAGGTTGGTCATCCGGCACCAAAACGTAAACCAGTGGGATCGAGAGCAGCATGCCACCCACACCCAAAACGGCAAACGTCGGACGCCAGCCCCAAAGCTGGATCAATGGCACAACTATAAGCGGGGCGATCGCAGTCGATAGTAAAATGCCGCTGCCCCAAAGCGCATTCGCACGCGATCGCGCACCCGGTAAAAACCAGCGACTGGTGATGGCGCTCAGCATCGGAATATGGACACCTTCCCCCAACCCTAAGAGCAGACGCAAAACCAGCAACGCTGTAAACGAAGAGCCCAAGGCTGCACTCAAAAGCGTTACGACCGAGAACGCGCCAATGGACACCATCACACTACGCTTAGGGCCAAACTGCTCGGCGATCGGGCTCAACAGCATATTAGACAACGCATAAGCCAGAAAGAAGGCTCCTAGCAGCAATTCACCTTTGGCACCAACGTCTCGATCGCTCCAGCCAAACTCCTGAGCCAGGCGAGGAATCGCCAGAGCCAGGTTATTCCGATCTAAATAATTAACGAAGACAGTGACAGCAAGGACAGCAGGAATCCGCCACCGCCTTATGTTGTTGGAGGTTGTCAGGGTTGGCATCAAAAATTCTCTGCAAGAAACTCTCTATAAATGTCTCATACAGATTTATCTCATGTCGATTTAAATGATATCTAAACCATTACCGTTGCTCTAAAAATGCTTGATATAGTGATCAGTCGCATCCTGAACCAGCTGCCTGATTTGATCGAAAGCAAAACGATTGACCTTTTCCCGTAATGCCTGAGCGATCGCGTTGTGTTCTGATGGAATTTGCTCAATGAGCGTCAGTGAGCGTTGAAAATCGAGTTGAGTCGTTGCCCGATGAATCTGTAGGAGCCATTCTAGAGGCATCTGTTGGAGCGCAGCAGCGTTAAGCGGAACAGGCGCTGCCATTGGGTTGGCAAGGGCTACAGCCTGAGCCTCTGACGCATAATTTGCGCTCCTAGGTTCATTGTCTGCATGCACATAATGGACTCCCAAATGCTCTGCCATCTTGGCTAAGATGAGTGTTGCTTGCAACGGTTTGCCAACAAAGTCATCACATCCCGCCGCTAAAACGTGAGTAAGCTCTTCCTCAAAGGCATTAGCGGTGAGTGCAATGATTTTTGTTGCATGTGGCTGCCCGTTGGCACGCAAGCGCTCACTGCTACGAATGCGTCTGGTGGCTTCATAGCCATCCATTACAGGCATGCGAATATCCATCCAGATCAGATGTGGCTGCCAGTCTTCCCAAAGAGAAACCGCTTCCTGTCCATTTATGGCTTCTTGGACCTCAAAACCCAGAGGCTTGATCAGACTAAGCAAAAGCTGCCGATTAGACCAATGATCCTCTACTAGTAAAATGCGGTAGGTGGGCTGATCGGGCGCTAATATAAGCCGTCCTTGCGATCGTACAGACGATGGCCGTGCTGCTGGCAAGCCCTCTGCTAGCCCTACAGGTATCTTAAAGGCAAAAGTAGAACCCTGATCTAAGGCGCCACTGGCGGTCAATTCCCCACCCATCAGGCGGACAAATTGTTGACTAATCGGCAAGCCTAAGCCAGTACCTTCTGGGTAGATCTTGCTATTTCTTGACTGCACAAACGGCTCAAATAAACTTTCCTGCTCGTCAGGGTCAATGCCAGATCCCGTGTCTTTAACCTCAAAGCACAGGTGAAGGGATGAAGCGAGTGGACATGGGGGCGCAGTCTGTCCCGCAGCCGACGCCCGGATTCCCATCGCGTTTAAACTCCTGGCGTTTGGCTCTTGATGACACTTGACGCTCAGTACGACGCTCCCTGCGCTAGTGAATTTAATGGCATTGCCAACCAAATTGATTAAGACCTGACGTAGCTTGTGTTCATCGGTTTGTACCAATTGGGGTAAATCAGGAGCCCGATCGCAAACGAGCTGCAGACCTTTACTGTTCGCTTTCAACCAAAACATCTCTTCGAGGTTATCCAGCAGGCAGAAAAGATCAAACTCAACCACATTAAGGGTGACATGCCCGGCCTCAATCTTGGACATGTTGAGAATGTCATTAATGATGGCAAGCAGGTGTTCGCCACTGCGATTGATAATAGCGAGATTTTCTTGCTGCTCCAGATTTAAGTCAGGATCACAAACCATCAGCTGGCTAAAGCCCAAGATGGCATTGAGGGGCGTTCGCAGCTCATGGCTCATGTTGGACAAAAAGGTACTTTTGGCACGGTTGGCTTCGGCACTACGTAGCGCTTCACGCACAGCTACTTCTTTTGCTTGTTGGAGTTCGAGCTCAGCCTGTTTGCGATCGCTGATATCTTCTGCCAGCCCAATGAACCGGACTGGCTTTCCTGCCGCATCTCGAATCGCGCTCACTGCTGCTGACACCCAGCGCACGGCTCCATCTGGGCGTACAATGCGGTATTCGCGTTGGACGCTTTGACCCTGCATTTGCGATGCTACAGACGCCTGCACGTGGGCGCGATCGTCCGGATGAACCGCCTCCATCCAAATCCAGGGCTTTTGCAGCAGCTCATCGCGCGATCGTCCCCAAATTTTTTCGTAGGCAGAGCTGACGTAAATATAGCGATCGGGATCACGCGATCGCACAAAGAACATTTGGGAAACCGTGCTGGCAATTTCACGGAAACGCTCTTCGCTCTCTTGTAGCGCCATTTCTGCCAGTTTGCGGTTGGTGATATCTTCAATAATGCCAATACAATATTGCGGCTTGCCATGCTGATCGTGGATGAGGGATACCGTCAGTGTTGTCCACAACACCTGACCGTTCTTGTGGAGCAGCCGCTTTTCCATGGAAAAGGCTGGTATGTCGCCAGCGATCAACCGCTGATGTTGTTTCAGGTCTAAGGCCAGATCATCCGGATGCGTCACGGCCTGAAACGTGAGCGACTTGAATTCCGTTTTGGTGTAGCCCAAAAGCGCGCACATTGCTTGATTGACGTTAAAGTATCGACCAGCAAGGGTGACTTGAGCAATCCCCACAGCAGCATGATCGAAGATGGTGCGAAAACGCGCTTCGCTGCTCCGAAGGGCGTCTTCTGCCTGTTTGCGATCGGTCACATCACGTGCGACAGATTGAATTTCAACCAGGGTACCCTCATCGTCAAACAGTGCCCGGTCAGTCCATTGGTACCAGCGAATACTGCCATCTGGCGACTCCAGCCGTTCGTCTGAGGTTTGAATGGGCTGCTCAGGGGTCAGCGCTGTCAACAGGTGAGCGACGACCTCTCGATCCTCTGGATGCACGTTTGCCAATAAATTTTGTCCAATCAGCACGTCAGCCGTCTGGTGATTTGCGCGGCAGTAAGCAGCGTTGACAAACGTCAACGTGCCATCCGGCAGTGCACGGGTAATCAGCTCGGTTTGATCTTCGATCATGGCTCGATAGCGTGCTTCACTCTGGCGCAAGGCATCTTCTGCCTGTTTGCGATCGGTGATGTCCCAGAAAATGCACTGTATCTCGACAATTTCGCCTGCCTCATTCCGCACAGGCGCTTTCACCGTCTGCACGTAGCGGCGGACACCCGTCTCTGGGTCTTCGACCATCTCAATCAGGTCTAACGTTTCGCCTGTCTGGAGCACATGTCGATCGTCTGCAAGATATTTCTCTGCCAGATCTGGAGGGTTTAGGTCACGAGTCGTTTTCCCCAGACAGGCTTCTAGCGGCAAGTGCACCAGGTCAAGAAACGCCTTGTTGACAAAGGTAAACCGATCATTCCAATCTTTACGAAAGAGGCACATCGGCAGCGCCTCAACCAGGGACGCGTACAAAAACTGACTCCTTCTGAGTGCGTCCGCTATTTGTTGGCTTTCAGCAGCAATCTTGCGGAACTGTCGCTCACTCGCCTGCAAAGCGACCGTACGTTCCTGGACTTTAGCGTCTAACTCAGCATTTAACTGTTGTAGGCGCTGATGCAGCTCTTGTTGCTGTTGCTGTTGCTGCTCCAGTTGCTGCTGCAGGCGGTGCTGCGTCATCACCGATCGCACAGTGCGGCAAAGACTGTCTTGGGTCAGTGACCCTTTGACTAAATAATCACTGATGCCAAGCTTTATGGCCTGCACCGCGACAACCTCATTGCCCTGTCCAGTCAGCATCACAATCGGTAGGCGAAGTTGACCCAACCGCAACGTCAGCGCCGCCAAAAACTCCAACCCGTCCCGATTGGGTAGCCTGTAGTCGAGTAAAACTAGATCGGGATCATCGCGCTCACAGCTCTCTAGCCCCTCTTCTGCAGAAGCGACCTCCAAAATGTCGTAGGTAAAATGGACATCGCGCTCCAAGAAACGGCGGTACATCGCTCTGTCTTCTGTCGAATCATCAATCAATAAAATGGTGAGGCGATCGTCCATCGTTGGTGCGTTGGAGAGAAACAAGAATGAGGGATAAGAAGGAGCGACAATACCCTTGGTGCCAGTATAATCCAGCTTTTCGTCCGTTCAAGCAGGATCGCCTGGGGGAGCGATCGCGGCAAGCATGCTCCCCCAATATGCCCAGATTAGGCTTAAGACGACACCTTACAGCCCAGGTTGGATGTCCCGCAACAACACCTCATAGCAGGCTCTAGCCTTGCAGCCAGTCCACAGATGTTGGTGTTACACGTTGCCAGAGTACTCGTTTCGTTTCGACTTGCCGGGGCAGACGCAGCTAGCGATCACGTAAGCGGCAATGGTCGATACATTCACGGTGTTAACGATTTTTAAGGCTTGCTCAAGCTAGCACTGAAAAAACAGACGGTGGTGACCGTACAGTTGGCATCTGATTTCAAGCAAAAGTAGAAAGGCTGGGCAGAATGCCCAGTTAGGGGTTGATTTAGCGAAGCTTTAGAGATAATGTCTTGTCGAGGTATGATTCACCAAAGCTAACGTTATCGTCCCTGTGAAATTATTCAAAGTGCGCCTCAACTGTAAGAGAAACCGTGAAAGGCTAATTTAAAACTTCCTTAGGTTGCTACTGTTGCTTGCTTATCTACCAAAAAATTGATGCTACTTGCTTATCTACCAAAATTTTTGAGGAACGTACTTCAAGCTGACAGGGCACCCACGATCGCTGAGCCTGCCGTTAATCTGCCAGCAGTTGAGGAGCCTGCTCTCGAAGCGCCCACAGCTGAGAGTGCTGAAGAGACAGTGATGCAGACGGTGCTTCAGAAGGTTCGTCCCTATAGTATGGTGCCAGATTCAGGCATAGAGTTCCTGATTCGATCGGTTCAGTCCCTGTTTGACCAGCAAATTGAGGGAGATTTTGTTGAATGTGGCGTTTGGAAGGGTGGCTGTGCAGCGGCGATTAAGTTGGCTGAACTGGCACTGCAACCAGACTCACAACGGCTACTTCACCTCTTTGACAGTTACGAAGGCCTACCACCAGTACAGCCAATCGATGGCCCTATGGCAGCAGGCTGGCAGCAAGCGGTCGATAGCCCATGGTATTTCGACAACTGTGCGGCTTCACTGGAGGTGGTGCAGCAAAATTTCGCTCAGCTTGGCCTATTAGACGCTAGAGTGCAATTTTACAAGGGGTGGTTTGAGACAACTGTACCTGAATTTGTGAAGCGTTATCCCGAAACGAAGATTGCCATTCTTCGGCTTGATGGTGATTGGTATGAGTCAACCAAAGTCTGTCTGGAAAACCTATATCCACTTGTTTCTGAGAAGGGTATTATCATCATTGATGACTATTATGCCTGGGATGGTTGTGCGGTTGCAGTCCATGAGTATTTAGGTAAGCATGGTTTGAACCATCGGATTCGATCAATTCCTGACTTTTCGTCAGCCTATATTATCAAACAAGCTCATCGCGAGGCTTGAGAGTTTAAACTGATGCAAGGGTTTCACTACTACCTGCACCCCCATCCTCAAGATCCACACTATATTGCTCGTTCGACAATTATTGCCGCTTTGGCAAAATTGGCTCCCTCTATAAAAGGGCGAATGGTAGACATTGGTAGTGGGCATTCGCGTGGATACGAAGCGTTGTTCAAGACCCACGTGAATGAATATCTTTGCGTTGATCGGCAATATGCGGAAAACGTTGACATTTGCGCGGATTGTTACGACGTACCGCTAGCCGACCACTCAGTTGATACGATCCTTTCGACTCAAGTGTTAGAGCATTTAGAAACCCCTAGCCGAATGCTCAAAGAAACTTACAGACTCTTGAAGCCTAATGGCAATCTTATCTTAACAGTTCCGATGGTTTGGGGCTTACACGAGGAGCCTGTAGATTTCTACCGTTATACAGAGTACGGTTTGCAATACTTGTTGGAACAAGCTGGATACATTGATGTTAAGGTTCAACCGTTGGAAGGGCTCTTTGCGGTCTTAGTCCAAATGTTGATTGATGAATATCATGCTAGCTGGCTAGCCAACTACCGACGCTTTGCTTCGTTCGGAATTGGAGCGTTAAATCGAGTTGCTTTGTGGCTTGATCAAGCCTTTCCTACACGGCGACTTTGCCTTACCTACCTAGTTACGGCTATGAAACCAGGGGAAGAATTTAGTGCGTCTTTACTATCACAGAGTATGAGCCAACCGATGCTTTTAGATACTGTTAAACAAACCAACCCTTTATATGACCAAGCGTTTTTTGATTCGCTTTTAGAGGGGGCTCGAGGTTCAGCGAGGCAAGTCATACCGATGCTTCTAGAATGGCTTCAACCCCGAAGCGTCGTCGATGTTGGTTGTGGTCTCGGTGCCTGGCTGTCGGTATTTCGGGAATTAGGCGTACAAGATTCTTTAGGGATAGATGGCGACTATGTTAACGCTAGCCAGCTGCAAATTCCTGTCGAAACCTTTTTGGCAAAGGATTTGACCCAACCACTCAAACTCGATCGGCGGTTTGACTTAGCAGTATCTCTAGAAGTTGCAGAGCATTTACCCCCTGAGGCCGCAAACACCTTGATTGAGTCTCTCATTGAGCTGTCAGATGTGGTTTTGTTTTCAGCGGCAATACCCTTTCAAGGTGGAACGGGACACTTGAATGAACAATGGACGGGCTACTGGGTGAAACTTTTTGAACACTATGGCTATGTCGCGATCGATTGCTTGCGTCATCGCCTCTGGTCCAACGAGTACGTTCAACCCTGGTATATCCAAAATACATTGCTCTTTGTCAGGTCTGAGCGATTGGAAGATTATCCTCACCTACCCAAACCCGATCCAGACGCTGGTCACTTTCCCTTGGAAGTGGTACACCCTAAAACCTATCAAGCCAGTCTGGGTTACTATACCGAACCTCTGGAAGGTCAAGTGTCTCAAATGAAGGCTGAAGTCGAAGCTGCTCATTCTGCGCTGTTAACAGCGCAGAATGAGCTTATAGTTGTTCAGAACGCCCTCTCAGAATCGCGGAAGGAAATCGCGGCCATGCAAACCTCTAAGTTCTGGCGTTTACGTACTTATTGGCTACGGCTCAAACAACGGCTTCTTAAAACTGGAACAGTTGCTTGAGTTACCTAGCGATTTACTTGAGAAGCTAGCTGAGAAGTCTACCGGATGACAATGTCATTCACAAAGAAAGCATTGCCTTTCAGCTAGTTTTTAGGAGATTCTCTTAAACTATCCAATATCTTGCTATGTCAGCTAAATCGGTTGCACTCTCCATTATAATTCCTTGTTATAACCATGGCGAATACCTGCTGGAAGCACTATCCAGCATTCAGGCTTGTCTCGATCCGGTTTATGAGGTCATCATTGTCAACGATGGTTCTCACGATCCGTTAACGGTTAACCTCTTAAGTTATCTAAAAGAGCAAGATTATTTTATTCTTGATCAGGATAATCAGGGGTTGGCTCATGCCCGGAACAACGGTATCGCTAAAGCATCAGGGCGCTACATATTACCTTTAGACGCAGATAATAAGATACGTACTGAGTATATTCTCAAGGGCATTGATGTTCTTGACCAAAATCCAGACATTGGTGTTGTATATGGTAAGCCCGAGTGGTTTGGTGAGGTCGAGCGCATATGGCAATTGCCGGAAAAATTCGATGTCTCCAAGCTCATTTTAAGCAACTATATTGATGCCTGTGCTGTTTACCGAAAGTCTATGTGGGAAGATTGTGGTGGCTATGACCCCCATATGCCAATAGCTGGCTTAGAAGATTGGGATCTCTGGCTAAGTGCGATCGAGCGTGGATGGAACTTTCATTATGTTCCGGAAGTGCTCTATGACTATCGAGTACGAGCAGACTCGATGGTGACAAAGTGTGCTTTACCCGAAAATCGAAGTCGCCTATTAAAGTACATTTGCACTAAACATGCCAGCCTCTACCGTACCAACTTCGCTCAAATGATTGGCGATCGCGAGTTGCGTATTGGTAACTTAGAGGAAACCAACACTAATCTAGCAACACAGAAGAATGCTCTAGAGAAAACCTTAGCGCAGACTGATGCGCAACTGGTGCAAACGCAGACGCACCTCCAGCAGGCTCAGACACAATTGGTACAAGTGCAGATTAAATTGGAGCAAGCTCAGCAAAGAATTACTGCTATGGAAAACAGCAAATTTTGGAAGCTGAGAGGAGCTTGGTTTTACCTAAAGCAAAGTGTAGGATGGGGCTCAAGCAATAGAGAATAATCTAGATACAAACAAGTAGCAAGGCTTCGCAGTATTAACAAAAAATAAAGCATATGGGCACAATCCAACTCGCTATTGGCATCGTATTGTATAAAAACGATCTAAATCTCCTTTACAAAAGCTTGCTTGGTTTTAAGGAGCAATTACTATCTTCTCTGCCAATCAGTATTGAGTTGGGGATTATTGATAATAGCCAGGGCTCACAATTGAGGCAGGTTTTAAAGATTGCAGACGATCTCAATTTGTCCGTTTCTGTGAGCCAACAAGGGGAAAATATTGGCTTTGGCGCAGGACACAACTGTCTATTTCGCAATCTTCAAGCAATGAATAGAGAGATGGATTATTACCTTTGTGCTAATCCAGATGGAATTCCTCATCAGCGAATGATTGAAAATCTTGTTGTATTTGCTCAAGCTCGCAACAATCAAGGATTGTTTGAGGCCAGGCAATTTCCTATTGAGCACCCGAAAATCTATGATCCAAAAACTTTTGCCACTGGGTGGTGCTCAGGCTGCTGCTTATTAATACCGTTTCCAGTTTATGAGCGTCTAGATGGGTTCGACGAATCTTTCTTTTTGTATTGCGAAGACGTTGATCTTTCATGGCGTGCTCAGATGCTTGGTTATCAATGCTACACAGTCCCAAATGCTCTCTTCTATCACTATGTTTTTGGCGAAGATAGAAATATCTCTCGTCAAGACTTAGAGATGACTATTTCTGCTTATAAATTAGCTGCAAAGTACGGGAATATTGATGCGACCCAGAAAGAGCTTTTGAGGTTGCGAGAATTGGTCAGCCAAGAAGAGCTACAAAAAATTTGCTCTGTTGATCTCAAGAAGATTCCTTTAGATATGGTGCCTACTTATATTGACTTTAATCACGGCAGATACTTTTCTCCGTCTAGGTGGTAGTTCTGATGCAAAATGTAAAAGCGTCAATTGTGATACGCACAGTTCCCAACCGAATTGATTTCTTAGATCAAGCACTGTTTAGCGTTCTTTGTAATACTTATGCACAATGTGAAGCTGTGGTAGTTGTGCAGTCTAAAAGTGATGATTATTTTGCACAGGTAACAGAACTTTGTAAGACATATATCCTGCGTGGTTTGCCAATAAAAACTGTTAGGAACTGCACGAATTCAGATGAGCGTGCTAAGAATTTAAATTTGGGCATTGCAGCCGCTGCAGGTAGATATATTGGTTTTTTAGATGACGATGATATTTTATACCCCACTCATATCGCCTCTTTAGTAAAGACGTTGGAGGCGAATTATTCATCAGCTTGGGCTTATGCAGATACTGTAGGCACACTTTGTGAGATTGACGCGTTGGGTGATTTATACATTCAGTCGCATCACTTCTTCTTTCGAAAACCCAAGTTTTTTTACCCAGAGCTATGGTTTGAAAATTTCATTCCGTTACATAGTTACATCATTGATCGCTACCGAGTCAAGGATGATGTAGTTCACTTCGATGAATCATTCACACTTCTGGAGGATTATGCTTTTTTACTTAAGTTGGCGATCGCTCATGAGCCCAAGTATTATCCCGAAGTCACTTGTGAATATCGCTTTCGACTAGACGGAAGCAACTCCAGTAATTTTACTGATGAGCTGAGTGGTACTTTTAATTTTGAGAAGCAAGAACGCTGGAGAATAGCAAGAGAAAAAATTTCGATACTGAAGCGAGACCTGATTTTCTTCCCCTTACCAGGCACTGAAAAGAGAACCTTAGATTTTCTCAATACTTTAATTAGTCAATCCCAAACTGAGCTTCAGAGTATGCGGGCTAAGGTTGAGGCTTCGCAGGCTCAAGTTCATGCCCTGCAAGCTCAATTAGATCAATCTCAAGCAAAAATCGGTGCGATGAAAACCAGTAAATTTTGGAGGATGAGAAATGTGTGGTTTCGCTTCAATCGAAAAATTGGTCTTGGACAGCATGAGTAAATTCTTACTGGGATGTATACCGTTTAATTGTTTTTTATGGAGTTATATGTCATCAATATTTAGTTTTAATGCATGGAATATTCATCAAGATGAGAAAGTATTTAGAAAGTACTTGAAGTTAGAGCGATCGCTCACTCGGTTAAAAATCTCAAGCTTCAAGAGTGAATAGAATAGGAAATTGCAATTTCAATTCATAGCCATAAAATATCAGCAAGCCCGAACTCTCTGTAAATAAATCCTAAATTCGTACCTCATTCAAAATTTTAAATTTTATGTCGAAAGATTCTATTCCCTTACAGAAAGCATTCAATCCTAAAAAAAACAGCTTTGGATTTCTTCGCTTCATGCTTGCTGTTTTAGTGATTTTTTCACACTGCCATTCTCTTGGAAACTTTGGATTAGAAGGGATGCTTGGGAGCAAGCAAGAGAGTTATGGCGGTATTGCTGTTTGCTGCTTCTTCGTCATCAGTGGTTTTTTAATTACTCGCAGCTATGTACAATCTCAAGCCCTTTGGCGTTTCTTGTGGAATCGCTCTCTACGAATCTTCCCAGGCTTTTGGGTATGTATGCTTTTGACGATCTTAGCTTTTGCACCTATCATTCACTTTGCAAAATACGGGAGTCTTCAAAATTATTTTCAATTTCAGCCTGAAAATCCACTGGACTATTTTAAGGTTAACTTCTTCCTAGAAATGAGGCAATACGATATCAATCAACTCTTAAAAAAGGACATGCCTTTTCCAGGAGCTTTTAATGGTTCATTATGGTCATTAATTTACGAGTTCAGATGCTATCTCGCTGTTGCTATTTTGGGGTGGTTAGGCATTCTGAGCAAGCAGCGTTTCGCTATTCTGGGCTTGTTCGTGAGTTTTTGGCTGCTCTATGCGCTTGATATTGTCATTCCGGGAGTAGCGGCTAAAGTCTCACCTTATTTCTTAGATATTCAAAATCTTAAGTTGTCCGTTTACTTCCTATCAGGTGCCGTATTTTATCTTTATGCTCCCGAAATTCTGATCGATCTAAAGATACTCTTATTTGCCCTGTCTGTTCTAATTTTAAGCCTTAAGTATCAATATTATCCTACAATAGCTCCTATATTACTCAGCTATATTGTTTTCTGCACAGCCATTTATTTGCCGTTTTCAAGCTTTGACAAGTACGGAGATTTTTCGTATGGGCTCTATATTTACGCCTTTCCTATTCAGCAAACATTAACCTTTTTTGGATACAATAAGTATGGCTTTTTCGCCTATTTCATACTTTCTTTTGTCCTAACCTTGCTTCTGAGTATCGGCAGCTGGTTTTTTGTTGAACAACCATGCTTAAAATTAAAGAAATTTAAATTCAAAGAGCGAAGCGCGTAAGATTAAAGAGCTTCGATATAACAGCCAAAGAGCATCAGAAAATAGCTAGAGGAGCAGGTCATCTTGAAAAGCATCAGAGGGTTGGCAAGTGATTATCTCTTTAATCTAATTAAGCATTGGCCACGTCTTAAAGCGGTTTTTATTGAGAGAGATGCATTACTCGCGGCAAAGGAACAGCCGCCTGAAGTAGAAAGCCAGCCTCTACAAGAACAAGGACAAGAGTGGCAAACATGGGTTCCACCGGGCCACTTCTATTCTCCGATTCCATCTATTGATGACATCAAGACTAGAGCGAATGAGATTTTTCATATTGTACCCACTTCTATTCCTGGGGTTGCATTAAACGAACCGAAACAACTCGAATTGCTTAAGGCATTGCAGGAATATTACAACAGCCAACCCTTTACAGAAAGTAAAAAAGACGGGTTAAGATACTTTTTCGAAAATTCTAGCTATTCTTATTCTGACGGAATTTTTCTACACTGTATGATCCGCCATGTACAGCCGAAGAGCATTATAGAGGTTGGTTCAGGGTACTCTTCCTGCGTCATGCTTGATACAAACGAAGTTTTCTTTAACAATCATATCTCTTGCACATTTATTGACCCTTACCCTCAGCTATTGGAATCTTTAATCAAACCTGAAGATCGAGAGCGTATTAAAATCATCCCTCGAAAGCTTCAAGAGATAGACGTTGATGTATTTCAGTCACTCTCTGCAGGAGATATTCTGTTCATAGACTCCACTCATGTATCAAAGGTAGATAGTGATGTGAACTATATCTTTTTTAAGCTTCTGCCCAGTCTTCAGAATGGTGTATACATTCATTTTCACGACATTTTCTACCCATTTGAGTATCCCAAAGCTTGGGTTTATGAAGGTCGAGCCTGGAACGAAGATTACCTATTGAGGGCTTTTTTGCAGTATAATACGGCTTTTGAAATTTGCCTCTTCAACACCTTTTTAGAGCATTTTCATGAAGACAAATTTAAATCTGATATGCCCTTGTGCTTGAAGAATAGAGGTGGGAGTATCTGGCTAAAGAAACTTTAGTACTGTCTGGAGTATGCTTTCGTGGAAAGACGAGATCGAGCAAGATCCCTCTCAGAACGACTCTATCAACAGTGAAGGCTAGCTAAATCAGCGATTTAGCTTTCAATTAAGGTCATTGAAAGCTAAATGATAATTCTGACTACTTAAAACTCTCTATCGCCCTATTGCTTCTGCGTTTTGTAAATGATGAACTGCCCTAGTACACCAACGCTTTCTACATGGTAAGAAGGCAGGTCTGGGCTAATTGACAAATCAGTAATGTAGCGGCTGAAGAGGACAAAGTCTTGCCTCTGAGTACCATCAACAATAATCTTCTTAATCTTAGACTGATTCGATTCTAGTTCTGATTGACAAAGCTTTTGCAAACCAAAAGCGGTAGGGGCTTTAGCACAAACTTCTACTTTCAGATAGCCGATCGCAGCCTGAGTCGCGAATTCATTGTAGGCTTTCTGGTCAGGATTGGTGATTCCTAGCACTCCGCTTAACGCTGCGAGTATACAACCACCCGCAATGGCACCAATTTTAAGCGTTTGCCTGCGACCACGTTGAGTGGCGATCGTTTTGATGGGCTTAAGATGGTTAACCATATTGGGTTGTTGCAACCTCATTGCTTAGTGTGATGATCTACGGTGGGAACGAGACGAGGCAAAACTGGGCTTCGGCCTACCCTCAAACCCCCCTGAGTTCAGCAAAGTAGAAAGACTGTATCAATTATGGCGGATCTCCTATGAATGAACATCCTTTCGCAATCAGGTAAAAGAATCAATTAGATCAACGACAAGCAGCTTCAAACATTGCCAGCAGCAGGATTTTTGAACGAAAATACCACGACGCTTCAAGCAATGCTATAATGAGTAGCGCACGGCGAGCGTAGCCAAGTGGTTAAGGCAGAGGATTGTGATTCCTCCACTCGTGGGTTCGAGTCCCATCGTTCGCCCTTTTTGTATCAGTTTCAAGCTGTACAGTGACAAGGTGGCTCCAATCATAAGTTGTCCACATTGGTCAGTTTATGGTTTTAATTTCAGGTAGTGCATCAAGCTAAGGTGGGCTAGGTAAAGTGGAGAGACCTCTACTCTTAAGCAAGACTTATGGCATGTCGGCTCTGCGGTCATCCCATTACACACAAACACAGCAAAGCGCCCAATGGCAGCCAGCGATATTTCTGTCCCCATTGCAAGCAAACGTTCAACAAACGGTTTGACACCTTGTACGACCACCGGTCTGTCACTCTAGAACAAATCCGGCAGGTGCTATAGGCACATAGTGAAGGTAGCTGTCAGCGAGGCATTAGCCGCGTGGACTTGCTCATAACACTGTTGTCAGCCTTGTGCGTACCGCCACTTAGCAGGCACCATTAGTGCATCATGCTCAAGTGCAAGTGGTGCAAACCGAAGATGTGAGCGTATGGCCATTTGTTTCAAAAAACAGCAGCGCTGTCTCCTTGGGGCGTTAGAGCATGGTGATTGTTGGACTGGGGTCAGCCTAGCCAGAAAGGCTTCACCATATTGGCAAAGACAAGACGCAACGCCTGGAGAGAACCAATGGCATTGTCAGGCAACAAACGGTGCGGTGGCACCGCAGACAGAATAAGGTTGGCAAACGATGGGAACAAACCAAAGCCACGACTCGATTAGTCGTCAGTGACTGCAATTGGATCTGGCGACAGAGTCGATTGCAAACAACAGCGGCTCAACGAGCAGGATGAACGTCAAAGCCTCGGACCTGGCATGATCTAATGACTGAGCCCACTATAATTTGATGCACAACCTACAAAAGATCAATGGCCTTAGTCGTGCTGATGATGACGCTCATCATTACCCTCTCGTCGATCAAGTTATTGTTACTGCCGTTTGACTGGCTGAATGCCTTCAGCTTGCCAGCCTGGATCTATTGGCTAGGAACGATAACCCTCTTGTCGTGGTGTCTGGGTGATTAACGGGTTCACCTTATCGTCTGCTGAAAGCATAATCTTGCTGATACGGCGTTCGCTCCACAGTCAATTTTTAAAGCATAGTTAAGTCTCACGATTGATTGGGGCAGACTCTTAACAGCCTCAGCCTGTTAGAGGCAAAGTTCTAGGTGTGGCCTATGAATTTATAAATAAGCAATAGCTGGGTTAGGACATGGTGCAGAGGTGAAATCCTTGGCTGGAGGCAGCTTCACCACATCCGCTTTGATCCAAATGTCCTAAGCTCGGTGGCAACAGCTATAGCTTTGTAAACAAAACTCATTCCTTTGATCGATACACAAAGCTGATCATGCCTGCCTATTGAATTCATACTGAGGTGACTTTTTACTGTTCTGACAAAATTGCTTCAAAGAGACAGACTGCAAGCATGATCGCTAAGTAAAATGGGTCAGAATCAAGGTGATGCATCAATCATTGGGCTGTATATTTCTCTTTAATCACGTTGATGCAGGTGCAACTGAGCGTTTCAGGCAACTTAAGGTAGAGCATGAAGGCAGCCCGACTGGATAAGGAAGCAAAAAGGTTAGAAACTTTATACCAGTATCAGATTCTGGATACAGCTCCCGAAGAAGCATTTGATGATCTGACTCAGTTAGCAGCTCAGATCTGTAGTACGCCCATGGCGATGATGACGCTCGTTGCTGATAACCGTCAATGGATTAAGTCCAGAGTCGGGTTAGTCATTGACGAAGTCGGTCTGCACGTTGGCTTTTGTCCTGTATGCGTTGAGCAACGGGAGATGCTGATCATTCCTGACACAGCAGCCGATGCCCAATTCGCTACAAATGTGGTGGTTACAAGTGAGCCGTATGTCCGTTTCTATATTGCAGCTCCTTTGATTACACCCAATGGATGTGCGATCGGCACCCTTTGTGTAATGGATCGCGTACCCCGCGAACCACAGCAGCAAGAAATCGAGGCACTCCGTCGGCTGAGTCGCCAGGTTGTCAGTCAGTTAGAGTGCCGCCTCAACCTTGGTGCCTTGCTCACTGCTATGGGTGAACGGCAGCAAGTAGAGGTTGCACTGCAACGAAGCGAAGAACGGTTTCGCAGTGCCTTTAACTTTGCCGCGATCGGTATGGCGTTGGTTGGGCTGGATGGTCGCTGTCTCCAAGTCAACCGCTCCATCTGTACAATTTTTGGCTACTCCGAAGCAGAACTGCTCACAAAAAGCTTTCAAGCGCTGACCCATCCCGATGATCTCGATGTTAACGTGGGCTATTTTCAGCAAGCGCTGGCAGGAGAGATTGAATCCTATCAACTGGAAAAGCGCTATCTCCACAAGCGAGGGCATACGGTATGGGCGTTACTGACTGCTTTTCTGCTGCGAGACGCAAACGGAAAGCCACTCCATTTTGTCTCTCAGCTCCAAGATATTACCCAGCGCAAGCTGACTGAGCAAGCACTGCAGCAGAGCGAAGCCCATTTCCGCGATTTAGTGCAAAGTCTTCAAGTTGGCGTTGCTTTACAGGGTGCAGAGGCTGAGATGCTACTGGTTAACCCAGCCGCCCTGACGATGCTGGGGTTGGAGGAAGCCCAAATGATGGGGATGTCATCGTTTGACGAGCGCTGGCATGTCATACATGAGGACGGCTCTCCTTTCTCTGGCGAAACCCATCCAGTACCCCAGGCGATCGCGACTCGCAAGCCTGTGCATAACGTTGTCATGGGTGTTTACCGTCCAAAACATGATGACCAGGTTTGGCTCTTAGTCAACGCAGACCCCCACTTCAACTCTGATGGCGATCTCCAGCATGTCCTTTGCACCTTTAGCGACATTAGTGATCGCAAGCAGGTTGAAGAAGCTCTCCGTAAAACCGAAAGCCGCCAACAAGCTCTGCTCAACGCCATTCCCGACTTGATGCTACGCGTTAACCACGAGGGTGTTTATCTAGATGCCAAAGCGGCAACGCATTTTGATGCCCTCCTCCCGTTCGATGAAATTGTCGGCAAGCGGGAGGGAGATGTGCTGCCACCGGACGTGGTTCAAAAGCGCCAGCATTGCCTCGCCGAAGCGCTCCGTACGGGTGAACTCCAATTTTGTGAATATCAGCTTGCGCTTGCTGATGGCATGCACTACGAAGAAGCTCGCATTGCGGTTAGTGGTGAAAATGAAGCCGTGATTATCGTTCGTGATGTCACTCAGCGCAAGCTGGTAGAGGAAGCGCTAGAAAGTCAAAATCACCGTGCCTACCTGCTGACAGCCATTACTCTCCGCATTCGCCAATCGCTCGATCTAGACGATATTTTAAGTACGACGGTTGCTGAAGTGCGTCAGTTTCTGCAAGCCGATCGCGTCCTGATCCATCGCTTTGAGCCCGACTGGGCTGGCACTGTGGTTGTGGAATCAGTCGATGCCAACTGGTCACCTGCCTTAGGGTCGGTCATTCGGGATACCTGTCTCGGTGAAGGCGATCGGCAAAGGTATCAGTGCGGTAGAACGCAGGCGATCGATAACATTGACCACGCAACTCTCACTGACTGCCATCGCGACCTGCTGACTCAATTTCAAGTCAAAGCGAACTTAGTCGTTCCCATTATTCAAGGGCGTAGTGCAACCGGGAAAGCACAGCTTTGGGGGCTGCTAGTGGCTCATCAATGTTCTGGTCCCAGACATTGGCGTGCTTTTGAAGTGGAATTCCTGACCCAACTGGCGGATCAGGTGGGTATTGCTCTCGCACAAGCGCATTTGCTGGCACGCGAAACCCAACAGCGCGAACAACTTGCACAGCACAACATTGCACTAGAGCAAGCCCGCTGCGAAGCAGAGCAGGCGTCTCAGATGAAAAGTATTTTTCTGGCAACCGTCAGCCACGAAATTCGTACACCCATGAATGGTGTACTGGGCATGACTGGGCTGTTAAAAGACACGCCTCTGAGCCCAGAGCAGCGGGAGTTTGTCGAAACCATTCAGATGAGTGGCGAAACCCTGCTGAACTTGATTAATCAAATCCTGGACTTCTCCAAGCTGGAAGCGGGCGAAATGGAGTTGGAGATGCTCTCTTTTGACCTGAATAGTTGCCTTGAGGAAGTGGCAGATCTTCTGGCACCCGTCGCCCAAGCCAAAAAGCTGGAGCTAGCTACACTGGTCTATCGCAATTTACCGACGCAGCTTCGAGGTGATGCGAATCGGTTGCGCCAAATTCTCACTAATTTGGTGAGTAATGCGATTAAGTTCACCAGCACGGGTGAAGTCGTTGTTCAAGCTTCGCTGATGGCCGAAACGGCTACGACAGCCACCATACTGTTCTCTGTTGCTGACACGGGCATCGGGATCCCTGCTGCTGGGTTAGAGCGTCTATTCAAGCCGTTTTCTCAAGTCGATCCGTCTACAACACGACGTTATGGTGGCACCGGTTTAGGGTTAGCCATTTCACGCCAATTGGTAGAGCTAATGGGCGGCAAAATTGGCGTTGAAAGTACAGTGGGGAAAGGCTCGCGGTTTTGGGTCATGCTGACCTTCGATCGCGCACCAGACCCGCCTGCGACACTAGCCCAAGCGACGATCGCGCTGCCCTTCAATCAACTCAGATTGCTGGTTGTGGATGACAATGCCACCAACCGTAAAATCGTACGCTATCAAGTGTCTACCTGGGGGATGCAGATCGATGAAGCGGCGGATGCTGAGGCTGCACTGCAACTGCTGCGAGAGCGTGCGAACGAGGGCATGCCATACGATCTAGCGATTTTGGATATGCAAATGCCGGTGATGGACGGCGAAATGTTGGGTCGTCAAATTAAGGCCGAGCCGCTGCTGGCAAAGACTAAGTTGATTATGATGACCTCCCTGAGTCACCGAGGCAGTGGTAGCCAGGTTTTAGGGTTGGGCTTTGCTGCTTATTTGGTGAAGCCAGTCAAGCAGTCTCGCTTAATGGACTGCATCATAAATACACTGATAAGTGATCCGTTGATCAGAGCGTCGCTTCCAGCCAGCCCTGCCACGGAACGATCGTCACTCTGTCTTAATGATCAGGCTCAGGAGTCGATCGCTGATAAGAATCTCACTGCGATCGCGCCTGTTAGTGATGTGACCTCGACGGCTTCGACACCAGCACCATCTACCCTCAAGCTTTTGCTGGTCGAGGATAACGCGGTCAATCAGCGTGTAACGTTAAGCCAGCTTAAATATCTGGGCTATATGGCCGATGTTGCCTGTAATGGCGAAGTGGCGCTAACAATGATGAGCCAAACCACTTACGACATTGTGCTCATGGATTGCCAAATGCCTGTACTAGATGGCTACAGCACAACCTGCGAAATCAGGCGTCTCGAAGGAGAACAAGCCTTGGATGGAAAACAGCCAACCATCATCATCGCGCTCACTGCCAATGCCATGAAAGAAGACCGCGAACGCTGTCTTGCTGTAGGAATGGATGATTACCTCAGCAAACCACTGCTGAAGGAGGTGTTAGCTGCCAAATTGACTGATTGGAGTCAGGTGCTGCTTGCACGTAGCCATATAGCGTCAGTCAACCAGGTTATGATGCCACCAGTTCTTGGCACCGCTACGCAAACTAGAGCGGTACAAGGACCCCTTCATGGTTCTACTAGGGTCGCCGCCAATGGGAGAGACAGCACTGAAGCAGATGGCACTGAGCCAAGTACCTTGTTGCAGTCAGCCCACGATGCAAACGTTCGATCGCTACAATTTTCATTCATTGATTGGGATCATCTCCATCAACTCTCAGACGGGAATGCAGCGTTCGAACTTGAGTTACTGCATGTGTTTGTTGCAGATGCCGACGATCACCTCACGGCGCTAGAAAGCGCGATCGCTCGGCGTCATTTTTGTGACCTTGAACATGCTGCTCATCATATTAAAGGCGCAAGCGCTAATGTTGGCTTAACTGCAATGTCTGCGATCGCCGATTACGTTGAACGGCAGGCACGTCAGCACGAACTTCAGGGCGCGGCCGAAAAACTCACTCAACTGCAACAAATACTGAATGAAGTACGCCTCTTTTTAGCAGCCACAAGCTGAATCCGTTTACCATGCAGCATGGGCTCATGCGACGATGCTGCATTGAGAGAGGAAGGTTGTAGGGACGTTTCACCTTTCTTGTCTGCCTCAGAAGACCCTCATAGCATTTATTCAGGTATTACTTGATCCTTTGTCGTAGTATTTGACAATCAGCAAACAATTTCGATGCTCCGTTCGTGTATAGCTCAAGCTATCAGCAAGTTTTCGCATTAGCTGTAAGCCGCGTCCGCCCTCAGCTTCCTGCGCGAATGTTAACGGTAGACGTTCAAGCGTGTGAGCTAAATTAAAGGGATCACCCCAGTCCCAAAGCCGTATTTCGATTTGTGTAGCAAACGTTATGACTTCAATATCAATCAAAAGTTCAACTGGGCGATCTTTATGTGCATGACGTACAGCATTGGTAAACGCCTCTGCCAAAATCAGTTGACATTGCAACCAGTCGCGATCGGAAAGCGGTGGTCCCTTAAACTGATCAAAACATGAAAGCACTTCAGCCAGCGCGTTTAGGTCTGTGTTGACCTGAAGAAAAGCTTTGTGGAGGGGTTGCAAGGGCAAATAATCCTCTAATTTAGCTGCTTGAATATAAGTGGATAGTCGCGACTAATTATAAAAAAGTGGTGCAACCTTTTGACTCCAAGCGGAAGGTTGCACCACTTTCATCCCGAACATCATCTCTAGTTTAATCATGCCCATCGACTGAGAGGCTATTACTCACCGACTGCATTACAGAATTATACGTCTGACGAACCCACTCTCATTTTTTGCCTCCTTGATCCTGGGCAAACTGATTCTTTAACCATTAACGCTGTCTTCTATGCACCAAGTTCTAGTAATTGATGATGATCGAACCATTCAGGTCGTTCTAAGGAAAGTGCTAAGCGATCAGGGCTATGAAGTGGCAGTTGCTAGTGACGGTTTAGAGGGCATCAATCAGGCGCAACAACTCCACCCAGCCCTCATCATTTGTGATTGGCTGATGCCGTTGATGGATGGTTTAGACGTCTGCCGTAGGATCAAAGCAGATCCAGAATTATCAAGCGCTTTCTTTATCTTGCTCACCTCTCGTGATGCGATCGAAGATCGCGTGTATGGGTTAGACAATGGTGCAGACGATATTCTAACGAAACCATTTGAACTGAACGAATTGAAGGCGCGAGTCCGTGCTGGACTCAGGTTGTATCACGCCAGCCAAGACTTAAAGGCTCAGAAACACCTACTAGAGTCAGAGTTTAAAGAGGCCGCAGAGTATGTACGATCGCTATTGCCAAAGCCACTCAGCGGTAGCGTCACGATTGATTCACGCTTTATACCCTCACAGCATCTTGGGGGCGATTGCTTTGACTATTACTGGCTTGATCCCGACTATCTAGCGATTTACTTATTAGACGTTTCTGGGCATGGTTTAGGCGCAGCCTTACCGTCGATCTCAGTTTTAAATATGCTGCGATCGCAGTCTATGGATGGGGTCAATTTCTATCAACCCAGCCATGTTTTAACGGCTCTTAATGAAGCCTTTCAAATGGATAGCCAGAACGATAAATACTTTACGATCTGGTACGGCGTTTACAATCAGGCAAAACGGCAACTTGTCTATTCCAGTGCAGGGCACCCACCGGCGATTCTGCTCAATCACACGACTAAGCAGGGTCTCCAATCTACTCAACTACGAACAACCGGTATGCCGATTGGCATGCTGCCTGATACACGCTTTGTTGATCAACGTTGCGACATCGATCCAACCAGTGTGCTGTATATTTTCAGTGACGGGGTCTATGAAGTTTTCCGAGAAAATAATGAAATTTGGGGCTTCGATGCTTTTATCGCCTTGCTAGTTGATGAACAAGCTACGATCGCTCAGTTCGGGCTAGACTATATTTTGAATTACGTCAAAACGTTAAACACAAAAGTGATTCTGGATGACGACTTGTCGCTGTTGCGCATTAGCTTTTGTGCCGATTCATCGGAGTAAGTGGTGTTCAGGATTTATTGCAATTTGGTGTTGATGAAAAGCTTCTTGATCACTGAAAATATGAAATACTTTTTCCATGCCTGTTAGCTCAAAGACCATTTTGGGCTGTTGCCCAACTGAACAGAAACACAATTTTCCGTCCTTTGTACGAATGGCCTTCAAAAGCACGACCAATTCACCGAGAGCAGAACTATCGATTAATGTCACCGCTTGCATGTCAATCAGCGCAATCTTGCTGCCTGCTTTGATGGCATTGTCAACTTCCAGATGGAGTTTCTTTGCTTGAATACGGTCTAGAATGCCTACAGGCTTAAAAATTTTAATCACAATAGTGATCCCTTTGCTAACAGTAATTCTTCGACGTTTCTAACTATAAAAGTATTTCAGCAAGGTGTAGATTTGACGATTAATACCTTCAGTTGATGGCTATCCTTGCTTCACGGCTGGCTGCCTAACAATGACTAATCATGGATACTTATTTAGCGATGAAGTAAATGATTTGGAGAACGGCTGTAGCCTGTGACATACAAAACAAAAGCGTATGATTGATATGTGTAGAGTGTTTGGGATGAACTCAAGCGACACGGTACGTTCTTGGCATAGCATCGGCTTTTGCAGCATTGTGGCTCTGTATTGCTAGGGTACCCCATGCTCTCTGCACTATCGTTCAGTTGCTGGGGCGTTCAGTTGCTGGGGCGTTCAGTTACTGGGGCTACTCAACAGCTAATCTCTACGCCAATTGAAAGCGATGTCAGACAAGAAGCTTGAATGATCGGTAAAACTCATACAAAATTCATACAAACATGGCGGGTATGTTGAGTCAGTAAGTGGATCTAGCTAGGGTATTCATCTAGATAGTTGCTTGCTACTACTGATGAAAGATGATTTAACTGCCTGTTTTTGCGATTGCCCTTAAGGTCATGATGAGTAGGCTTCTATCGTTGAGCATTGTTAGTGATGGCTAATGGTCTTTCTCTCAATTCAAAAAGCCGTCGTATCCATGTCGCTTTGACGCAGCGATCGCAGCGATCCGTTATTCTTCTGCTGGTACTGACGGGTTTGATTAGCGGTTGTCTTTTGCGGTTGATCCAGCTCCAGCTTGTACAGGGTTCCTATCATCGGCATCTTGTTGATAAGAATCGAATTTCGCTGGTGCCGACGCCTTCTGATCGGGGTAATATCCTCGATCGCAATGGTAAGCTGCTGGCGGCTAATCGACTAGCACGATCGGTGTACCTCTCACCGAGAGAAGAAACCAAAGCCCAGTGGGCAGAAAGTGCAGCCACATTAGGGCACATCCTCAACATGCCGCGCGAAGAGATTCTCGCTAAGCTAGAGCAAGTGGGCTATCGTGCCCCGACCCCCGTGCGTATCAGCCGTGATTTGTCCCTTTCTGCCTTTGTCGCCTTATCAGAAAAACACAATCAGTTTCCGGGTTTAGAAATTCGAGGCGAGTCAAACCGCTACTATCCGAACGGTGACCTGGCATCTCACATTCTGGGCTACATCCGTGAGGCGACAGCCGAGGATTTGAAGCAAAACCCCGACTACCCAATGGGTATGCTAGTGGGTCAGATGGGCATTGAGCGTCTTGCCAACGCAACGCTCCAGGGCGTTTGGGGTGGGCAACTGCTCGAAGTCAATGCTACTGGGCAAGTTGTGCGATCGCTTGGCACGAAGCCGTCTCAGTCTGGTGCGCCGATGCAGCTAACCCTTGATTTAGAGTTGCAGAAAACAGCTGAAAAAGCGCTGGCAAAACGACGCGGAGCCGTTGTCGTGCTGGATGTCAAAACGGGTGAAGTGCTGGCACTGGCAAGTGGACCAACCTTCGACCCCAACTTGTTTACACGTCGCATTTCGCCAGGAGACTGGAAACAGCTACAGAGCCGAAATCAACCGTTTTTGAACCGCGCCTTACAGGGCTATCCGCCTGGTAGCACCTTTAAGGTCGTGACGGCGGCAGCTGGGATCCAGTCAGGCAAGTTTTCTCCTGACTCAACGCTAGCCACCTTTGCAGCGCTCAACCTGGGTGGACACCTGTTTCACGAGCATGGCAGTGGCTATGGCGTCATTGGCTTCCGAGATGCCTTTGCGTACAGTAGCAATACCTTCTTTTATCAAGTTGGGCTTGCTGCAGGGCCAGAGCAGATTTCTAAGTGGGCACATCGGTTGGGCATTGGCACGACGGACAATATGGGTTTGGAAGGTGGCAGTCATGGGTCAGTGCCGACTCCAGCCGAAAAAGAAAAGCTCTATAAAGAACCCTGGTATGGCGGCGATACGGTGAGTATGTCGATCGGTCAAGGTCTGGTACAAGTGACGCCACTGGAAATGGCCGTTATGGTCTCTGCGATCGTGAATGGAGGCAAGCGCGTCAAACCCCATTTACTGCTCACACAAACTGGCATGCCGGAACGGCAACCCACTGCAACAGGCTTAGATCCGGGCACGATCGCGATTATCAAAGCCGGACTGATTGCAGTCGTACAACAGGGAACTGCCAGCCAGCTTAACGATGGCTCCATTCCACTCACGGGTGGCAAAACAGGTACAGCGGAAGTGCCAGGGCAACCTGACAATGCGTTGTTTGTCGGGTTTGGCCCTGCAAGCAACCCGCAGATTGCCGTCGCTGTAGTAGTGGAGAATGGCGGGTTTGGGGCTGTGTCCGCTGTGCCGATCGCTCGTGAGATTTACAAGACCTACTTTAAATCTCATCTAAAGCAGTGAGACGATCGCGAAAAGCATGCCGTTTCAAAAGCGCTAAAAATAATGAGAGCGTTCTCGTTATTCTTGGCGCTTTTGTGTTAGCTGCTGGTCAGACGACCCATAAAAAGCTGCTAACCGATGACTTTTACACTTTTTGCAATTCTTATCATTGCACCCATTTTTCCCCACAAAATCCACATCGTTTCCACAAGTGCGGGGCGTCTTCTCCACACGTAATCCACAAGTTCTCCACAGGATTACTTGAGTTTTCCACAGGCTCCACGCAACAATCGGGCTTTGCCGCCGCGATCGATTCACTGGGGACATTTGGGTACAGAGGTGGAAAAGCGGGTGAACTTCATAATGTTATGTAACAAAAAAGTGCCTCAAACTATGATTCTCTCGTGAACCTTTTGATTGGCTAAAGTTGGGCGTAACATTTCGCAGCATTGACAAGACAGTGAAAGCAACTGCACAATGTGACGACCTGCTTGAAAGCGCGCTGACCAGTTACTGGTAAAAACCCACTCTGTCTTCATTGCGGCGGTGGTGTTGTGTCCAGTCAGGTCTAGCTTTGCGCTGCTTTCTGCTGCCTTAGACGCATGCGCTCTCAGATGTCCACCATTCACCCTGTCCAGTAGAGGGAGAACTAAAATTTCTATGAATAGCACCATTAGCCTGTTAGTTGAAGTTCCTGAAGTTCTGCACGATTCGCTCAAGCATTATTTGGAAATACGCCCTGACTGGGATCAAGACCGAGTGTTTGCGGCTGCCCTGTCGTTGTTTTTACTGCAAAACCGTAGCGCCGATTCCGCTCCCGAAAAGCAGAATCATCGTCAAGCCTCGCGTATTTACCTGGATGCCTTGTTTAAGCGTCCGATCGGGCAAAACAACTGAGTGGTCAAGAGTCAGTCGCTAGTCGTTAGTTGTCAGTAAAGATGAACAACGGACTACGAACGACGGGCTAGACACAATTCATCTTCGTAATGCCTTTCATTCATAGCGAGCAGTATGGCTTACCAAATTTCAGCGACGAAGCTTCAGGCATATAACCGCTGCCCTTATGCCTACTACCTCCGCTATGAGCGAAGGCTAACGACGAATGAGTTTTTTGGCTCAGCCTCGTTGGGTATTGCGCTTCACCAGGCGCTTGCCCAATGCCATCGGGACTGGCATTACGAAGAGCCTCTACCAGATTTACATTGGGTGCATCACTGCTGGCGGCAGCATTCTACAGAATTAAGCGCCAGTCAGGTATCAGAAGGGTTTGAAATTTTAGAGAATTATTACTACCGCTTCATTGCCAGCAAAGTTGCTCTAACGCAGCCGCTGGCAGTGGAGGGTAGAATCCAAGGCTTCTTGCAGGTCGAAAACCTGGAGTTTTTGATTACTGGGCGGTACGATCGCCTTGACTTTATCTCAGATGGCTTAGAGCTTATTGACTACAAGTCCAGCCGCGAAGTGAAGCTGCCAGACGCAACCGAAATTGATGTACAGATTGGGCTGTATTACCTGGCCTTGGAGCAAACTTACCATCAGAGTTTGAAATACCTTAGCCTACTCTTTCTACGCACAGGTGAAAAAGTTCAGTTTGAGGCCACTGTTGAGCACAAGGAGAAGGTGGAAACGATGGTTAGCAATCTCGCAGTGCGATTGCGCTACGATCGCGGCTGGGAGCCACAGCCTGGACGGCAGTGCGATCGCTGCACGTTTGCTCGTTACTGCTCGGCTGTTAGCGCGAATCCGACACCGTTGCCAGAAAGCCGCTCTAAGTCGCAGCTTCAGCTAGCCTTAAACCTGTAAGTGCACTAAATCTGTAGGACGATGCACGTTAGGCATCGTCAGCGTTATCCTATTTTTGAATTATTAGGTTAGCAATCAGTATGGAAACGCGATCACTCGGTACATCAGGCATCCAGATTACGCCCATCATTACGGGCACCTGGCAGGCAGGGAAAAGCCAATGGGTTGGCGTTGAGGATGCTGACACCATCAAAGCGATTCGAGCTGCGTTTGATGCCGGGATCACAACTGTTGATACGGCTGAAGTTTACGGTAGTGGACACTCTGAACGGGTGGTTGCCGAAGCACTGGCGGATGTGCGCGACCAGGTTGTCTACGCAACGAAAGTCTTTTCCAACCACCTCAAATACGATCAGGTGCTTGCTGCCTGCGAAGCGTCCCTCAAAAACCTGAAGACCGATCGCATTGACTTGTACCAGATTCACTGGCCGTCTGGCTCCTTTAAGAGCGACATTGTGCCGATCGAAGAAACCATGCGAGCGCTCAACGATCTAAAGGCGCAAGGAAAAATCCGAGCGATCGGCGTTTCCAACTTTTCCCAGAAACAACTTGAAGCAGCAGCACAGTACGGACGCATTGATAGCCTGCAACCACCTTACTCCTTGTTCTGGCGGTATGTTGAACAGGATGCCGTGCCCTACTGCGTTGAGCACAAGATTTCCATCATTGCCTACTCGCCCCTTGCGCAAGGGCTACTAACAGGCAAATTTGGACCCGATCACACCTTTCCACCGGAAGATAATCGCGCGAAGAATAAGCTGTTTCAAGGCGAGAACTACAAACATGCTCAAACAGCGCTAGAAAAGCTACGCCCGATCGCCGATCGTTACCAAACCAGCCTCGGCAATTTGGCATTGGCATGGCTGGTTGCACAACCGCAGGCAAACGCGATCGTCGGCGTCCGTAACGCCGAACAAGCCGTTGAAAATGCCAAAGCAGGCGCAATCAAGCTCACCGAAGCTGATCGAGCAGAAATTGATCAGATTGGGCGCATCGTCACGGACTCGTTAGATGATAGTCCGTTGATGTGGAACTGGGGCTAGCGATAAGCATGCAGGTCGATCGCCAGCTGGGACAACGCCGGAAGGGAGGAATGCTTGACATGAGGGATACAAAGGACAATTTTCGCCTATTTTATCTGTCCTTTACGAAAAAGCACTACCGAAAATTAGAGTCATTAAACTGACCCCAAACCCTTGCTCTGCGGAGCGATTCTGTGGCTTTTGCACGGAGCTAAATAGTTTGACTGCTAAAACCTGTGCATAGCTTGATCGGGTCTCTTTGGATGAAAAACCGATCGTCTGACTAAAAACGGAGAGGGGGGGATTCGAACCCCCGATCGCTTTCGCGATGCTCGATTTCAAGTCGAGTGCATTCGACCACTCTGCCACCTCTCCGCGAGGTACATCGAGTACGTCGTCTATATTAGCTTGTCTGATGACTCAGTAGTTGATGTCGCTAGAGAAAAGGTCAGAAGGTAAGGAGAGGAGGGGAAGTAGAAGTAGTAGGGGAAGATGAGGAGATGAGGTTTGTACTCAAGCATCAGCAACCAGCAGGCAACACTCTGAACCTCAAAACTCTCCCCTTGCGCGCTATCTATTTCTGCTTCTTCACCCCCTCAGCCCTTCATCCTTCCTACTCCCGCCACAATGCGATGCCACCCAAGAGTCCGGCAATGTTAGGCACGCTCTTGACATTCTGAGGTAGCTGCAAGGTGATGAATTTGGCGTTGCCGCCGCCAAGGTAAAGCCTGTCGTAGTTAAACAAATGCTCTAAAGCTGCGATCGCTTTTGCAAGGCGTTCATTCCACTTTTTCTTGCCGATCGCTTCGAGAGCAGCATTGCCTAGCTGTTCTTCGTAGGTATTGCCTTTCCGAAACTCGTGATGACCTGGTTCCAGGTTGGGAACCAGCTTGCCGTCGAAAAACAGCGCACCACCAAAGCCTGTCCCCAACGTAATGACCAACTCCAAACCTTGGCCAGAAATGGCTCCGAGTCCTTGCATGTCTGCATCATTAATCACTTTCACAGGCTTATCAAGGTGTTGAGAAAGGGCGGTTGCTAGGTCGAAGTCGATCCATTCAGCATCCACATTCGCAGCTGTTTTGGTAATGCCTGCTTTAACGACACCCGGAAAACCAACCGAAACACGATCAAAGGTTTTGCCGTTAGCGAGAGCCACGATCGCGGCAAGCATCGGCTCTGGTTTTGCTGGTTGAGGTGTTTCGACTCGATCGCGTTCCGTGATGGGGTTACCTTTCTCATCCAACACCATCACTTTGATGCCGCTGCCACCAATATCAACGGCAAGCGTTTGAATCTGTCTCTGTTCTGTCATGACAGCTCTCAATACGTTTGAACCAAGCAATTCCTTGGTGTTTGCGTTGTTGCCGTAAAACCTATGATCATCCGTATCGAGACGATCGTCAGGTCAACGCTTAATCAAACCAACCCACATCCCGATTAAAGGTATTCAGCGGGTGCCCAGAGGCTTCAACCGACCCAGAAGTAGTAGGAAGCGGAGCTAACTTCAGTTCCTGCGGCGCGCGTGCGTCTGCCTTTTTAGCGGCACTCGTGTCTTTAGCAGCACTCGTGTCTACTGTCGCTTTTTGGGTCTGCAAGGCTTTCAGTTCTTGAGTGAGTTTAGCGTTGGCGTCTGTCAGGAGGCGCACGTCTTTGCGAGTCTGCTCCAGCTCGGTTTGCAATTGCTCGACCGTTGCTTTTTGAGCATCCAATGTTGACATAAGGTCTTCAATCTTCTGTTGCAAGGCTTCGTCCTGGTTTGATTCGGTAGTTGGTTCGGGAGTTGCGTTTGGTTCGGTAGTCGTTCGTTTGGTCGAACGGGCTTTTGCAGTTGTACTGGCTTTAGTGGGAGCCGATGACGCGATCATTGCTGGTTCAGCGGCTTCTGCATCAGTTTCGTCTACTGACTGTGCAGCCCCTTCTGCAGCCGTTGCATCCTCTGAGGGTTTGTTTGCTTCCTCACGTAATAAATCTGATAGTCGTCTCCGAGCCATGCGTCCTCCGTTCCCAATGCGTCGTACTAATACTTTAATCGATACCTGTTCCGGTAATGCTGTATATAGATTCCTGTTTAAGTATCTCTACAAACCTACTGCTATCTGCAAACGAAACAGCACGGTGATTTTTAAGCTTTTAGCTATCAGTTATCAGCCATCAGCTTTCAGCCTTTTGCCTTCTGTCTTTTGCTCGCTGCCTTGTGCTTCATCTACCTCCCCTGCTCTCTCAGCTCGTCTGCCTTCTGCCCGCTGCTTGCTACTGCTCCCAATCACGCTGAATTTCTTCGGCAACACGACGATAATCTGCTTCGGCTTCACGTGCGTTGTTACCGTTCCACAACCTAATTGGCAGACCCTCTAATGCTGCTCGCTCATGTGCTTTGTAGGCGCGGATAAAGGCACTACAGGCTGGAATACCTAGCTCTTTGAGCGTTGCCTGTGCGTCTAGTGCTTCATTGATGCTGCGAGGATCAACTCGCGTCAGCAATACCCGATGGGCAATGCCTTTGGGCGTAACAGTCACTCTGACCGTCTCAATGAGGGCGGTTAAGTCCATTGGTGCGGGTGGTGTGGGCAGAATCATGTAGTCTGCGACAGGGATGACGGCTGCCAATGCCTCTGAAGCCAGGGCAGGAGGCGTATCAACTACCACCAGATCATAGTCTCCCCCTTGGCGTAGTGCAGCAAGTTGGTCTGGCTGGGTTTCCTGCCTAAGGTCAAAGCCCATCGGTTGATTGCCATGCTCAAACCACCAGGTTGCAGATCCTTGCGGATCGGCATCAACCAGCAGCACACGGTAGGTATCTGCCATTGCAGCCGCTAAGTTGACTGCCGTTGTGGTTTTACCAACGCCTCCTTTGCCATTGAGAACCACGAGGATTTTTCTTGGTGATGACAACGGCATGGGCTAATGGCTCTCTAAAGGGGATGATGATGGCAAGCTAAAGCAGAATGCAACTGCTGCGTGGCGGTAACTCCAGGGTGAACCCGGTTGTTGCTTCGCCCGTATGGAGTGACAATTGCCCAGTGCCAAAGATGATTGTCTCAGGTAATCGCTCGAATGCTGCTGTTTCTAGCGTGAGGCTGGCTTTGCTAGGGGTGCTGCCAACATTCACGGCAACCGTAATCGCTTCTGCTCCTAGAGTACGTGCAAAAAGATAGACCGTGCCCTCTGCGAACAGTACACGATAATCACCTGTACGCAGGGCAGGATGGGCATGACGCAGCGTAATGAGCTTACGGTGATATGCCCAGATTTCGTAGTCCCAATCTGCTTCTAAGGGAAAACCTCGGCGCGAATCGGGGTCGATCGCACCCGGCAATCCCACTTCGTCGCCATAGTAAATGCTGGGTGCACCAGGAAAGGTGAGTAGTAGCAGGGTTGCCAGTTCAATGCTCGCCCGATCGCCCCCTGCAATGGTGATCAAGCGTGCCGTATCGTGGCTTGCCAACAGGTTTAATTGTGTGAGCTGAATCTCCCACGGATAGAGCTCCAGAAGTGCCTGCATCTTTTCACCGTATTCTCTGGCAAACAACGGCGGATAGGGCTGATAGTCACGACCTTGCACCTGCTCCATGTCGACACGATCGCCCGCAGCAAAGGCGATCGTGGGGCCTGCAAAGAGGTAGTTCATCACGCCATCAAATTGAGTGCCGTCGAGCCACTGGCGCGAGTCGCCCCACACTTCACCCACGATGTAAGCTTCAGGGTTAATGGCTTTGACGCGATCGCGAAACTCTTGCCAGAAACCAGGCGTTTGAATCTCAAAGGGCACGTCTAAGCGCCAGCCGTCAATGCCGAACTTAATCCAGTATTCGGCAATCTCCATTAAATACTCCCGCACCTCTGGATTGTCGTGGTTAAACACAGGCAGCGCCCGGTTGCCCACCCAGCCTTCGTAATTTGCCGGAAACTCGCCCGTATACGGTGCCAGTGGCCAGTCGTGGATCTTAAACCAGTTGACCCAGGGCGAATGGGGACCGTTTTCCAGAATGTCGTGAAAGAAGAACAGCCCCCGACTGGCATGGTTAAACACGCCATCCAGAACCACTTTCAAACCCCGTCTGTGCGCTTCCTCTAACAGATCTTTGAAGGCTGGATTGCCACCCAGCATGGGGTCAACCTGGTAGTAGTCATGCGTATGGTAGCGATGGTTGCTAGCAGACTGAAAGATCGGCGTGAAATAGATGGCTGTAATGCCCAAATCTTGCAAATAATCCAGCTTTTCCATCACGCCCCACAGGTCGCCGCCTTTGTAGCCCTGAAGCGTGGGCATGGCGTGCCAGTCTTCCCAAGCAGCATTTTGCAATAAGCGCTTACGGGACTGCTGACTACGGGCGAAGCGATCGGGGAAAATTTGATAGAAAACGGCGTGCTTGACCCAATCTGGTGTCTGAATGTCCATGCAACTCTCTTAGTGCTTCTTTGCTAAGGTAATCGCACTTGTTGATTTAGGGGTCTATCTCTAGTAGAAACGTTTTAACGTCTCGATTCGCAGCCGATACCGTCTTTGTCGCGATCGAAGTGATGAGGATCGGGAGGCAGAACGCGAAAATTTCTGAAAGCAATATCTTTGCAGTTGAGATCTGGCGGCGGAGACGGAAGGCAAACATCAGGATAGGCTGCATCACAGCCAGAGGACGCTGATCCTAACGGGATGGGTAGGGCACATTGGATGAACACGATCGCCAAACCCATCCCAAACGCAAGTAGCCATCGCATCATCAAGTTCCTTATGAGGGCACGTTTTAGAGTGCTCACATGGGTCTGGTGAATTGACAATGCGCTGGCGCAAGTTATCCTCTCTTCATCGATTGATGAAGCATCAGCGAAGTTATTGCCGCGTTGCTGACAGTAACCCAAACCGAACTAACCCACTTTGATAGCCGCGCTGCATGAGACCAAGCGACAGTGCTGCCTGGATAGTCGTCCAGCCGGATGTTAGCAGACCCACGATCGCCTCAAAATTGAAGGCCGAGTCAATCACAACATCCCAGAAAGGCGCAACGGCTGGAGACCAATCGGCAGTACGGATTTGCTGAAAGTTGAGGGTATGCGCGATCGACTCATATTCTGGCAACGACAGCACGTAGGGCAGACAATACACGCGATAGATGTCTGCTAGATGCTTTTGCTCGTCGGCTGTAAGGGGCTCACGATCGATGGGTCGATGACACCATGTCACCATCAAAAACGTGCCACCCGGTTTCAGCACCCGATAGCACTCCTGCATGAACTTCGCTTTGTCAGGCATGTGTTCGCCGCTTTCCAGCGACCAGATGAAGTCAAACGACTGATCGGCAAAGGGCATATTCAGCGCATCGGCAACCTGGAATTGAGCGATCGCGCCTGTCCCTGCATTTCCCGACATGCCTGCATTTCTGGCGCGATCGGTTGCTCGACCTGCCTGCACAGGGCTCAGCGTAATGCCTGTCACATTGGCATTAAATTTCTCCGCAAGATAAAGCGAACTGCCACCAATCCCACAGCCCACATCCAAGATTTGTTTTGGTAAACCCTGCTCTGGCCGATCGATCTGCGCCCATTGCAACAGTTCTTCAATCAGGTCAATTTGCGCCTGCCGCCGATCTTTTTGCTGACGACCATCAGCACCATAGTACCCATGATGCATGTGTTCGCCCCAGATCTGCTCCCACAGACCGGATGAGGCATCGTAAAACCGCTGAATTTGCTGGTTGAGCGTAGAAGTCATGGTGGCGAGAGTAGAGAGTGTGGCTAAGGGATTAGTAAAGCATGAAATAGAAGGCAGGAGGCAGAGGGTAGAAGGTGAGGGAGCCAGAAGTCAGAAGGACAATCACTGATGTCACCAACAACTATCCACTAACAACTGCCTTCATTCAAAACTCAAAACTCTCATCCTGAAGCTTTGCCCACAGGAGCGCCCAACCCGCCAAGATTCCAGGCTCGAAAGACTCCCACCAAAGATCGTCTCTCTGTGATTGATGTTGGGTGCGTACGGAGCCAAGACAGAAATCTGAACATCATCGATTGCCAGAACCGTCATCCCCATATGCTTTGTAATGGGAATATGCTCATGGGCGTATTGAGTGATCACGTTAGGTGCCACGCGCATCGCTTAATAGTCGTAGGGGTTTTTGGGTTCTGGGATGGGTTTTAGCGTTTTGGCGGCGATCGCCAACTGGCGCTTACCGGCCCGTTCTGCTGTCATCATCTGCCCCTCAATTTCGAGCCAGGTGTCTGGCTTATAGGCGTCGCGGCTCTGGGAGAGCTTAACAGGCAAGCTGACGGGATACACATCAGCCGCACAACAGGTAATGACAAAGCGAGAAAGCAACAGGTAATCATTAGGCAAGTCTTGGGGATAAACGACAAAGCCCTGCACTTTTGCCTTTTGCCCTGTATAGGCATCGGGCTCAGGATATACGGCCAGCGTTCGCACCCAATCCACCAGGGTTTTTTCGTCGCTATTGGTGGCAGCCCGAAAGGCTTGTGGTTTCACACGCGTCAAAGTGACGGTATCGTTTACACCTCGATCGATCGCCGTCTGGCTGGCAAAGGCACGGGGCGAAATCAGCAGGCCCAGAATCGCGGTACCCAGCAACAATACGGTACTCCAACCCGGCGGAAACAGCGTCAGATGTCGCTCTGTTACACCACCTCGTACTGATTGCTGTCTTTGCTTGTACAAGAGAGTCGCTTTAATACCACTGACCAAAAGTAGAACGACCCCTGCCACGATCGTCAGCCCCATATAGTTGGGGTGAATCAGCAGATTAAGCTTGCCAGTGAGCCAGTACTTGAGAAATAAGATGCCCCACGCCGCGATCGCCACGACATCCAGCCAGGGCAGAACGGTTTGGAACGAGGGGGAACGGGGGGAGCGGAGGGACATGGGGAGAATGAGGGGGGGGGGAGGGGGGCAAGCAGGGGAAGGTTTGAGTTTTGAGTGTTCAATTAACGCTGACCGCTGACCGCTAACTAATGTACAAATTCACAATCAGCGTAAACAAAAACGTCATCAATGCTGCCAGCGCGAACAGATAGAAAATGGCTCTGGCCTTGAAGATGGATAGCATTAAGCCGATGCCCTTCAAGTCGATCATGGGTCCGAAGACAAGGAATGCTAGCAGCGAACCGCTAGTAAACGTAGAGGCAAAGGACAGCGCGAAAAAAGAATCGACAGTTGAGCAGATAGAGACCACGGCTGCCAGGAGCATCATGGCAAGAATGGAGGTTACAGGACTCTGCCCCAGATTCAGAATGACATCACGAGGAACAAAGACCTGAACGATCGCCGCGATCGCACTACCCAGAACCAATACGCCACCGAGTTCTCGTAGCTCCTGTACTGTATTCTCCAGCAACAACATGAGCTTATGAGACAGGGGTTTTCCGGCTGTGTTTGCCCCCATCATTCTGGCTTGTAGCTCTGCTCCATCAATCTGCAACGGCTGTGGTGAGAATGCCTGCGACGACTGCCCCAGAAAGTATGTCCCGGCTTGCAATAAGGGTGACGTTGAGGTCTTAGACTGACCCCTCTCCCCTCTCCTCTCTCCTCTCTCTGCCTTTACAGGGATGGCTCGTACCACGGCAGGCTGCAACAGCGGACGTAAATCTGCCTGTGCGCTAAAGACCCAGCCAATGATTGTGGCGATCGCCAGCGAAAAGCCAACGCGCATAAACACAATTTCGGGCTGGTCACGGAACGCTGTCCAGGTAGCCCAGAAGACGATCGGGTTAATGGTGGGTGCGGCTAAAAGGAAGCCGATCGCCACGGGCGTCGGTGCGCCCTGCATCAGCAGTCGTCTGGCAACAGGCACATTGCCACATTCGCAAACGGGAAACAAAAACCCAACGCAGCTACCTGTCAGAGCGCCCAAAAAGGGGTTTTTAGGCATCCAGCGCACCAGTTTGCGTTCATCAATAAAAAACAGCAATAGCCCTGAAAACAATATCCCTAGCAGGAGGAAGGGCATGGCTTCCACCAGTAGGCTCAAAAAGAGTGTAAAGGCGCTGTTTAGTTGATTTAAGTTCATCCGTTATGCGCTTGCAGTTTTGCGATTGCAAGGTAATCGCAATCTTCAGGTCATTCTACAGGAACGACTATCCTATCGGTACGACCAAAAATCCCAGCACTGCGATTTATAACGTTGAGCGATGAGACGGCTCCGTTTCAGGCTGCTTTAGAGCAATTTGCAAATCGAGGCGATTGGTTGAGCGATCGAGTAACGTACCGACTAGACAGGCACCCGCTAAGTTCACTCCATCCAGATTAGCCTTCTCCAGCTCAGCACACAGCAGATTGGCTCCAGTCAGGTTGGCTCCAGCCAGATTAGCACCCTGGAGATCGGCCTCCTCAAGATTAGCCTCAGTCAACAAGGCTCCTTGCAAATCTGCCTGATTCAGGTTCGCACCGTGCAAATTAGCACCGCTGAGATTGGCACCACGTAAGTCTGCGCCGCGCAAGTCGACACCCTGTAAATTAACGCCCATCAGATTGGCGCCACTCAGAAATGCGCCCGAGAAGGTTGCCTTGCTGAGGCTTGCCCGCATGAGATTCGCACCCCGTAGATTACTGCCACGCAGATCCGCTTCGGTCAAATCTGCCTGCATCAAGTTCGCTCCCACCAGGCTCGCTCGCACATCAGCGGCAATCAGTTGGCAGCCAACCATGTTGGCACCATCCAACGACGCCCCCGTCAGTTTGGCTCGACTGAGATCGGTGCCAATCAAACGTGCGCCTGCTAGATTGACACCTTGAAGATTTTGCCCAGACAGATCTTCGTCTTCCAGATCAGCACCCAGAAGCTGTTTTACCTTACCAGAGCGAATTGCGTCGATGTTCATTGATAAAGGGATAGAGGGTGTAAGAGAGTTTTGAGTTTTGAGTTTTGAATTGTCAGTGATAAGAGAGTTTTGAGTTTTGAGTTCTCAGTGAGGCATTCGCTTCGATTATTCTTTGGCCTTTAGCTTTCTGTTCTCTATCTTTTGCTTTCCGCCTCACTGGCTGCCTTAAATAGATCATCAGCATAGTGGGAGTCGATCAGCCAGAGTCCAGCCGAGATTTTGGGCACGCTGATAGAGAGGTCTAAGCCTTGTTGAAAACCGCTGACCAGTAACGCTAATGTGTCGACCAACTTTGGGTCCCATCGATCGCCCTGCTGTTGTTGGCAGTCAACCAGCGCTTTGGCCATGCACTCGTCTGCGCCGGGTGGCGTGTGGGAAGCGGGCATTGCAGTGCGGAGTTCCACCAGGCGCTGCTGAAACTCTGCCGCCAGCCCCAAGATTCTCGACTCTAGCGGAATTTCGTCTCCAGCCAGCCCAGCAGGTTGTCCCGACCCATTCCAGCATTCTGTCAAATGTGTGATGATCGTGGCGATCGCCCGCAACCGGGGCATCGTCCGCAACACCTGTGCTCCCGGTACTAAGGGACAACTTGGAGCAGTGGTGAGAGCCTCGTCGTCAGCATAGCGCCCAAAACTACCGGGACTCAATACGGTTTCAGATCGTTGCAGTGGTGCGAGTCGATGCAGTAAACCTGCCAACTTGAGTCGATGCAACTGCCAAACAGGTAGATCCAGCAGTTGTCCGATCGCTTCTGCCAGCGACGCCACTTCAGCCGCCGCCGTGGAGTTGGTCGAATCGGCTTGATCCGTCAACTGCGCCATCCGAAGAAAGGCCTGCACTTCATTGGAAACCAGATTGTTGTCTAGAGGATCGCGATGGAGTCGTTCAGCATCGTGAGCGTGAATCTGTTCGCTGAGTTCAGTTTGCCCTTCTTGCAAATAGTCCACGACCCGCGCCACGATCGGACCAAGGTCATCCCGTTTCTCAGTCTGGGCAGCGACGATCGCCTCCATTTGCGCCGTTAGTTTGGCAGCAAGAGCCGAATCGTAGCGCTGAATATGAGCGATCGATAGTTCTATGGTCTCCTGCACCAGGTTGGCTTCAAACGTCCAGAAGCCGTAAAACTTACGCTCTAAATCTTGGGTCGGTTGCCCTTGCGCCCCATAATCTTCTGGCGAAAGCTCCTGACACAGCACCATTGCCGAATAGGTCGGGGCAAAAATCATCAAGTGCCATTCTTGCGAGACTGGATCACTCGGATCAAGGCTGACCAACTCGACGTTCGCTTTCTGGCTCGTCGGGTGTTCCGCAAACCCTCCATCAGGCGCTGCCATGATGACAATTTGCTGCGATCCTTCCGCCAGGTCAGCGTAGCGATCGGCTTCCTGCAGATACCATTTACCCCGCTGAAACGCAGTGACAACCAGCGGCTGGCTACTGCTAGTGAGGATGCAATCTTCCAGAGCGTGACACAACGCCACCAACGTGTTTTTGTAGTAAACGCCAAAATTGAGCGGTCGTTTGCCAGTGTAACCAGCTTGGTGGCTAATCCCTAGCTCTTGGAGAATAGAACCTTCTAACATTGCAGATGAGACGATTAAGAGAAACGACAGATGATCATCGACGGTAGGCAGTAGTTGGTTGCCTTCTTTTACGAACCATAGCAAGAATCAGTCAAACATCCTGAGCGCGATCGCACAGCATGACACCCGCTTAAGAAGCGGAAAGCGCAAGTGGCTTAGTGGCTGAGACGATCGGAGCCGTCAGCGCCGACTCCAAATCGGCTTTTCCTAGCCGTTGCTCCAAAATGGCCATCACTTCACGACCAAAATCGTTGGGATTTTGTTGCCACGCTTGAAGGCACACTTCACCAAACAGCGAGCCGAGTGGTTCCGGGTTCCAGAGCAGCTTTCGCACTGTCCAGGGAGTAATGTTCATCGGATCATAACCTGGCTTCAAAATTTTCTGGTCAAAGGCATAGGTTTCCAAGTGAGTGTGAGGCTGTAAGCCAATAAAGAAGATTGCTGGCTCCACTTTATCGGCACCAAAGATTTTTTCTAGCTCTCGGTGGTAAGCGATCGTTTGGCGAATTGTGTCGATACGCTCGTCAATCACATTAAAGGAGTAGTTGACGGAAACCACGTCGTTGAACCCAGCAGCTTTCAAATCACGGCAGTTTTCCAGCACTGTTCGCAGATTGTAGCCCATGCGCATTTTGCGCACCAGTTCCTGAGAACCGCTGGTGATGCCGATTTCAAAGTAGTTCATGCCCGTTTTCACCATCAGGTCACACAAGGCAGGCGTGAGATTGTCTGCCCGAATGTAGGCCGCCCAGTGAATGTCCTCCATGCCAGCGTTCAGAACTTTTTGCAAGAGTTCTGCAACATCGTCGATGTACTTACGTGCTGGAATCAACTGGGCATCGGTAAACCAGAAGTTACGCATGCCACGATCGTACAATTGGCGCATCTCTGCGACCACTTCATCAGCAGGGTTGATACGTACCTGCTTACCTTCAATAACGGTGTAAATGCAGTAGCAGCAGTTGTGTGGACACCCGCGCTTCGTTTGCACCCCAACATAGAAATCTTGTGCCTGCAAATAATAGTCAAACTCTGACCAGATTGTTTCGATGTAGCTGTAGTCGCAAGCTGTTTTCTCGATCGGCGTCGGTACCTCATGGATCATGCGATCGCGTGCTGTAGTTTCGCCCACGATATAGCAGCGCTCATCGAGAAAGTTTTTGCCATGCAGCAGCTTTTCCAGCAACGCCTCGCCTTCACCCACAGAGACGATCGTACCTTTGGGCAAGCTGCGGCCAAGCTGTTCATAGAAGACGCTGACCGCACCACCACCCACCACCGATCGTACGGCTGGGTTGTACTTTTGTGCACGTCTCATGCCACGCTTAATCAAACCCAGGTTGCGCCAGAGTTCACCGTAGTACCCTTGGGCGACACGAAGGAGCCCGATCGCGCCCCGCAGCTTCACCAGCGGATTCCGCGCGTAGTAGAACTCAAACGTATGCTGCAGTGGATTGCCACCGCGCCCGCCAACGGGTGCATAAATCTGGATGTCTCGCCAGGAAAAGACCAGCAGGTTTGGCCGAAACTCGTCTATACAAGCATCAAGCGCCGAAGCGTAGTCCAGTGGTGCAACAGTGCCCAGGTCGAAAATACGCTGCTCAGCTTCTGGAAACTGCTTGTGGACGTGGTCAGCTAAATAAACGACCCCGATCGGAAAAATCGGATTGCAAGGGAGACGAACGTAAAGGATCCGGTTAGCCATCACAAGGTATTTTCTGAAACATCAACCGTTAAATCGATCTTCTTTATTTAAGCAAACCCAGATTCAGGATGCGTTGCTATGCGGCGGGGCAAGGGGATTCACTGATGCATGCAGCACCGAATCACTAGCGACCATTAGCGCCATCCTGCTACCACACTGCGAGACCAAAGTGGATAGAGCAACACTCAATGCAACTCCTTGGGCAAGACTCATTGAGCGCGAAGTCTAAGTGGTCTAATTCTGAAAACTATTTTCATATAACTTTACGATACCACTGACTTTCTTTTGCTGCATCGGCATTTTCTCAGCAAAGTACCTAAAAATGAGAAAAACCTCTATTGACAAAGCTGACAAGTAAGCCGCACCGCTAGTCTCAACCGATCGAGAGACCTGACCAGAGTCTAGTTTGAAGCCGTTTATGAGGCGATTGACTGCATGTTATGAAGGCTCAAATACCTCTGCGATGCTTGAGCACTGCGCCTTTAGGTAGAAATTTCGATCAAAGAGGCGGTTGGTAATAGGGTTTACAGCCAACGGGATCGCGGAGTGCTACGTTCAAGTTATTCCTTATAGTTTCGGTGTGGGTCTTCCTCCATGGCTCAAATCTTCGATCCGCTGCCGTCGAGTAGCACCAACCCCATCCTGTGTTGCTATGTCAACGCTACAAGCCGTATTCAGGTTGCTCGCATTACCAACGTTTCTAACTGGTACTTTGAGCGGGTTGTGTTTCCAGGCCAGCGGTTGGTTTTTGAGGCGTTACCAGAAGCCCAGCTAGAAATTCACTGCGGCATGATGGCGAGTGCCATTTTGTCAGATACCATTCCGTGCGATCGCCTTTGCATTCAAGAAGAACTTAGTGCTCCCTTTGACTTGACAGAGGCGACAGAGCGATCAAATGAAGGGACTGATTCAGACAGCGGTAGAACCACAGCACCTGCTACTGCTGCCCCATGACGCTCAAAGAATCAATGAGGGCATCGATCCTTTGAGCGTCATTTAACTGCTCACTCTTTCCTCAGAAGCCTCATTTGCTGAAGGCTATGCCGCAGACTTGCCCCTTCCGGTGATCCTTGCTGTTCATACAGTGCGATCGCCTCTTGAAAAGATTCCAGGCTTTCTGCAACACTTCCTGCTTTTAATAAAGCAACGCCTAGATTTTGGTGCGCTTCGGCATAGGTTGGCTGGAGTTGAATGGCGCGGTTGTAGTGAGCGATCGCATCCTTCAACTGACCCATTGCCTTGAGCGTGAGCCCAAGATTGTAGTAGCCAACAGCAAAACTTGGGTCGATCATGACAGTCGTTTCATAGAGCGTTTTTGCTTTCATCAGTTCGCCCTGATCTTTGAGCAAATTACCCCAGTTGTTATAAGCACCTAGTTTAAGGTGCTGGTGAAGCGGCTGTTCGATCGCTTTTTGGTAGTGCAATGCTGCCTGTGCTGACGCTTGTAGCTGACCGTAGAGACTGCCCAAGTGATAGTGCAATTCATACAGTACGGGTGCCTCGATCGCAGTGTCCAGACCCCGTTGTAGGAGTGCTAAGCCTTGCATTGGATCACCTAGATCGGTGTAAAGGGCACCCAATTTGCTGCAAATGTAAGCATCATCGGGATGCGCCGTCAGGTAGCGTTCCATAATGGTGCGGGCACGATCGACCTTTTGGCGCTGGGCGATCGCGGTAGCCTGATAGCCCGTGTGCTGAATGGCAATGCCTGGTAAGGCCATCACCTGCCAGTGCGGTTCTTGTTCCAAGAGAGCAGTGATGCTGTCATCAATGAGCTCGTGATACGGACGGGTGAAAATGATTGCAGGATGCCTGCGAAACAGTCGCGAAAGCTGAGCCTTAGGATGGTTTGTCCCGAGTTCTTCTCGCAAAAGGGTAATCGCGATCGTCGCTTCTGGTTGCATGGCCTGCTGTAACGCTGGCACGCTTTCTGGTACCAGCACCTCATCAGCATCGAGCACTAAAATCCAGTCACCGTGAGCATACTTGAGCGACTCGTTACGGGCAGCCGCAAAGTCATCACACCACGTAAAGCGATGAACCGTTGCCCCACAGGCTCTGGCGACTGAAACGGTACGATCGCTGGAACCTGTATCAACAATAATGATTTCATCGACGACTCCCGACACGCTAGCCAAACAGCGGCGCAACGTGGCTTCTTCGTCTCGCACAATCATGCAAAGGCTTAATGTCATTGCCTGAGGGTATCCTGTTTCCGATGCCCTCATTCTCCTGTGAACGATCTATAGATGCAACGGCAGCACGCTTAGATTCAGTGACGCAAGGAGGGACGGCTTTTCAAACATCCTCTGAAACTGGACTGCTTGTGAGCTATCAGCTATCAGCTATCAGCTATCAGCTATCAGCTATCAGCTATCAGCTATCAGTGTTTTAGCAATGAGTGTTTTAGCGTCCGTTGCAAAATAACCGGACACGATTGGATCAACGCTCAACTTTTCTCTAATGGCTGACTGCTGACTGCTGACTGCTGACTTGGAGTTGCTCAACTCACCATCTGTTTCAACATCCCGTCCTCAAGCTGAATGACACTGTCAGCAAAATCCATGATGCGCGCATCGTGCGTCACCATCAGCACAGTGCGGTTCTGCTCCTTCGCTAACCGATGGAGGAGTTCAATCACCGCATGTCCATTTTGAGAATCCAGGGCTGCTGTGGGCTCGTCTGCCATAATCAGCTTGGGATCGCCCCCTAGCGCTCGCGCGATCGCCACACGCTGTTTTTGTCCACCCGACAAATCACGTGGTAATTGGTTCGCTTTCTCTGTCAGCCCAACCTGTGCCAGCAAAGAGCGCGCTTGCTTCGCCGCTACGTTTTTCCGTACCCCTTTAACAGTGAGAGCCACCTCAATATTTTCTAAAGCAGTCAACGCTGGAAAGAGGTTGAAGCCTTGAAAGATGAACCCGATGTTCTCCAGGCGGAATCGTGCTAGCTGCGATCGCGACATGCCTGTAATCTCCTGCCCCAGTAGACGAACGCTGCCTTCTGTGGGCGTTAGAATACCCGCCAAGATCGATAGCAACGTGGTTTTGCCCGAGCCAGATGGTCCCATCAAAAGCTGAATCTTGCCACTCTTGAGTTCCAGGTCAACACTCTTGAGTGCTTGATAGCGTTCTGACCTCGACTGAAAGTTCATGCCAACGCCTTTTGCGGCGATTGCTAGAGCCGTTTTAGGTAGAAGCGAAGCGGGAGCAGTGGTGATCGGCTCTGAATAGTCTGCTAGAGACAACTGATATGCAGTCATGAGGTGATGAACGTCATGTACGTAAAGTTAGACGCTGGCAACCGCTAAAAAGTTCAAAGCGGTGTCACACTTTTTATCTGAATGCAGACAATGAATGGTTACTGCTGCAAAACGTTATTACTTTGAGTGATGCTTTGCCGGGTTTCAATCTCATTCCTGCTTGAGTTCTTAACGCTAAGGCATCGAGAATGAGGCACCATTCAGAAAAAGTCTGTTGCAGTAAAGGGCTTCGTAGCGTAATGGCGGGAGCAACGTGTTTCCCGTCATGCTGATCGCTCCACATGGCAGAGCAAGTATCCTGAACGGCACTAAGTATCATCGAATGGAAAGATTAATGCCTAAGGTGATTTGCGAGAAAAAGGGTGCCGCTTGGTAGAGGACAGATTTTGCCAGCGTCTTTGCCTCCAGCCGATCGCTTTGGTATCAAACCTGCTCCTACGGGTCTTTTGTTTGCTACAAAGCTCCTAAAGTCCTACTTGTTTGCAGATTGCCTTTTCCTAGATGATTTTCTGGAGTGCGTTGTGGGGGTGATGAGAAAATGGTTACAAATGTTCTAGAATCCTTTGACCTTCGAGAACCCTCTACTTTGGATAAGCAACCTTGAGATATCCGCCTCGCTTCTTTGAGTGCTCCTCGTTCTCTGAGAAAAAAGATCACGACTGCATCAAAGATCTTCTGAGTGTCATAAGCTTGCTGAAGCATTTCATTCGCCAGGTTTTGAGTCGTGTTTGTATTTGGTTCGATGATCTGACACCCGATCAGTCTATGAACTTCCACAAAGGCGAGATGACAATTGCCAGGGAGTTAGGAACCAAAGGCCAGAATCTTAAACGGGTTTCATGCGTCATCAGCAATTCGTAGAGCATGGTATCGCTACAGTGCCAATGGGCGCGATCGCCAAATGTTGGCGCATAAGAATCAGAGCTGTTTGATTAACTGGGCTATTACCGAAATTCAGTTCAGACCGCCCTGCTTACACGAAAATCGGAAGAATAAAGCAAAAGATTAATAGTAAAACCGTAAAAAAAATATTGTTAGGTTTGATGGATTTAAGGCTATATTTTCTATAGTGCCAGGTTACTGGTTTAACCCTACTTCATCACCCTGGAGTTCTCAGGATAGAGAGATGACTGATACCGCAACGACTCCACTGACTGGAAAAGCATTACTTCAAAAAGTAAAAGAACTTTCACACTTGCCGCGCCGAGAAACAGCCAAGCGCTGCGGGTACTATACAGTAACGAAGAACAGCCAGACTCGCGTTAATTTGACCGACTTTTATGACGCTGTGCTGGGTGCTAGAGGCATTCCATTAAGTCCTGAAGGCTCTAAAGATGGTCGTGGTCGCGAACCAACGTATCGAGTGAGTGTTCACAAAAACGGTCAAATTGTCATTGGTGCTGCTTACACTCAAGCAATGGGCTTGAAACCCGGCGATGAGTTTGAGATTAAGCTTGGCTACAAACATATTCATCTGATTCAGTTAGATCCTGGCAAGGGCGAGAGTAACGGGTCTCATGCCGATGCTTAGGAATGAGAATTAAATAACATCGGTTTTTGTAGGATATGTAAAGCCTAGGGCATAGCTTCGCTAAAGGCGGTGGCCTTAGCTCATTAAGCCTTTGAGTCGGTGCGTTGCACTGTGGTTCTTCTCGTATGCCAGAACGGCTTTACATATCTTGCACAAACGTTCGGTTTTATTAAATCCATGATCCTTAGTTGCTTCTGACGATTTTCTAGGTAAAAATTGCCTCGCTTAGACGAGCGTCGTTAGATTTACTCTGAAACCTAACGATTTGATACTTTTTATGCAGCTCAAAGGCTCTTCTCGCACATGCGTTGGTGGCTAATAGCCCTGGACATTACTCGCGAACGGGCAATCGAGGTTTTTTGGGATTGCATTCTGTCATAAGCTTTCTATACCCGTTGGTATCCTGCTTCAACACTTTTTCTAACTCGGTACGGCGAGGAGCAATCTACCGCTATGACCTCTAGAGTTGGCTCCTCATTTAAGGCGTTCGATCAACGGTGTTGATGATGCACTCTTTGTGGTTTGATCACTATTTCATGCTGATCAAACTCGATCTAGATTTTCTCGAAGCTTCTAGGGTCTCTACGAGAGCTTGGTGATTGTGGCTCTTTGTGCCAGATTCTTATGACTATTTCAGAACGCTTAAATCTTTTAGTAGAGGCGATCTCACACAGCTCGGCGACAGTGAAGGTGCTTGCCTTCTTTTTAATGTGGCTGATCCTGTGGTTGCCCATTGCGATCCCCTTGGCGATCGTCCTTAAATGGCAGCCGCCGAAGCCGCTTGAGATCGGTCAAAAAATCCCTCTCGTTTTGTCGCTCTATGCGTTGGCACCTCTGGTTCTATGGGGCTTCACTCATATCGAAGAGAAGACGTTTGCGACGTATGGATTAACCCTAAACCGCTCAAGTTTAATCTCACTATTATTCGGGCTAGGGTTAGGTGTTTTAGGGGTTGGGCTATTATTTAGCCTCGAACGTTGGGTCGGGTGGATAACCTTGAATCAAGCCAACCAACGTCAGTTTTTTGGGGCTTTGCTCCCTACCTTAGCTATAGGGCTAGTGGTCAGCTTTATTGAAGAATTAGTCTTTCGTGGTTTTCTGCTCAACCAATTACAGCATGACTACTCCACCTGGGTTGCAGCGGCAAGCTCAAGCCTCATTTTTGCGCTACTGCACCTGGTTTGGGAAGGGACTGAAATTTCGCCTCAATTGCCCGGTCTTTGGCTGATGGGGATCGTCTTAGTAATCGCACGTTGGACAGATGGCGGCAGCCTTGGGCTCGCCTGTGGACTTCATGCTGGGTGGGTCTGGGGCATAGCCAGTTTGGATACTGCACAGCTCATCCAATACACCGATAGCGGACCCGAATGGATGACTGGGCTAAAAAAGCAGCCCCTTGCAGGTGGCATGGGGCTGCTTCTCATGGGTGTAACGGGCGTTATGCTTTGGATTATGGGTCGATGAACGAGCTCCAGAAGCCCGAATCTGACCTAGCAGTAGGAAGATATATCTTCGCTACAAGTATCTGCTAAGTAAGAGAGCGCTCGAAAGCGCAAACCGACTAGTTGGTCGTAGAGAGGATTGAGCTTGCAAAGCGGCGGGATATGCGCGATCGTCCGACCAAAGAGGTTAATGTCACGCTCAAAGGGGCACTGAGACGGAATCAACTTACAAAGAAAATGTGCAATTTTCGGATCTTGCACATCCATCTTATCCAGCCAATCACGTACTGGCTGAAGCACTGTTGGGTGCGGCTGCAAGTTAACATAAGACTGCATGGGTCGTTCAATGCTAGACACCAGCATCGGTTGAACCGATTGCGCTGCTTCAGCCTCTGTCTCAGACTCATGTAGGGCTGTGCGTAAGACTTCTAGCACCTCTGTTTTGAGTCCCAAGGCTTGACAGTAGCGAAAGAGTAATTCGTCTTCGCAGAACGAGTAAACGCCGTCAGCAATGGCTACCATTACAGCCATTCTCATGAAGTTTTCGGCTTGAGCAGGGTCTTGTCCAAGTGCCTCTGCAAGTTCAGCGGGTGAAACAGGATCTAATGCTTTCGAGGTGTCTGCGGCAGTTAGTTCCTGGTTGATGAGTGAAGTAATCAGATGTTGCTCCTCAGGATCGAAATGTCCATCAGCCCAAGCGATTGTTAAAAGCCCACGTAGCCAGACGGAGATCTGCTGGCTGGTATAGGAAGATTGAAGCGTGCTAGTCATGCTCGTATAGTAATGCGACTAGATTCCGCATTGATTCTAGCTCGTTTTTTGCTGAGAGTAACTGTAGTCTAGATGACTAAACGCCTGAAACACGCTCTCTCAGCCTTGATTGAATGTAGCTTCTGCTGAATGGCTTTTGGGCGCTATGACGCTATACAAACGATCAAGATGTTCCTACGTAGGGACTGTGCTTAACTCTACACGTTAGAACCTTACGCGTTAGAACCGTTCTCTACCCGTCTATAGTGATGAGGGGACGGAAGATTTAACGCTTACAGTCCAAAGTCCCTTGTCTAACCGGATTGTCCAACGTTGAGCTTATAGGAGACAGGTATGTTTGGTCTTGGCTGGCCCGAAGTTGTCATTATTCTCATTGCGGCAGTTCTCATCTTTGGCCCTAAAAAGATTCCAGAACTGGGCAGTACACTCGGTAAAACGCTTCGAGGCTTCAAAGAGGGAGTGACTCAGGCAGATGCAGAGCAAGATGAACAAGAGGAAGACTACCGTAGCTAAGTTTTCTAGCAAATCAGCGATCGGTAGGGTCCAGGTTGAATAACAAGGTTAGCGGCTACATGTCAAGATTCTGACAAAACCTGCCCTACCCAACGATCAATTCTTTCTCGGAAATCACCTTAAAGCAGCTTCTCTAAACCATAGACTAATGTTTTGAGGGGAATAATTTTGCGAATGGCTAGCAGCACTCCTGGCATGTAGCAGGCGCGATCGCTCGTGTCGTGTCGTAGCGTGTAAACTTGCCCAGCAGCGCCAAAAATCACTTCCTGATGGGCGATGAGGCCAGGAAGTCGGATACTGTGAATCCGAATATCGGCATCCCCTAGGCTGCCGCGTGCGCCCGGCAGCTTCTCGGTTTCCTGCACGCTGGGCGGGTTAAACGTTTTGCCAAATTCTGCTAGCATTTGAGCGGTTTGCAGAGCGGTACCACTTGGTGCATCGGCCTTCTGGTTGTGATGAAGCTCAATGATTTCGACATGATCAAAGTGCTGAGAAGCCTGGATTGCGGCTTGCTGCAATAGCACCATGCCAATCGAAAAGTTTGGGATGATCAAACAACCAGTGCTGGCTTTGTCCGCGAACTCTGCTAAATCGTGTAGTTGCTCAGGGCTCAAGCCTGTCGTACCCACAACGGGGCGGATGCCATAGGCGATCGCCGAGCGAATGTTGTTGTACACCGAATTGGGATGGGTAAAGTCCACCATCACGCCAAGCTGCTTTTCTTGAGCCAGCATGGCCAGCATGGGCTCAAACTGGTCAGTCACAGGCACCTCAAGCGGTCCACAACCAGCCAATTCACCAATATCTTGTCCTTGAAACTCAGGGCTGCGATCGACGGCACCGATCAATATAATGTCGTTTGTTTGGGCGATCGCTTTCACCACTTCGCGACCCATTTTGCCCGCCGCACCATTGACTAAAACCGGGATGGGAAGCTGACTGGTCATAGTTTCATTCGCAGACGTGGGTTAACTTAGGTATTCTAAACTGGGATGGTCTTAAGAAGAAGCAAGGGGTGAACCGACTCGGGAAGCCCCCTTGTGTAGGGGGCTTTAGGGTTCCCCCCTACACAAGGGGGGAACGGGGGGAACAGGATCTCCAGCTTCAACTACGTCAGTCCAGCTTTGATTAATCGCCGAAAACGGAACCGTGACCTAGCGCTGAGGGCTATACCATTGGGTCAGGTTGCTCACAGCACCAGAGCGGCGTTGTGAGTTGAGCAATTGTACAGCCGTTTGATTGTTGCTGTCGTTGATTTTCACTTGAGCATCAATCCCATACCGCGCCGTAACATTGTCATCGTGAGCGATATCTCTAGCGGCAGCAGCGCCCACAAACGCATCGCAGTTCTTACCAGTAACAACGGTGGACGAATCCCGGTTAAAGGCATTGGCACGGCTAGAAGCGCTGGATTGGCTAGACGCACTGGCTTGAGCGTAGCGGTTGGAATTGCTTGCAGAGCTGCTGTTGCTGCCTTTTGAGCTACCGCTGCCGCTGGCACCAATCCCCAGGAAACTGAAGCCGCCGCCACCACCAGCGCTATGGGTGCTGTTGCTGGACTGAGAGTTGGAGCTAGCGCCCGATGCCGAGTTGCTGTTGGCAGCAGCATTGCGGGTAGAGGAACTGGACGAGCCGTTGTTGTTTTGGGTGTTGCTGCCCAGACCCACATCACTGCACAACGCTCTGGGGTCTTTAGCCAGCGTGTCGCCATTAATCCAGGACTGTTGTTCGCCAGCAAACGCAGGCAGAACAGAGGTAAACAGGGTGGTAGCGGCGATCAGAGAGCTAACGAGTTTGCGGTTCATCATTCTTTCTCCTTGTTGATGGTGTTGGGTTGTGAACCCTTACATCAACTAGATAGGAATGGGGGTTGAAGTTTATGCAGTCCTTGATGACAATGGGGCAAAATTTTTCTCACTGATACGAGTCACAGCGATTTTCAGTAGAGTGGGCAGTGCCCACAATTTTTCAAAAAGCCTCGCTGCAAAGTCTGTGGGCATTGCCCACTCTACTACAAGTTAGATGCTTGCTCGGGGCGCATGGCCGTCCTTACTCAAACACGCTTTTGTGAGCCGCGTTACTTGGGACAGACGGCTGAATCTATGCAGGCCTTCAGTATCACTGGTGCCAAGTAAGCACTGTTCTCTACAGCTACGGGCAAGTTTAGTCCCGGACTAAACCCACCACCAAGGCACTTGAGCGACCACTTTGAAGTTTTGCTAAAAGCAAAAGCGGACTTTACTTGTCTGTTATGATACTTTGTGAATATTCTTTTAAGGCAGAAGCAAATCAGCCGGGTGAATCATCACACCGATTAACGCGTGTATGTGCGATCGCAATCATCAGCCTTCGTCGCAGCACTGTTGCCTTTCACTGAGAGGCCAGCAGCAAGCACCACGCGGTTACTTAATTTCATCGCTCAAGCGTCTGTGCGCTTGCTTCTACAGCCCTATCTGCTCCTGAAAACCGGTCCGCATCTACCATCAGCATCTCAATGAGCTACCGCTTTCTCAGTGTTGGAGTTCCTCGTCGGTACAGTGTCCCCAGCCTTCCGTCGTTCAGTGATTCCAATCCAATCCCCACATGGGGTGTAGAATCACCCGCCAATGATTGGATCGCCAGTGACTCCAATCCAATCTCTGTTTGGGGCACAGAGGCGATCGCTGCCAACGTTTCTGGCATGGAGAAACTCAGGCAACTCTGTAGTCTGAATCTGGCCGATTTAAGCCAGTCCAACTTACCAGACTCCTTAGCACTAGAACGTGATCAGTCCCGCATCAACCCCTTTGTCCAGTGCCTTACCTTTGTCTGCGTGGGTCTATCGCTGTGCCTGAGTGCGCATACCGCCTCCGATTCAACGCTGGGTCACACGTTGAATTTAGCCACCTCGATCGTCGGTAAAAGTGAGGCTGCAACGACAGCTAACAGCTCTCACTTGTCCCAGTTGCAGTCACACGCATCGATCGCGACAACCTCTGGAGCCGCTAGCGCGCAGAAACAAGCCAAGGTGACAGTCCACGATCGTGCGGCCCTGGGGTTCGTCCAACCGGTCGAAGGGTTCCCCCTGACCAGCGGCTTTGGCAATCGCGTTCATCCCTTGTTTGGAGACACGCGTTTCCATCAGGGCATTGATTTAGGTACACCCAATGGCACGCCTGTGAAGACCGCCAAGCAAGGAGTGGTTATCTTTGCTGACTGGGATGGTGGCTATGGCAAAACCATCATCATTCAACATGAGGCTGCATACGAAACCCTCTATGCTCATCTAGATGAATTGCTGGTGAGTGTGGGCGATCGAGTCGCTCAGGGAGACATCATTGGGCTGTCTGGGAGCACAGGCTATGTCACAGGCCCACATCTGCATTTTGAAATCCGAGTGAATCTAGTGGCCCACAATCCGCTGGATTATTTTTAGCGATCGTCTCACGTAGGGCACACAGCTTTACACCCTACAGAGGAAAGCTGCAAGCTCTTAAACGGCTTTACTTAAAAGCTGTTGAATACTGCTAGCCAGTTGCTTGAGCTTCACTGGCTTCGTCAGATAATCATTTGCGCCTGCATCCAGGCAGCGATCGCGATCGCCTGTCATCGCGAGAGCGGTGAGCGCGATCATCGGCACTTCACCCAGGCCAGGCAAGCGGCGAATTTGTCTCATTGCTTCTAGGCCATTGATGACTGGCATTTGGATATCCATCAAAATCAGATCGGGTTGGTGAGTGGTGGCAAGGTCGATAGCTACTTGCCCATGCTTCGGTAACAGTAGACGATAGCCTTTGGCTTAGAGATAACTTTAATTATTCCTTTCAGCCCTGAATAAGTTGCTCAGCCCCCTTAATTCTTAATCAACAACCCCACAGCGAACGTAGAAGTCTGTTGGTTACTCTCAAATCGAGCCTGCAGTCTAACATCCTCATCACCAAGCGGCAAGAATACTTCTAGCAGCGATAAACGTCGATCGCGATTGTCCATCCATCTGGATCTATGCCTACGTTTTTTATGCCAGGGCTAGTGTGAAATAAAAGGTAGTTCCCATCTCTAGCTGAGAGGTGACCCAAATGCGACCACCATGATTCTCAACAATCTTTTTACACGTCGCTAACCCAATGCCAGTGCCAGGATACTTTTTTGCCGACTGAGTGCGCTGGAAGATTTCAAACACGCGTTCAATATTGTGAGAGTCAATGCCAATACCATTGTCATGAACTCCAAAGAGCCATTGATTTTCTTGTTTGGCGACTGAGATTTCAACTTGTGGCGTGGTATCTGGGCGCGTGAACTTGATTGCATTGCTGATGAGGTTTTGTAACAGTTGCACCAGTTGAGTTTCTGACCCCATCACCGTCGGGAGCACGTCACAAACCAGCGCCACCTGCTTTTCTGCGATCGCCATCTGCAAATTTTCTAGCACCTGCTTAAGCACAAAATTGCAGTCAATTGGTTGCAACTCTTGAACCTGATTGCTCACCTTTGAGTACATGAGCAAATCTTGAATCAGATGCTGCATTCGGCTTCCCGTATCATGAATCCGACTGAGATAGTCCAAGGCGACGTCATCTAAATAATGTTGATACTTTAGTTGAATGAGTCGCACAAAGCCTGTAATGCTCTGCAGAGGCTGTTGCAAATCGTGGGATACGACGTAGGCAAATTGTTCCAATTCTCGATTGGAGCGAGCCAATTCCTGATTCTGCTCCATCAGCTGTTGCTGTAATTTTTGAATCCGTAATTGGTGCTCGATTCGAGCTAACACTTCCATTTCTTGAAACGGTTTGGTCACATAATCAACACCACCCACCGCAAACGCTCTCACCTTGTCCAGAGCATCATCCAAGGCACTAATAAAAATGACCGGAACTTCACACGTTGTTGGATCATCTTTTAAATATTGACAGACTGTATAACCATCCATTTCAGGCATTTTAATATCAAGCAAAATTAAATTGGGTGGGTCTGCCCGGACAGAGGCGATCGCTCGTTGTCCGCTCAACGCTTTGCGCACTTCAAAGCCCTGATTGGTTAGCATGGCGGATAAGACCCGTAGATTATCTGGCGTGTCATCCACCAGTAAAATATCGCCTCTAAGGTCATCCGCTGAATACTTTTTCATCTCAAGTGCCTCCAAAAATCTAAAAATTTATTAACTGGTATCTATAGCAAGTTTGAACGTGCGGACGTTTGCTTAATTTAGGGAATGCCTTTCCTTGGTATGGTGCACCAGGTCAATCACTTTATCAAACCGAAAATCCTTCACCCAGGCGGTTAAACTCGTTGTTAGAGGAGCACCGTCTGCCGGAATTTGGGTTGCCAACTCAAAAACATCCTGGTCAGAGCCTTTAATAGCAGCCTGGTATAGCTGATCAACCCACTCCAGCGGCATCTGAGCTAGATAGACCATGAGTGCCTGGTCGATACTCTCTTCAATGGTTTGAGTGCTGGCGACTAATTTCAACCGTAAGTCGCGATCGAAGCGATTGATAGCTGAAGGTTCCTGATGCATCCCGATTTTGGCAATCTCAAGCAGGTCGTTGATTAAGGACAACAGATAATTACCATTGCGTTGCGTAATGCTTAAACGCTCTTGGTGCTCTGGTGTGAGTGAGGTGTCGTGTTGCAAGACTTGAGCCACGCCCAAGATAGCGTTGAGGGGTGTTCGCAATTCGTGACTCATGGCCTCCAGAAATTCACTTTTGGCACGGTTTGCGGCTTCGGCTGCGTTCTTAGCCTCAAAAAGCTCGGCTGTTAGCTGTGCCACTCGATCGTCCAGTTCGGTAAAAGAGGCTTTTAGTTGAGCAGCCATTTGGTTGAAGGACTGGGACAGGTCTTCTAGTTCCCTAATGCCCTGCGCCACAGCCGTTTGATCGAGGTCGCCACGAGCAAGCTGCTGGCTGACCTTAACTAAATGCTGAAGCCAGCGGCTAATCCAGTGCGAAGTCATAAGCCCTAAGAGGATGGCGAATATGAGAGAAAGCAGACATAACAGAACAGTGGTGCGAGTATTGGCATTAATTTGCTCCATAAAATCGGCTTCTGGAACCACCACCACCACTAGCCAATCCAAGCCATTAGGATCATGCCAGGGGGTTACCTGCACGAATTGCTGTTGCCCAGCCATGCGAAAGCTCAGTGCATGAATGGCTTGAATTTTAGTCAGATCGCCAAAGTGGCTGATCAGGTAATCAGCCGATGCTTTGATCAATGGGTTACGGCTTTCCGAAGCAGGCATTCGTTGGGCTTTGCCCTTATGAAGCAGAAACGGTGCCTCTGACGCAGAACTGGCTACGAGCAAGCCGTTACGCTCAACAATAAAAACTTCCCCTGTTGGGCTAGCCTGCTGGTTTTGTAAGAATTCATTGAATTCTGAAAGGATCAGATCAACGCCGACAACCCCCAGCAATTGCTTTTGCCGATTGTAGATCGGATAACTGGATGAAATCGACATTACATCTGGCTTGTCATCCCATTGATAAATAGCACTCCAAAGCGGTTTTCGAGCGTTTACAGCATCGGCATACCAGCCTTCTAAAGTAACTGAGGGCTGGTCAGAAACAGTCCGTTCTAACTTAAGGCGCTTTCCTTGTGCATCGGCTTTGTAAATGGACATCTGAGAAAGAGCCGGTTTACGGGTTTCATTGATCAGAAGCGTGCCGTCAGTTAAGCGTTCCACGCCAATAAACTCCCCTTGAGGATTGGCAAAATTGATGTAGCCGACGTTAAATGTTTGCATTTGTCGGTAAAAGGTCTGCCCCATGCGATCGAAGTCCTGTAAGCTCAGCGTGCCGATGTTGATGGCATCCAAATTAAGCTGATTAATTTGGTTGGGAATAGTCAATTGTTCCTCAAGGTGATGGGTGACTTGCGCACTCGTTTGGTTGCGTAATTGCATTGCCAGATCGTTAACGGCTTTCTGCCCATTGCGGAGCGAAAACCAACCAGTCAATCCCACGGCGGCAAAGATTTGTAGTACAAATGGCACTACCAGAACCAGATGTAGTGGCACGCCACGAAAGCCTTTAGAGCGTTGAGACTGAGGATGAAGAAAGCGCATATCACATGAATTGAACGACCAATCTGAAACGAAGCCTCATGGCAAAAGCGACTGCGTTAAGTTGATAATTTCATCAAATTGAAAGTTATCGGCCCAGTCTGTTAAAACGTGAGCTAGAGGCGCATGGCGTTCAGGAATCTGCTCAATCAATTGCAGGATCAGACGATCCGATCCTCTGATCGCAGACTGGTGAAGTTGCTCAGCCCATGCAGGCGGCATTTGCACAAGATGAAGATGCAGATTGGGCGTTGTGACTGTGGCTGTGGTATCGTCGCTCCCGGTATCCTCCTGATGCTTGGACGCTTCGTAGAGATAGCGTACCCCCAAATGCTCTGCCAGTTTAGCTAGTAGCATATTTTCCTGAATGGGTTTGCGTAAAAAATCATCACACCCGATCGCAACCGCAGCCGCTTCAGTCTCTTCAAAGACGCTAGCAGTGAGGGCAATGATTTTGGTGGGAAGTGAGAGTGGTGAGACAAGAAGCGGGGAGGTGGAGGAGACAGGATCACCCCTATGTCCCTGTGTCTCTGGATCTCCCCGATCGCCCGATCGTTGTGTTTCTCTGTCGTGCTCGATCGCTCGAATCTTCTGCGTTGCTTCAGTGCCATCTATCACTGGCATTCGGATATCCATCAAAATCAGGTCTGGCTGCCACTGCTCCCAAACGGTGATGCCTTCGCTGCCATTTCTGGCTTCACGCACCTCAAAGCCAAGCGGCACCAATAATTTGACCAAAAACTGGCTGTTTTCCCACTGGTCTTCAACAATCAGAATGCGATAGGTGCATTGGTCAGGGGCAAGGGTAATGACGCGATCGCGGTTCAAGGGCGTGGCAATGGTGATGGCATCGCCATGAGCCACCCGGATATGAAACGTGAAAATACTTCCCTGGGCGATCGTGCTGCACACCATAACGTCCCCGCCCATCAGGTTAATGAACGTTCGACTAATGGTGAGCCCCAGGCCGCTGCCCTCGTTGGCTTGCTGACCCGCTTTCGCTTGAGCAAAGGGTTGAAAGAGATGCTTCAGTTCTTCTTGTGTGATGCCCGGCCCAGTGTCTTCGATTTCGAAAACGAGGGAGTAGGCCGTAGGGAGTGCGGGAGAGCTTTGAGTGGCCGCCCTTCCGGCTCCTTCTAACGTCATCGACTCCCGCGTCGTTTGTGGAGCCAACGACTTTAACTCCTGACTTCTGGCTCCTGGTTCCTGGCTCCTGACGCGCAGCGTTACCCTTCCTGCTTCTGTAAACTTGATGGCATTGCCAATCAGATTCAGCAATACTTGGCGCAATTTGCCTTCATCGGTAGTGATGTATCGAGGTAACGCAGATGTGCGCTCAAAGGTTAGGAGCAGGCGCTTAGCACTGGCTCTGCTGCGCAGCATGGCTTCTAAATCATCCAGAAGATGAGGCAGATCAAATGTCGTTTCGTTTAACCGCACTCGGCCTGCTTCGATTTTAGACATTTCCAACACATCATTGATTAAGCCCAATAAATGCTGTCCACTACGGTTAATGATCTCCAGATGTTTCTGATGTTCCAGGCTCATTGATGCGTCATGGTTCATGACCTGGGTAAAGCCAAGAATGACATTGAGTGGCGTTCGCAGTTCATGACTCATGTTTGTCAGAAAAGCGCTTTTAGCACGGTTAGCCTCTTCACTTCGTGTGGCTTCGCTAATCGCTGTTTCTTTTGCCCGTTGCAGTTCAGTTTCTGTTTGTTTGTGCTCAGTAATATCTTCTAACAGCAGTAAAAAGCCATCTAATTTGCTGGTTTGATGTGTGTCTGTAGTCAAGGTGCGGTAGGCCAGGGGTTGCAAAATGAGATGAAACCAGCGATCGCCCTGTTGCAAATGGCTGTGTTTGACGGCTTCTCCTGCTTTCAGGTCTTTCAGGCTGATCTGCCATTGCTGTGGGCTGAGCCAATGAGGGATCAGTTGCTCGTTCAGGTCGCTACCCACCGTGATCTGAAGAACTCTGGCAGCAACCGGGTTGCAAAACCAAACAATGCTATCCAGATCAGCTGCCAGCAGGCCGATCGATAACGTCTGGGCGATCGTGGCTTGCGTGGCTTGAGCACGCCCCAACTGCTCTGCCAGAGCTGCTAGTTGGGCTACCCGCGACACGGCATCTTTGGGCTGGGGTAGCTTCTGTTTTTGTACCGGAATCAACGGATGATCGGTTTCTGAAGCATTGATCATCAGGTCTTTGCGGTAGTGCTTCCAGAGATGAGCCAGCTGTTGGCGCAGCAAATAGTCTTCTCGCAGGCGATCGCTGAGGGCAAACGATACCGCTGTTGTGACAAAGAGCGCCATGGGAGGCACGATCGGCAGCAAATAGTTAGCACGAAACAGCAGCAAACTTAGCAAGCCCCAACCAAAGCACAGTCCGGTAATGACTGCCAATTGTTGACGCGTGTTCCAGGTTGACAGCAGCCAACTCAAACTGGGTGCACTCAACAAAAGCAGTAGCCATAAGCCGTTTCCTTGCAATGGCTGCAGTGCGTTTTGGCGCAGCAGGTTTTGCACCACGGTGGCATGGAGATACACGCTGCCAGTCGGTGGGCTCCGATCGAAGGGTGTCACCAGCGGATCAAGCCCAGCAGCTGTGACTCCTACCAAAACAATTTTGTTACGAAAGGCTTGGACAGGAATGTTGCCCTGAACAACATCCACAAAGGAATAGGACTTTAACTGCGAGGCAGGGCTGACCCAATTGACCCAAAAGGGTTGGTCTAACTTGGGTAGCGATACAGGGTTTTGTACCAGGCTGTATGCCTGCACGGCGGCCACTCCAAGCGCTAGTTGCCCATTTACCTGCACATCCACCTGCCGGACTAAGCCATCGGCCTCTTCTCGTTTCAAAACATGTCCGGTGGCAATGGCTGCTGTCGCCAGTTCGGGAACAGGCAATAGCGGTGCTCCCGTTTTATCCCAGGCCTGCGCTAAGACAACATGCCCCTGTTGCATCATTGCTTGTGCCAAGGAGGCATCTTCAGCACTAGGTTCTGACCAGAGTAAATCAATAACAACGACACTCGATTCTGCAGACGAAAGCGTGTTGAGCAGTTGGGTATAGTAGCGCCGCGACCAGGGAAAGCGACCCAATTGTTTCAAACTGGCATCATCGATCGCCACTAATACGACCCGATCATCCCAAGGCATGGAGCCGCGTGCTTGAAATAAGTGGCGGTAAGCGATCTGCTCTAACGACTGAAAAGTGCCCAGCTTCAAAAGAAGAGCGATCGCGGCAGCGGTCAGCCCCCCTGGAAGAAAACGCCAGCAATGTTGGACTAGAGACTGCTTCATAATCGAATAGACAGTTCGTGAACCTGTCGCCGTCCCAAGGGTGTAAGCACCGTCACTTGAAGTGTCTGCACAGAAGCGGCCGGAAGCAAAAGACTAAAGCGTCCATGCCGGTCAGTCGCTTGGGGTGTATCGCCAACGAAAACACTATTCACCGCATCGACCTGTCCCTGAATGCGAAGGCTTCGAAGGCTCGCTTTAATTTGTCGTTCCACCTTGTAGTTCAACGTCGTGTCATCCCGAAGCGGCACAGCAGGAGAAGGGGTTTCGCCTGGAAGCGTCAGGTTCTGAAAGCCAGCGGGCACTAAAACCGTTTTGCCTTGAGCAGTGGTCGCCACGCCGCCGCTCAACGTTGCCAACCCGGTTTTGCCGTTGGGCTGTACACTCATGCCAAAGACCGTGCCGCGAACGGCACTCACCCCCGCAGGCGTTTGGATCTTCAGGTAAGACCCTCTGTGATTAAACCGCCGCAGCTGTAGACGAACCTGTCCATACGGCACCTCAAGCGCCGTCATCCGTCCATTATCCGAGGCGATTCCTAGCGATCGCACCTTGAGCTTTGTGTTTTCTGTCACCTGGATAAAACCAATACCTGTATCGACCTCCAAGGTGGTGCCTGAACGCTTTCCAGTAGTAACCCCGTCGCCAACGGCTTGCAAGCGATCGCCCTGCTTTACGGTGCGCGAGTTTCCCTGCTGCTGATAGGTCACCTGCCCCCAATTTTGTCGTATTGCCAACCAGCGATTAATCCGCACAGTCACTGGACGGGGGAGGGCTTCTGCAAGCTCGAAAAGCACCAGCAGCAAGAGAGTAGCCGTAGTGATTAGTAGAACGTGACGTGGCAAAAATAGATTTAGCTGCATTTTGCGGAGTGTTTATCGCTGAATTGGCGTGGTCAGTTCGACGATCGCTTCAAAATGGAAGTTGTTAACTAATGCCTGCAGTGCCTGAACCAGCCTTACATGCGTACTTGGCAATTGCTCAATCAACTTCAACATTTGGCGATCTTTGCCCAAAATGGCTGCCTTATGCAACGCCATAATCCAATCATCAGGCATGTCATCAAAGGATGAAGCATCTAAGACTGCACCGCTGTCAAAGGCACCAGGCAAGGATGAATAGGCACCTTGGGCCTCCATCCCAACGGTATCTTTGGTTTCGTAGAGATATTGCACACCCAAATGCTGCGCTAACTTAGCAAAAACCACCTCTTCGCGAAACGGTTTACTAATAAAGTCATCACATCCCATCGCCAAAATCGCAGAGCGTTCCTCGTCAAAGGCACTGCTAGTTACAGCAATGATTTTTGTCAAGGGCTCATCATAAATCGCAGCGGCATCTCCAGCCGATCGCTTCACCAATGACTCTTTCGCGCGGATCTGCTGAGTTGCCTCATACCCATTCAGCACCGGCATGCGCATGTCCATCAAAATCACATGAGGGTGCCAGTGTTCCCAGAGAAGGACGCCTTCCTGTCCATTATTCGCAACCAGCACATCAAAGCCCGCAGGTTTCAGCAGTTTTTCTAAAATCTGTTGGTTCTCCCAGAGGTCTTCGACAATCAGCACGCGATAGGGGGGGCAATCGGGGGCTAACCCAATCACTCGTTGTGCTAAGTAGGGTGCCGATGGCGGCGCTCCTTGAGCCGGACAAACCTGAATAGCAAAGCAAAAATGGCTGCCTTGACCCACCACACTCTCAACGCTAATCGTTCCCCCCATCAACTGAACAAACTTCTGGCTAATGGCTAACCCTAAGCCTGTGCCCTCAGAAGACTGCTGCCCCGTGAGGGTTTGCACAAAAGGAGTGAACAAGCGTTGCAATTCGCTGGGTGCAAGGCCAGGTCCGGTATCTTCGACCGCAAAGAAGAGATGAGAGGATGAGGGGTTCTCGCCGACGCTCTCCCGCTCTCCGATACTCGCAGGCTCCCGCTCGACGCCTACTCGCAGTGTCACACTACCTTTCTGCGTAAACTTAATCGCGTTATCTAACAGATTGAGTAAAACCTGACGCAGTTTTCCTTCATCAGTGGTGATGTATTGCGGGAGGTTGTGGGAGCGATCAAACCGAAGCAGTATGTGCTTGTCACTGGCTTTGAGATGGAGCATCTCGTAAAGAGTATCCAGCAGGTGATAGAGATCGAAGCAAGTAGCGTAGAGTTTGAGCCTGCCGGCTTCAATCTTAGACATCTCTAGCACATCGTTGATGAGTGACAGTAAATGCTGTCCGCTGCGATTGATGATATTGACATACTCCCGGTTTTCGAGGCTGAGCAGCCGATCGTGGCTCATGATCTGAGTGAACCCTAAGATGGCATTGAGTGGAGTCCGCAACTCATGACTCATGTTTGCCAAAAAGTTGCTTTTGGCGCGATTGGCTGACTCAGCCGCATCTCTGGCTTTCTCAAGCTCGATCGACTGCTGTTGGGTTTGGGCAAGCAAAGCTGATGAAAGATCTTCTGCTTGTTGACGTTCTAACTCGGCTCCGGCTCTTGCGGCAAAAATGCGCAGAATTTGCTCAAAAATTTGATTTTGAGGTAAAGGCTTGCTATTCATTACTGATATATGCCCGATGACATTTCCCAGTGAGTCATTTAATGGGATGCCGAAATAGCTTTCTACGCCCAGGTCTACCAGATAGTGATCCTGTGGAAAATGCGTCTGAATTGAATCTTGGTAGTAAACAACCGCTCCGGCTAAAACTTGTTCGCAGGGAGTTCCAGCCAGATCATAGGCAAAATTTTCACCCAACTCATGCCCTTGCCAAAAAGCAAGCGTCTGTGCTTTGCTTTTTCCTGGTTTGGTTAACTCGGCGATAGAGGCATAGGAAACTTGCAACACTTCAGCCAAGTGATACACGAGGGAATGGAAAAAATCATGCCCTATTTGAGCTGAGGTGCCCTCAACAATTAATCGCAGAGCTTGCTCCATTTGCTTGCGATCGGTGATATCGGTAGCCACTCCAAGCACTAACGTAGAGAGACCATCGATCGACGTAATCGGCTTTTTAATCGTCTGGAAGCATTGACTTACACCGGCTGCAGACGTCACTGTTTCTTCAATGAGCTTGGGTTGGCGCGTGCTGATGACTTCACGATCGTCTTGCAGAAAATGCTCAACTTCAGCCTGGTCAGGGTTGAAATCAGCATCATTTTTGCCGATCAGGTCTTCAACGGTTGTGCCATAAATTTCTGCTACTGCCTGGTTGGCTAACACAAAGTTGCCGTTCCAATCCTTGGCGAAAATAAGATTGGGTGGCGTATCAATCACGTAGCGGAGAAATTCTTGCTGCCGTATCAGAGTTTCTTCGATCCGTTTACGATCGCTAATGTTGGTATCAACCGTTGTGACAATCCAACAATTTGCAGCGGCATCCCATTGGGGCGTATAAATTTCAGAAATCCAATGAATCGTGCCATCACTGTGATAAAACCGATATTCCACCACACCGGAGCGCCCAGCAAAAATGTCTTCAACGAGTTGTGCTTGATATTGCTTGAGATCATCTGAAACCACTTGTGATGCCCAGAACTTGGGGTCGGCGACAAATCGTTCCAGAGGGAAGCCAAAGATTCTCTCATACCCAACCGAGCGATATTCCACCTCCCAGGTATGGGTGCCAAACACTCGAATGGAAGCGATCGCGGCATTGGCGCTATTCAGCACATGACTGAGCTTGGCTTCAGACTGTTTTAAGGCTAATTCCAACTGTTTGCGATCGCTGATATCAGTACTGCCCCCTAAAAGCCTCACTGGGGTTCCAGATTCGTCCCAGACTCCGATCGCTCGATCGAAAATCCATTTGTAAGTACCATCTTTGCAGCGAAGCCGATACTCGTGAGCCAACTGCGGGATCTCTCGCCTGAGATAGGCCTCTTTTGTAGCGATAACGCGATCACGATCATAAGGGTGTATGCGATCGCGCCATTGGCTGGTGGTATCCGAAAATTCATCCTTCGAGTATCCCAGTATTTGCTTAAACTGCTCAGAGTAAAAAACATTCTCGGTTGTTAGATCGATATCGAAGATGCCGTCATTGCTTGCCTGAACAACTAATTGCCAGCGCTCCTCTGCTTGCCGAAGATGAAGCAATGCGGCTTGTCGTTCACGAATCTCTTGCTGCAAAATCAGGTTTTGTTGCTCGATCGCTTGCCGTTGCTGTTGCTCCTGCTCCAGCAGATCGATCTGGGCTAAGACCATGCCAACTTGAGCCGCGATCGCTTCGATTAATTGCACTTCTCGCTGTGTCCAGTGTCGAAAGCGATCGCACTGATGTAACGTCAGGATGCCATTCGGTTGTCCTTGATATGAGGTTCGCACTGCCAGCGTTGATTTTAAACCGAGGCGCTGACACAGTGGCTCCATGGGCTGTAGCAACGCATTGGCATAGACATTGGGGGAAGCAATGGCATGATCCTGTGCCAGGATCTGAAGCACATAAGGATTTTCGGTCAGCAGAAGCTCATCGATCGGCATCGGAGACTCTAAGGCAGCATACTCAGCGGCAACAGCCAGTCGGAAGGTTGGTGCGGTTGTGTAGGTTAAAAGATGGCACTGACTGATGCCAAAGACCTGCCCAAGCTGAGTCACCGTTGTCTCAAAAATCCGTTGAGAACCGCACTGTGCGTGAATTGCGTCCGTCAGTTTTTGAAACAAATGCGTATGTTTCAATTGCCTTCGCAGCGCTATTTCCGCCTCTTGGTGACTGATTTCAAGCGACTGGCGATTGCCAATCTCTTTGTGACTGTCCTGCGCTCTCAGACTAAGTGCCTGTAACAAACTGCTGGTGGTAATAAGACCCGTCGGTTGCCCTTGATCATTCACAATCGGTAAGGCACAAAGTTGCTGCTGCTCAAACAGAGCCACGATCGCATCAATCCCTTGGAGATCCGCTTCGTTCAATGCCAGGCACTGAGCGGTTACGACGGCTGATAGAGGTCGGGTAGACACGTCCGCACTAGATGCCATGAGCTGCACAACATCTCGCTCGTTAAACAAGCCAATCAATCGAGACGACGCTGCGTCAACTACCAGAAGGCAAGAGTCGTTTGCTTGGTTCAGTACCACGATCGCCTCCTGCACAAACGCATGCGCTGCGATCGTGGGAGGGTGACGTTTGATGGCACTGTCGAGCAAAGTAGTCATGGCGTTAAATCACGGGGTTCGTTCCAAAAGTTGCTGGGTAATTGTCACAATCCGATCGAATTGAAAATTTTGGTTCCAATCGGTGAGTGCTCTGGCAAGAGGCTCATGGGCTGGTGGAAGCCGCTGGATCAGCCGGGAAATTTGGTGGTCAAACCCTTTGATCGCCGCTTGATGAAGGTGTGCTAGCCAATCGGCAGGCATCGCCATTCGCATTGCTTCCAGCAGCCATGCTTCGGTATCGTTGAGCGACGGCTCAGCAAGAGCCTGAATGGGGAAAGCAGTAGCACGATCGCCCGCTTGAACCGAGGGTTGCATCAAATCGAACTCAACTGGGTGCACAAGAATATAAAACCGCACCATCGTTTTTTGTCCAGGCGTACTGGCGATCGTGATATCTCCACCCATCACTTGTATAAACTGACGGCTGCCAAACAACCCTAACCCCAGTCCTCGCTTAGAACGTTGCCCCGTCTCGGTCTGTGAGAACATCTGAAATAAATGGTTGATTTCGTGGAAAGCAATCCCTGTTCCAGTGTCTTCGATCTCAAAAATCAGGGGAATAGACAGATTAGAAGAGGCGATAGAGCTCTGGGGAGAGAGGGTTTCATTGCTTCTCTCACTGTCCTGCTGCCGCGTCCTCTCACCCTCAACCTTCACTCGCAGCGATACGGTTCCCCGTTGTGTAAACTGAATGGCGTTTTCTAGCAGGTTCATTAACACCTGGCGGAGCTTGTTTTCATCGGCATGAATGTGTTGAGGTACGGCTGGAGCACATTCAATCAGCAGCTCCAATCCTTTCTCAGTTGCCTTTTGCTCCAAAATTGAGGCCATCATCTTGAGTAAGTGATGCAAATCAAAATCCCGCTGATGCAGTGAAATGTTACTGGCTTCAGCGCTAGTCACTGCCAGAAGATGATTGAGCAATTTAAGCAGGTGTTGTCCACTCTGACTAATGCTGGCTAAATAATCCTGATGCTCCGCAGAGAGGGAGGACTGGCTCATCATCAGTTCAGCAAAACCCAGGATGGCATTCAAGGGGGTGCGTAGTTCATGGCTCATGGTTGCCAGAAATTTGCTTTTCACCTCATTCGCGGCTTCTGCCGCTTCTACGGCATCTTGCAGCGCTCCCATCGTTTGCTTATGTTCTTTAATCTCTTGCTGTAAGCGTTGGTTGCGCTCAGTCAGTTGCTGCTGTAGTTGTTGAATCGTTAGTTGGTTGGCAATTCGAGCTAAAACTTCTTCAGTCTGAAACGGTTTGGTGATGTAATCAACGCCGCCGATCGCAAAGGCTTTTACCTTACCCTCGACATCATCCGCTGCACTTAAAAAAATAATGGGAATGTGTTTTGTTGCAGCATTGGCTTTTAAGTGCTGACAAACTTCATACCCATTCATAATGGGCATGCGAATATCGAGCAAAATGAGATCAGGTAGACAATTGTCGATGCTAACCAAGGCTGTCTCGCCATTAGTGGCACAGCGAACCCTATAACCACGTTTGGTTAAGGTCATTGACATGGCACGCAGATTGTCTGGTGAATCATCAACAACCAGAATGGTTCCTTTAATGATGTCTGTTGAGTCGAGATTCATCTGAGCTCAGGCTGAGTAAGGGTGAGGAGTTGATCGAACTGAAAGTTGCGAACCCATTTGGTGAGCGTATTTGCCAGTGAGGTGTGGGTTTCGGGAATTTGCTCGATCAATTCTAGTAGTTGTCGATCCGAGCCCAAGATGGCCGCTTGATGCACCTGTTGTTTCCACTCATCAGGCATGATACTTAGAGATGAGGGCTGTACCTGGCTTTCCCGTTGTAGGGAGATGTAGGGTTGCGACTGCCCTTGAGGATAGGACTCAGGGGTGTCGTATGCTTGAGTCGCCTTTCTACTAATATTCGTGGCCGATCCATCTCTACTCTCGTCACCGTCCTCGTAGACATACCGCACGTCCAAATGGTTTGCAATTTTTTCCAAAATCACTTCTTCTCGAAACGGCTTGCGAACAAAATCATTACACCCCGCTGCCAAAACTTTTGCCCGCTCTTCTTCAAAAGCGCTCGCAGTGAGAGCAATAATGATTGTGCTCTGTAAAGGTGTGTCCGGCGACGTCTCTACAGACCGAATGCGCTTAGTGGCTTCAAAGCCATTCAACACAGGCATGCGCATGTCCATCCAGATGAGGTGTGGTTGCCAGGTTTGCCAGCACGCGATCGCCGCTTCTCCATTGACTGCTTCTTGCACCTCAAAGCCCAGCGATTGCAGCAGGCGAACGAGCAGTTGACGGCTCTCCGGGTGATCGTCTACGACCAGAATCCGGCACGGAGCCTGCCCAGGAGCCAGAGCGATCGCCCTGCGCAGGGGCTGTCGAACCCGAACATCATGCGGTTGAGCCAACTGCACCTGAATACCGAACTGAATCCTGGTTCCCTGATTCAGGGCGCTGTCAATGGTAATGTCTCCCCCCATTAACTGCACAAACTTTCGGCTAATCGGTAAGCCCAGTCCCGTGCCTTCATGGCTTTGCCCATTGCTTGACTGTACAAACGGCTCAAATAAACGTTCCCATTCCTGTGAGGCAATACCTGGTCCGGTATCTTCGACCTCGAAGAGTAGGGAGTGAGGAGTGGGGAACGAGGAGTGGGGAAGAGCGTTTTGAGTTGTCTCTTGATTCCTGACGCGCAGTGTCACCTCTCCCTGTTGCGTAAACTTAATCGCATTACCCAATAGATTAATGAGCACCTGGCATAGTTTGCCTTCGTCTGTTTGGATGTAGCGAGGAATCGAGGAGTCGCAGTCGAAGATCAGCTCTAGCCCTTTGGATTCGGCTTTCAATTGCAGCATTTCTTCCAGATTTTGCAGCAGATCGTATAGATCAAAAGAACTGGGGTGCAATAAAACCTGTCCTGCCTCAATCTTGGACATTTCCAAAACATCATTAATCAGGTTAAGCAAATGTTCGCCGCTACGGCTAATAATTTGCAGGTATTCATGAGCCGTCTGAGTCAGTGAACTGTCTCGTACCATCAGTTGTGTAAACCCTAAGATGGCGTTGAGTGGAGTGCGCAATTCGTGACTCATGTTGGCTAAAAACTCACTCTTGGTGCGGTTAGCATCTGCGCTTTGCGCCGCTTCTCTCAGTGCCGCTTCTTTTGCCTTTTGTAAAACTTCCTCTGCTTCTTTGCGCTCCTGGATATCTTCAATAATGCCAATGAAATATTGGGGTTCACCGCTGATATCACGCATTAAGGACGCTGTCAAATGCACCCATTGCAACTGACCACTCTTACAGACATAGCGCTTTTCTAGAGAGAAGGTTTGAACGTCTCCTGCCAAGGCTCGACGAATACTGATTAAGCTTTGGTGCCAGTCATCTGGGTGAGTAAGCTCCTGAAAGGTCTTACCGACTAATTCAGATTGTGTGTACCCCAACAGATCACAAAGTCCTTTATTGACTCGGATGATTTGACCAGACATATTTGCCAGACCAATCCCAACGGCTGCCTGTTCAAAGATGGCACGAAAGCGTTCTTCGCTTTCTCGCAGTGCATTTTCGGTTTGCTTACGTTGTGTGACATCCCGAATGACCATTAACGCTTCGTCTTCTCCGCTGGCCGAGATGCGCACTTCCTCGTAAACGGTGTTGCCGACGTCCTCAAACTGATGTTCGTAAACCTGAGTTTTACCGGTTGCTAGAGCTGCCTGGATAAACTGCATTTGCTGCTGAGCGAGCTCAGTCGGCAGTGTTTCAAAAATGGTTTTATGCAAGCGATTGCAATGACCAAACACATCTTTGAAGTTTTTGGGCGGAATATAGTCCAGGTGATAGCCGTCTCGATTCACGCGCAGCAACAGATCGGGAATGGCATCCAAAAACGCCCGATTTTGAGCCTCACTTTGTTGCAGTGCCCCTTCAACACGCTTGCGCTCTGTAATATCGCGTGCGACCAGAATGACCGCTTTCTCTGATAGCGGGGAAATGCGTGCTGACAGGCACACCTCTCGCTGCTGAATGGAGACGTTGTACTCCAGTTCTATCGTCTGGTTCGTTGCCAGACTGGTGCGAATGCCATTAAGGATCAGATCCGCGATCGCAGGCGGGAAGGTTTCGTGCAGCGTTTTACCAACCATTTCACCGGCTGGCTTCACCAGGTTGGGGCTGGTTGGGGCGATTTTGAGGCAGCGTCCATTCGCATTCCTGGCAACCACGACATCGGTCATGGCTCTAAAGACTGCTTGCAGTTCGGCTTCGGCTTGTTTCTGAGCCAAAATAATGCCTAGTTGGGCTGCTACGGCTGAAACAAGTTGGGTCAGCCGCTCATCCTGTGGTGAGGACTGCGCAATAAAGAAGACCAGGATTGCCACCACGCTTGGTTGAGATGTGTCAGCAGAAGTCTGGAACGGCTCCGCTTGCTTGAGGTGACTAGCTACACCGCGATCGCCCGCCACCATGATGGGAACACCAAAATGGACATTCAACCCAAACGTATTGGAGGACAACCGTCGATCATTAGAGTGGGTAGACGTGGGCGAATCTCTGAGAAAACGTTCAATATCCGGCATCCATTCTGCTTTCTGGCTTTGCCAGATACGTCCTGCACTGCCCTGACCCGACTGCAACGTTGTTCTCGCAATCTTCTGGCGAAATTGTTCGACGAGCGCGATCGCTGCGGGCGTTTTATGATTCCGATTGCAATGCCAGATCGGACTACATTCCAAAACAGAGCCATCTGCATTGGGGAGCCAGACTTCGCCATAAATCCAACCCGTTGCGGCACAGAGAGTCCGTAAAGCGATTTCAAGCGCCTGGTTAAAGTCAGAGGCCGCCGCAATCTGTTGGGTTAGAGTCAGGAGCAGACGCACTTCTTGCTCTGCCTGTCGTTGCGTTGCTTCGATTTCTTGAACGCGGATAAACTTGCCAATGCTTTGAGCCATCAGCTCAATGATTTCTCTCTCATGCTGCTCAAAACCGTGGGGTCTCGGCTGCGTCGAGAAGAAACAGAGCGTCCCAAACAGCTCTCCTTCCACAAAAATGGGAGTGCCCAGATAGGATTCCAGCTTTAACGCTTCATAGAGGGGATGACAGCGCATCTCCTCTATCTCGCCCACATGATGAAAGGAGACCGTTGACCGTCGTTCGATCACCTTGCCACAATAGGCCTCTTGTAAATTAATGGTCAGATTAGGAACTAGCTGCTCAAAGTCTGACTGGATGGCAAGGAACGTGTAGGTCTCCTCCTGAATGCGACCGATCGCCCCCGCCGAAAAATCCAAGACGGTGCAACCGGTTTGAATGTAGTCAGCAAAGAGCGCCTCAAGACTGTCAAAGTCAGTCATGTTGAGGCGGTGCAGCTCTTTGAGGCTAGCGCTAAAATCAGCGAGTGCTTTCGTCTTGAGACGCAGTTCGATCTCGGTTGCTTTGCTAGCAGTAATGTCGCGATACTGCCACAAATGCCCCTGATAGACCTGGTCTTGAATGATGGGGATGTAGTCTCGTTCAACGACGCGATCGTCTGCCAGCCAAATTTCTTCAGCAACAACGATCTGCTGTTCCTGTAGGATTTGTTGGATGCGCGCTGGAAACACCTCAGGTTCAGCAAAGAGTGCTTTCACTTGCTCGGCCGACTCAGAACAGTCCGTACCAATCAACTGCTGGGGCGGTACTGGAATGCCAAACAGATCACAAAACGGCTGATTTGCCAGCACGATCCGGCGCGACTCATCTTCAACCAGCACCCCAGCCTGGAGGTTGCTCATAAGCGCTGATAGGCGGGTATTGGCATGGTGGAGATCGGTTCGTTCTCGGTCCAGCGATCGTTCTGCCTGCTCACGCTCAAACAGGGCACGATCGCGTTCACCAATCTCTCGCTGAAGCTGTTGATTTTGTTCGACTAATTGCTGCTTCTGTTGTTGCGTTTCCCTCTGCAGCCACACCCTTTGCAACTGATGCTCAACCCGCACCAGAAGCTCTTGTGGCTGAAACGGCTTGGTGATGAAGTCTGACCCGCCCACTGAAAAGGCTTTGATTTTATCGGGCATGTCTTCCAAAGCACTCTGGAAGATCACGGGAATGTGGCGAGTTTTTTCATCGGCTTTGAGCCGTTGGCAGACCTCATACCCATCCATTTCCGGCATTATAATGTCGAGCAAAATGAGGTCAGGCAGGTTGACCGCAATCAGCTGTAAGGCGGTTGGGCCATCTGCAGCCACATTGACGCTATACCCGTGCTTCACTAGCCGTCTGGCTAAGACCTCTAAGTTAACCGGGTTATCATCGACGATGAGAATGTAGCCAGTGGCTGTGCTAACCTGCTCAGTAGTCATCTTCAGTCCGGTTTTCACTAACCGCTATGGCTATTTTGCCCCGATCCTAAGCCCTTCTTCGTGCGATTGGGCGAAAATTTATGTATTACACGTACTACATTTAACTGTAATCTTTAACTATAGTGAGAAGCTGTAATCAGCGCCGTTGCCGCCTGGCTATTAAGCGGTTTAGAAAAATGGTAGCCTTGCATTTTAGTACATCCTACTGCCTCTAAGGCTGCCTGATCCTCGGCAGTTTCTACACCTTCTGCAATCACATCTAAGCCTAGTTTGGCTGCTAAAAGCACGATCGTTTCGCTAATATCCCATTGTTGACTTTGTACGAAGGAGCGATCGATTTTTAGCACATCGATCGGCAGATCTTGCAGTCGTCCCAGAGAGGAATAGCCAGTGCCAAAATCATCAACATACAGTTGAATGCCCATGTCTCTGAGTTGTGAGAGTGCAAAGATCGCCTCCTGCTGATTTTCGATGAGCATACTTTCAGTAATCTCTAGCTTCAAACTGCTAGGCCTCACCTGAGTCTTTTCAAGAATCTGCTGCACCTCTTGCACTAAATTGGGTTGCAGGAGCTGTAGAGCAGAGAGGTTCACACTCATTGTGAGAGAGGGATGAGCAGAAAACTGCTGCTGCCAGGTGTAAAGTTGGCGGCAAGCTTGTTCCAGAATCCAGAGCCCCAGTGGATGGATGCATTGATTTTTTTCTGCCAATGCAATAAAGATGTCAGGCGAAATGACCCCTTTACTGGGATGGTACCACCGGGCTAGTGCCTCGAACCCAATAATACTGTTGTTGTCTACAGAGACGATGGATTGATAAGCAAGCTGAAATTCTTGGCGATCGAGTGCTCCGTAGAGTGCATTCTCCAGCTGTAACTGCTCAATGTTCCCTTCTGCCAGCAGCGTCATGGGGAGCAGTGGTTGATCTTCCATGGCGTTTGCCAGACGCGTCAGGCGGTTGACATTGTTGATGGCGATCGCGAGTACTCGCTGCCCCTCGTCTGATAAACATCCTAATTGACCAGTATGCAGAAGACCCAGCGCTCCCTGAATTGACGTCAATGGGGTGCGTAATTCATGGCAGATAGAGAGTGCCGTGTTCCCTAGTAAACTCATTGAATAGGGTCTCCCTACGCTACATTGATTAGGGTCTTCAGCCATGATCATCATTTAAGTCCTGGTAGAAGCTGAGCAGATCTGCGGTCGGTGAAAGAAGCCAAACTCACTTGAGCCCCTCAATCAGACTCTAACCTTCTGAAAGCTAGAAGCCGAAAAATTTGTTGCTCTAACTTCGTTAATTCATGTACGTAGTTGGCATATAAAGATGTTTGAGCATGAATACTCTTATGAAGATAGACCAGGCTTTCAAGCCGTTGGATCACACTAGAAATCTCGGTCACTGACGGGTAAAGGCTTTGTAACACTTCATCGATATTTGAGAGCGCGTCAGTGGGCACTGCTTTTGAAGCAGCCGTGCCTTTGACATCCCCTTGAAAGCGACAGAGTAGTTTACGGATGTAATAACAAGTGGTTGGAGAAAGCCTCATCTCGACCTCATAAAGACGGTTTAATTGGATTAGTGGGTTAGTGGCTGGCAGTAAGTCGTCTTTAGCTGAGCGCTTTCGCTTTGTTCAGCAGTTGATTGCCATGTGTAGCGTGACTGAGCGATCGTAAGCTGAGCCAGATCGTGTAGTGGGTTTTGGAGACCGTCATACAGACAGAGACGCCCTTTTGTGCTTGCTCAGAGGCAATATCATACGCTTTCAGTCGTTCGGTTTTGGAGTAAGACTGGAAGTGAGCGTAGAGGTCGTTATTGTAACGGATTCCCTGTTGAATCCCCTCCTGCCAATACTTGAATGGCCGCACCTGGCTTTCGTTGATCACTAGAGGAAGCGTCATCTCTACAGAATCTTGGTTTAGGGGTAGTGCTCGATGAGGGGCTAGTTGTGTCAACATTCATTGTTCAGGATGGCTGGTGGTCATCGCTCTAGCACTGGTTTTTCAGTCTGAAATTGAGCTTAGCTCCAGTAAGGGTTGTCGCTTCGATCGTCTGCAAACTGTAAGAACAGGTTAAACGCTACAAGCACTACCCTCAAAACATGAGCTGTCAACCATCTGTATGCTTACCACTATATCTAAGAGTCTAGAGAAAAAATGTGACATTTGCGTGGCAACCGCCATCAGAGTGCTAGGACTCTTCCTGACGAATCGGGATTTCAATGACAAATTTCGTGCCCTGCCCCGGCGTGGAATCGCACTGCAAGTTGCCACCATGCTTTTCGGCCACAACCTGGTAGCTGATAGACAAGCCCAACCCGGTCCCTTTGCCAATCGGCTTTGTCGTAAAGAAGGGATCAAAGAGTCGCGATCGCACAGACTCAAGATACCGTTACGATCAAGCGAGGTGAAGCGGCGCCAGAAGATTGGGTCTGAAGTTGTTCCTAAGGAACGCAGATTTAATAAAGTGGAATTCTTTCTGTAGGGACGTTCCACGGAACGTCCCTACTACAGAAGGGAAATGGTTCAGATCAATTAATCCACGATCCTAAGCGACCAGTAGATTGCAGTTTACCATTCCAGGGCAGTGATAATTTGGTCACCTAATACACCTGGATCAAAGGGTTTGGTGAGCACAGCTTTGGCTCCAAGTTCAGCGTACTGCTGCTTGGTGGCAATGTTTCCAGTAGCCGTGAGCATAACGACGGGGATGAGTCGGGTTGCCGGATTGTCTTTGAGCGCTTTCAGAGTCATGAGTCCATTCACTTCGGGCATGACGACATCGAGGAGAATGGCATCGGGTTGCTTTTCGGCTGCGATCGCCACTCCTTCCTCACCCGACGATGCCGTCAGCACCTGCCACTGTTTAGTGATTTGCAGGCTCACTTTGGCGATTTCGCAGATATCTGCCTCATCATCAATCACCAAAATTCGTTTCGTACCCATACTGAATCGGCTCACCGCAAAGTAAACATCGCAGCAAAAGCTCAAGCCTCTGATACCTAATCAAGTGTTCCCTTGCTGACATGAGAGAACACAATAACGCACTTTTGTCATCATACGACAGATTGATCTAAGGCGTAGAGGCTAGAGCAATAGTTCGTTGCAAGAGACTAAGGCGGCCGCAGAACTTGCCGATGGCTGAAAGGGTTTACAGTCCTAAGCGATCGTGGTCAGGGTTGTATCACAGTAACCCTACGAGTTAGGACGGAGTGCAGGCATTCCCATAGCCTAAGCTCTGTGGCGACAGCTATATGACTGGTGAGAGCGGCGCTGTTTGACAACCCCGTTGAAGGCGATCGCCAAGAAAATTTTTACCGTTAGGTACGGGCAGTTTTTGCCAGAGTCTTGTCATCTAGCCGTTAACCTTTGATCAAACCTGCCCCTCAGGGTCTTTTGTTTACTAGAAAGCTCTAAGAGGTTGGTCTCCGCCAATGCTGCAGCAACCGATTCCGTTCCAGACGGTTGAAGATGCGGGTAACGACTTCCGGCTCGGTAAAGGGTTTGGCAACATAGTCATCTGCCCCAGCGCTGTAAAGTTGGAGGATGATCTCCGGATCTCGATGGGCAGTCAGAAACAAAATCGGCAACCCGTTCCAGGCATTGCCGTTGCGAATCACCCGGCATACTTCAATGCCATTGATGTGAGGCATATCTATATCCAGGATCAGCAGATCGGGGTTTTCGCGTTCCAGGGCATCCCACAGGCTTAAGGGATTACTGAGAGTGATGGGACAGATCCCCCAACGGGGCAAGCATTGCTGTAAGGTTGCCAGTACGAGTGCATCGTCATCCACCACCAGCACTTTAATTTCGGACGATCGCGACGGCTTTGGCTCTTGCTCCGTTTGTGGAGTTTCTGTAGTAAGCGGTGTCGACGACGGATCGGGAGTTGTCCTAAAATCTACATTCTCTTCGCTTAAAGCGGTGAGTAAATCGTTCTTTGAAGGTTGGGGCGGGTGCTCCAATTCTCGATACAACGCCACGACGAGGGCTTGTAGTGGGTCAACCGCTGCACCGTCCGTCGCTGTCTCAAGCCAGTGCTCGATTGCTTGCCCCAACCGGGAACCCTCTGGGAAGCCAAACATACCTAAAGAACCGGCCAGTTTGTGAGCATCGCCGATGGCTGTCTGCCGCAGTTGATCCGACAGATCGCCTGTGCTCCAAGCCACGATCGCCTGATCCAGGCTCTTCATGCGTTCCAGCATGGGCGGCTTGAACTGATCCCAGAGGGCGATCGCGGCTGCTCGCGCCTCGTCAGCCACTGAAGGTGCAATTGTTGGTGAAGGTGCTACTTCGACAGGAGCACTGAGGCGATAACCCATCCCGTAAACTGTATCAATCACATCCGCGGCTCCTACGGCTTTTAGTTTCTGTCGTAATCGTTTAATGTGAGTTCTAATCGTTTCTTCGCCCGGTGCATTTTCAAAGCCCCACAAATGCTCCAGAATAATGCTGCTGCTAAAAACCCGTTGGGGATTGCGGAGGAAGAGTTCTAACAGGCCATATTCTTTCGGCGATAGTGTCAGCGATTGTCCTTGATAGGTCACTTCACAGGCACCCGGATTTAAGCATAGATGGCCCCATTCCAGGAGTGATGTAACCGATGGGCTCTGACGACGTAACAACGCTCGAATGCGGGCAGAGAGCTCTTCCGTAGTGCAGGGCTTGACTAGATAGTCGTCGGCACCAGCATCCAAACCCATGACTTTATCGGAGCTATCGCCTTTTGCCGTGAGCAACAAAATGGGGCTATGGCATTGATGCCGCCGTAATTTTTGACAGAGGCGAACGCCATCTAGTTTAGGTAGACTAATATCCAACACAATCAGGTCATAAGTAGCAGCCTGACTGTAATCCCACCCTGCTTCGCCATCCGTTGCCACATCAACCGCATAGTGCTGCGAGGTCAAAAAGCTGGTCAGCGCTTGAGTCAAAAGCTCATCATCATCCACCAACAAGATTCTCATAGGACCCGAGATTCCCGCACGTTATTCTTGCTCTATCATGCCCTGATAATTCAAAATGCTTCTTTGCGACGGGATGAGACGTAAGGGGTTTAGGCTCTGGCTGCAAGATGGGGATTTCAATCACAAATTCGGTTCCTTGCCCTGCCTTTGAGTAACACTGTAGTTGTCCATCATGCTTTTCCACCACGATTTTGTAGCTAATAGACAGCCCTAGCCCGCTGCCTTTACCAACTGGCTTAGTAGTGAAGAACGGATCAAAAATCCTGGAGCGGATGTGCTCTGGAATGCCGGAACCATTATCGATTATGCGGATGGCAATCGCCTTATGAGGCAAGACTTCAGTGCTAATGGTGATAGTGGGCACGTACTGTAGCGTGCTTTCGCTTGGCAGCGTGTTGTAGTGTGCTTCCAGAGATTCGATCGCCGAGCGTTCGTCTAAGGCCTCGATCGCATTATTCAAAACATTCATAAACACCTGATTCAACTGTCCGGCATAGCATTCAACCATAGGCAAGTTGTTGTACTCTCGAACAATTTCAATGCCAGGTTGCCCTGCCTTCGGCTTCAAGCGATTGCCTAAAATAACCAGGGTATTGTCAATGCCTTTATGCAAATCGACGGCTTTCATTTCGGCTTCATCTAGCCGCGAGAAGTTTCGCAGTGACAGGACAATTTCTCGAATGCGCTCCGTGCCGCTCTGCATTGAGTTCAGCAGCTTTGGTAGATCCTGCCTGAGAAATTCCAGGTCAATTTCCTCAATAAAGGCCTGAGTGGCTGGGTTGGGAACGGGTATTTGAGCGTGGTAAAGGTCTATCAGTTTAAGCAGATCGTACGCATACTGCGCGGCTGGATTAAGGTTGCCATGAATGAAACTGATTGGATTGTTGATTTCGTGGGCAATGCCTGCAACAAGCTGACCCAGCCCAGACATTTTCTCGGCTTGAATCATCTGCGTTTGAGTGTGCCGCAGAGCTGCTTCCATACGCTCGCGATCGATTTCAGCCCGCTTGCGATCGCTGATGTCATGCATGGCAACAACCGCGCCCAGTTTGTTTCCAGCAGTGTCAAAAAACGCCCGTCCACTGGTCAGTAGAGTCCGGGTTTTGCCCAGCTTTGGCACAATGACCATTTCGGTTTCATGAACGATCTCTCCCTGAAACGCACGCACTAAGGGCGTATCTTGCGGTTGCATCGGCGTCTTACCATCATCCAGATACAAGTCAAAGTGGTCAGCCCACTGTTCGGTCGGCATCGGGACTTCAGGCAAGCCATAAAAATCGCAGGTCGCGCGATTAACCAGCATCAGATCACCTTTTTCGTCGCAGGCAACAATGCCCTCAGTCAAGTGGTCCAGAATCGCTTTGAGAAAGCCTCGCTCTTTTTCCAAATGCGTCTGCACCTGTTGAAGAGTTGCTTCACTGCGCTTGTGTTCGGCTATTTCCTGCATGAGCTTTTGATGGCTCAACCGCAACTCAAGCTGGCTCACAACCTGACGACTAAGGGCAGACAGTGCACTGGTCTGCTCAGGAGAAAGGGCGCGGGGTTGAGAGTCAATGACGCAGAGCGTCCCCAGTGCCAGACCATCTGCGGTGATTAGAGGGGCACCTGCATAAAAGCGAATGTGAGGTGCCCCCGTAACCAGAGGGTTGTCGGCAAAGCGAGCATCTTCTCTAGCATCCGGCACAACCAAGATCGAGGGTTGCAAGATCGCGTGGGCACAAAAGGCCAGGTCACGCGGGGTTTCACTAGCTGCTAGCCCAACCGTTGCTTTGAACCACTGCCGATCGGTATCAACCAAACTCACTACGGAAATCGGCGTTTGACAAATGTGGGAGGCTAATTGAACAATGTCATCGTAAGCCGTTTCTGATTGGGTATCAAGGATGTTGTAGCTGAGCAGTTTGGAGATTCTTTGCTCCTCATTCTCTGGAAGGGGGGCTTTCATGGATGACCTCAGGAAGGTAGCTTTTATTGTCATCTCTGGGAACTTCATTGAGAGCTTTATCTCATTGAGAGATTTAGAGATATTCCAGAGTCTAATGAGGAAATGTGACAAGCTTGTGGCAGAGGAAAGCAATTGACTGTTCTTTACAGCAACTACAAAATCCGCTGCTAGCTCTGACAAACGCTCATACTAAAACAGTGCTCAAAGCAAATCTGGGGAGGGAAGACAGCCGTGTGTGTATCCGGCTGGTCATCTACCACTAGCGGCAGGTCGGCTGCGAGACCAATGACGGGACGTTTGTTGACAGCAGGCGCATCAATGGCTTGAGGTGGACGAAGTGGCATACAGAAAACTCCAGTATCTTCGACCTCGAAGCGTGGGGATTAGGAAGTGAGGAGTGGGGAAGAGAAGTTTGAGTTTGAGACGTTCGCCTAACGTCATAAAGTTCGTCCACGCACATGAAAAAGCATCAGAGCCAGACCGTAGGCTGTAAGCTCTTACAGCGGTTCAAATTTCGCGAAGGTCTGGAGCTTATTTTAACTATTTGCTAAAAAATCTCCTAGATGTCATAGAATTCCAACGCTATAATCGACCACTTTCCAGTTTTTTGCGCTTTCCGGCTTAGACTTTAGACAACAGCTAGCTTTTTAATCAATTGTTTTTTACAACAGTTGAGCCCACAGTGATCAGTGCCTTACTCCCAGAAAGGACGCATCTTGCCACGCGGTTCTGACGTTGTCGGTCGAACAGAACCTTAGTCAGAACGGCCCAGCGAATCAAATTCACAGTCAACCTCTAGAGTCTAGACTGCCTTTCTGTTCCACACTTACTTGTGAACTCACCCGATGGATAACCATCCCGCTTCTCAGACTGATGCGATCGACAACCTACCGCGTGAAATTAGAGTTGAACAACTCCGTGATCTGGTAGACACTTTACATTTTGCAGATGAAATTTCTAGTAAAGGCTATTTGATTACCAGTTCTGAATTAGCAGACCTCATGGATATTAACGCCAGTGCCGTGACCAGTCGCGGTGACAACTGGGTCTGGCGTAATTGGGTTGTTTCTCGCGTGCGGCGGGAAGGTAACCAAATTCTCTGGCAGTTGGAGAGGGTTGATTGATGGCAAGGATGAAGAGTGGGGGACACGTCTTGGCTGGCTGCTGGTCGGTACGTTAACTTGTCGTTGCGGAAGCCACTGTGTCAACTCTATATCAAGGATATCAAGGTGCAAAACAGTCATGGCTGCTTTTGTAGTCGTTGGTCTAGCAATGTGTAGCGCTGCTGATCTTTGACCTGCCGGATGGCCAACGCGATCGCCTTTTGGGGACCCACGACAATTGCCAACTGCTTCGCCCGTGTTAACCCGGTGTAGATCAGGTTGCGCGACAGCATCAGATAATGCTGCATGTAGATGGGTAGAATCACCACCGGATACTCGCTGCCCTGGCTTTTATGGATGGTGATGGCCCACGCTAAGGCAATTTCGTTGAGGTCGGCATAGTCGTAGCTGACCAGTCGTTCGGTAAATTGTACGGTCACGTCTTGCTCTTCAACCTCGATCGCCGTAATGACACCCAAATCGCCGTTGAAGACTTCTCGATCGTAATCGTTCACCTTTTGGATCACGCGATCGCCGACTCGCAGAATCATGCCGCCACGCACAAGCTCCGCCTTTGCAGGGCTGGGTGGATTGATCAACTGTTGCAGCACGGTGTTGAGATTGCGCGTACCGACCTCGCCTCTGGTCATGGGGCACAGCACTTGCACGGCTTGAGACACATTGAAGCCCAGGCTAGGAATTAACGCCGTGATTAAGTCCTGAATGGCCTGCACGCCAGCAACTGGCTCCGGTGCGCCTAGCCACAGGCAATCAGACTGCGGTTGGTCAGACACGGCTTCCAACTGGGGAAACTGTCCCTGATTGATGCGATGGGCATTGCTGACAATCTGGCTGGCTTGGGCTTGGCGAAAGACTTGCGTTAGCCGCACGACGGGTATTTGCCCTGAAGCAATCAAATCTTGCAGGACGGCTCCTGGTCCCACGCTGGGTAATTGATCCGTATCGCCCACTAATAACAGCTGCGTATCAAGAGCAGTGGCTTTCAACAGCGAGTTTGCCAGAAAGAGATCCAGCATTGACGCTTCATCCACAACGATCGCCTGAGCTGGAATGGGATTGTCCACATCGCGCTTGAACTTCATCGTCTTGGGTTCAAACTCCAGCAGTCGGTGAATCGTTTTTGCTTCCTGTCCAGCCATTTCACTGAGTCGTTGCGCTGCCCGTCCCGTTGGCGATGCCAGGGCGATCGACTTGCCCATCGCTTTCCAGAGTGCCACGATTGTGCGGGTGGTAAAGGTCTTGCCACAGCCTGGGCCACCAGTGAGAATGAGGACTCGGTGACTGGCTGCCATCTCAACCGCTTGGCGCTGCTGCAAGGAAAGCGGCATGCCCGTTTTTGCCATAAAGCGATCGATCCAGCGCTGCACCCGCGTCAAATCCACTTCGATCGGCTGTTTCAGGAGCTGTTGCAATTGATCGGCTAGCTTTTGCTCGGCTCCAAAAAAGGGAGGTGCATAGTAACCAAACTGCTCTAAGCCATCAAGGGGCGTGTCGGTTTTGACTAGCGTGTGATCCAACACCATCTGCTCAATCAAACGCAGCACTTGTTCCGCATCGGGTCGATGATTGTCAATGGCGAGCCGTTTAGTCACGCGTCCGACCAGTTCATCTTGCGGCAAGAAGCAGTGCCCTTCTTCCGAGGCTTCACCCAGCACGTGGAGTAGGCCGCTACGGTAACGAAACTCCGAACCGGGCGCAATACCCAGATTGCGGGCGATCGCATCGGCAGTGACAAACCCAATGCCATAGACATCCGTTGCCAGTTGGTAGGGATTGTGGGTGACGGTGGCGATCGCGGCATCGCCATACTGCTTGTAGATCTTGACGGCATAAGTCGTCGAAACGCCGTGACTTTGGAGAAACAGCATCACGTCTTTGATTGCCTTCTGCGTTACCCAGGCCGTCTGGATCAGCTTGACACGCTTTTGGGCAATGCCGGGGACTTCACTCAGGCGATCGATCTGGTGTTCAATAATTTCCAGCGTTTCTAGCCCAAAGTGAGCGACGATGCGTTTAGCAGTCACGGGACCAACGCCCTTAATCAACCCACTGCCGAGGTATTTTTCAAGACCCGTAAGCGTGGCAGGCTTCGTTTCCCGGTATTGCGTCACCTGAAACTGAGCACCAAATTTAGGATGATCTTTCCAGATGCCGTGCAGTTGCAGCGTTTGCCCTGCCTGAATGTTGGCAAAACTACCAACGATCGTGACCAGTTCGCTGGTGCGGGGCGCTTTGAAGCGTGCGATCGTATAACCCGACTCTTCGGAATGATAGGTGAGCCGCTCGACCACACCTTGCATAGACTCTACAGGAGGAGCCTGATACGTCCCTGGTTCTTGGTGCGGCGGGTTCAACTCAGTTGCTCTGACTGCTTAGGACATTCGTATTATAGATTGGCAGCTTTGGTTGCAGACCTCCGAGCCTTTGAAAACCCTGGAGGTCTTGGGTGCCAGCTTAAAAAGTGATAATCGCTCGTATCGGAAGGTTTAGCAATTTTGCTATTAGAACAAATGTTAGCAAACGTTAGAAAATGATCTTAAGGGCAGTGCGTCGCTATAGTTCTCGCAAAAAATACTAGTTTGAAACTAGATTGGTAGTAATATCAATCCTTTTTGAAGATGCAGAGTGGCAAGGCTTTCTGTTGGTTTCAAACAGGTTCTTAAAGCAGTTTCGTTTGAATAAGCCACAGTAACTGAGTGTGAGCGTCTCGCTCACGTGCGCGAGCAAGATGTAAGTGCAAAGCACTCGCTCCGCGTTTCTTTTATGCCGCAAGGCTTTACGCACTGTGGCTAACCCATCTGAGAATCGCTTTAAAGCAGCTTCGTTTCAATCTGGAGGCTCCCGGCATAGACCGAACCATCAAAGCCATCAATACTTTTTTGATAAGGAAACAGCTGGGCGGAACCATATTTGTCATCGGCTTTCACTTTGCCGTGGTCAAACTCAAAAATACGGTACTTGAGGCCTTCGACTTCGAGGTAATACTCATTTTTCTGCGTGTGAAGTGTGCCTGTGCGGCGGTCTAAGCTCATGAGCATGGGATCTCCTGGTAGGGTTTCTGCCCTCCGTCCACTCTACTCTGCTTTCGGCAGCCTGCCCCAACGCTCAAGCTTAAGAGTGGCAGCCACCATTCGACAGGCCATAGGAGCCACGTTATTGTTACCGTAGCAAGCACTCGAAACGAACTCACGGCAATAGCGCTAAAGCTTCAAATTTTTTGCCCTGCGAGCGTGTCAAGGCTTGTAACCATTTGACCCCATTCATACCCATTAGAAACAGCCATACCAATGGTTCATAACATTGATGCTCATGATCAAATCACTGGCAAAGAATTCTGTAGGACTTACGCATTTGCCCCCAAACCCCCAATTCTGGGGGCTTTAATAAGCTCAGTTCCCCCAATCTTGGGGGCTAAGGGGCGAACTTCGACAGCTTTTGTGCGTAAGTCCTGTTCTGCAGTGAATTCACCAGGTGTCCGAAATTAAAGCGTTTAAGAAGAGCTAAATTTATGTCTCACGTTCTCCCCCCTTTTTGGCATTTGCCCACTGAACAGGCGTTACAGCAGCTCAAGAGTAGTCGCCAGGGCTTGACTCGTCAGGAAGCGCAGCACCGCCTCATTGAGTACGGTGCCAATAGCCTGAAGCGGCAACGCAAGTCAAACGTACTCATTCTCTTGCTGAATCAGTTTAAGAGTCCAATTATTTTGATCTTAGTGGCAGCGGCGCTTCTCTCCAGTTTCCTGGGCGATGTCATCGACACGGTGATTATTCTGACGATCGTCCTCATTAGTGGACTCCTCGGCTTTTGGCAAGAACAGGGAGCCAGTGATGCCGTCGCGAAGCTACTGGGGTTAGTGCAAGTGAAAGCCACCGTTTTGAGAGACGGGCAAGCGCAAGATATTCCCAATGAGGACGTAGTGCCCGGTGACATTGTACTGCTGGCTGCTGGTGATAGCATTCCTGGCGACTGCCTGGTTTTAGAGTCGAAAGATCTGTCGGTGAATGAAGCCGCCCTGACGGGAGAAACCTATCCCGCTGACAAGTTCAGTGGCGTACTGCCTGCTGAAACCGGACTCAGCCAGCGCACCAATACCCTCTATACGGGCACGAATGTGATCAGTGGTAGCGCGCAAGCGATCGTGGTGCAAACTGGCAAGCAGACTGAATTTGGCAAAGTGTCAGAGCGCTTGAAACTAAGACCACCCGAAACCGAATTTGAAACTGGGCTGAGCAAATTTGGCTACTTTCTAATGGAAGTCACGTTGCTGCTGGTGGTGCTGATTTTTGTCGCCAACGTCTACTTGCACCGTCCTGTGCTGGAATCCTTTCTCTTCTCCCTGGCGCTGGCGGTGGGACTAACACCCCAACTGCTACCTGCGATCGTTAGCGTGAACCTGGCTCGCGGAGCCAAACAAATGGCGACCAAACAGGTGATTGTAAAACGACTGCCCGCGATCGAAAACTTTGGCAGCATGAACGTGTTTTGTACCGATAAAACAGGCACGTTAACAGAAGGGGAAGTAAAAATTCATGGTGCAATGTCTGTAGATGGGAAGGAGAGCGATCGCGTTCTGTTTCATGCCTATTTGAATGCTGCCTCTGAATCGGGTTATGTCAATCCGATCGATGCTGCCATTCGTGCGCACCAGACCTTTGATATCTCTGGCTATCAAAAGCGGGATGAAGTGCCCTACGATTTCAACCGCAAACGACTCAGCATTCTGTTTACCAAAGACAACACACATTTAATGGTCACGAAAGGCGCGCTAAAGGCTATTCTCGATGTTTGCTCAACGGTCGAGATGGGCGCGGGCGAGCTGATCGACATTGCAGATCAACGAGATCAGCTTCAGCAACGAGCCGATGCTTTAGGCCGCGAGGGTTTTCGCGTGTTGGGTGTGGCTTACCGCAGCTTCAACCGCGATTCTTGCAGCCGAGATGATGAAACAAACATGACGTTTTTGGGCTATCTCGCTCTCTTCGATCCACCTAAAGCCGGGATTGCGGGGACGCTCAAAGACTTGGAACAGCTTGGCGTAACGACAAAAATGATCACGGGCGATAGTCGTGCGGTTGCCATCAGTATCATTCAGCAGGTGGGGCTACCAACACCCAAGGTTTTGACCGGTGTCGACCTGCAAAAGCTTAGTGATGAAGCGCTCATGCATCGAGTCGGGGAAACCAATGTTTTTGCTGAAGTAGAGCCCAATCAAAAAGAGCGGATCATCATCGCGCTGAAAAAAGCGGGGAATGTAGTGGGTTATCTAGGCGACGGCATTAACGATGCCTCAGCGCTCCATGCAGCGGATGTCGGCATTTCGGTTGAGAGTGCGGTGGCGGTGGCTAAGGAAGCAGCCGATATTGTGTTGCTGCAAAAAGACCTCAATGTCTTGGTCGAAGGTGTGAAGGAAGGACGGGTCACGTTTGCCAACACGCTCAAATACGTGTTTATGGCAACGAGTGCTAATTTCGGCAATATGTTTAGCATGGCAGGCATTTCGCTGGTGCTGCCCTTTTTGCCCCTGCTGCCCAGCCAAATTTTGATCACAAACTTGTTGACTGATTTTCCCGAAATGACGATCGCGACCGATCGCGTCGATCGAGAACTGGTCAATCAACCCCGCCGCATGAACATCACGTTTATCCGCAACTTTATGTTGGTGTTTGGGTTACTCAGTTCAGTGTTTGATTACCTTACCTTTGGCGCACTCCTGCTACTGCTACACGCCAACCCAGCGCAATTTAGAACGGGATGGTTTATGGAATCAGTCATTTCGGCTTCCATGATTGTGCTGGTCATTCGGACGCGGCAATCCATCTTCAAAAGCAAGCCCGGTAAACATTTACTGATGGCAACGATCGCGATCGTCATCGTCACACTCTTGCTTCCCTATAGCCCGCTTGCCAGTCTATTGGGCTTCCAACCTTTGCCAATCGAATTTCTCTTGGTCTTAGCTGCCATTGTCGGGCTTTATATTCTCACTGCCGAAACCGTTAAACGAATCTTCTATCAGCACGTGCAGTCCTAACAATAGCTTCGCTTCACAGCCAAAACGGCTGAATCACCAGGAGGTACAATTCGCGCCCTCATAGCAAGACAAGCGAAACCGAACGACTTTAGTTCTGTGAATCGTTAAAGGGTTCTATCAGTGGATAGATACTGCTTCCAACACAACCTTTCACAATGGTTGTGTTGGAAGCATTCAAACACTCAAATGATGATGCTTACTGCTATCAATCAGTCTTTGGCAATGGAACAGTGGGCATTTTGACGACTGCTTGCGCTCAAGCAATGGTTGGTTTATCAGCGCGATCATTGCACTCCGTTCGATCGCATCCCTTAGTTCAAGCGCTTCCTCTACCGCAGTGCGAAGTCTGCGTTATTGTGCCCGTCCGGAATGAAGCTGAGCACTTGGGACGAATGCTAACTGCTTTAAGGGATCAACGTGATTTGGCGGGGAGCCCTCTCGATCCGGCTCGGTACGAGGTGATTTTACTGGCGAACAATTGCAGCGATCACTCAGCCGCGATCGCCCACCGTTTCGCAGTTCAACATCCAAGCTTGGTGCTACATGTGGTGGAAAGTACGTTTTCTGCCTCAAAAGCGAATATTGGCTGGGTGCGAAAACTGTTGATGGATGAAGCGTTTCACCGCCTCAACTCACTCGGACGCCATAAAGGTATTATTGCTTCAACGGATGGGGACACACAGGTTGCGCCGGATTGGATCGCAGCGACACAGCATGAAATTGCTTGCGGTGTCGATGCGGTTGGAGGACGCATTATTACCGATCGGGGCGATCGTGCGGCGCTTGGTTCGTATGTGAGAGCCTGTCATTTACGAGAAGTGGGGTATCGTTGTTTAGTCGCTGAATTGGAAGCGTATCTCGATCCCGATCCATTTGATGGGTTACCGCGACACTTTCAACACTATGGTGCGAGTTTGGCGGTGACTGCAGAGATGTATCAACAAGCAGGAGGGCTACCACCCGTGAGAACGTCAGAGGATGTAGCGCTGTATCGTGCGTTGGTACGAGTGAATGCCCGTTTTCGCCATAGTCCCCTCGTACGGGTGACCACGTCGGCTCGACCCATTGGACGGGCCCAGGGTGGTTTGGCAAATCAATTAAGCGCCTGGGCTGTAAGGGGAGAGCAGCAACAACCGTTTTTAGTCGAGCCAGCCGGTGCGATCGCCGCTCGTTTGCACGCACGCCATGCCTTGCGATCGCTCTGGCAACGCTTTTGCAACGGCTATCCATCAACGCTTCAAGAGATGGCACTACCTGCGAGCTGGTTAGAGGTTGATTGTGATTGGCTCAGTGATGTCTTCACCCAGCAAGCTTCCTTTGGCGCACTGTTTGAACAGATTGAACACCAACAGGCACAAGAAAAAAGGTGGCAACAGCGGTGGCCGCTGGTCAACATTGAGCAAGCGATTGACGATTTACGTCTTCTTCTAGAACCCTTACGCAGACGGCAGCCATCCTTACAAGGCAAGCGAAAGCCTTTACCAAAGCCTGTCTTCAAGAACCAGCAGGTGTCTCGCTTGTGTCATACTCTCTCGCCAAAGGGGCGGTAACCAGACGTTGAAACACTTACGCTTCCACTTCAAGGTAACAAGTTGGCAGGCTGTAAATTGGGAGTATTAGGCACTTGCATCGACACGTTCAAATAAATCAAGTCGATATGTCTCCGCTCGATCGCCCCCCAAATGCTTGATTTGCGATGATGGCAACGCCAAAAACGCTTCGTGAACGTCATCCCCACTTAAGGGATTTTCATAATAATCCGCATAGGGCGTCCAATGCACCAGCAGCAAATGTCCTCCCGGCTCAAGATGGTCTAGCATCAGTTTCTGTGCTTTGAGGAGATCATCCCAACACCAGTAATAACCGACCTCTGAAAGTACTGTGAGGTCAAACGATTCCTCTGGATAGGCTTGTGGCACCTGCATCAATTGAAAGCGGACATTTGGCAGAGCCTGACAACGAGCGATCGCCTGCTGCTGAGCCCTTTCTGACACATCCACTGAAAGCAGCGAGTGGCATCGCTCAGCCAATTTTGCTGTCAAGACGCCGATCGAACCCCCAATTTCCAACGCTGAACGATAGCGTGCGTTCGGTAAAGCTGCCAGTGTGGCGGCATATTTCTTGTCTTCATAGCTGCTGGTTTCAAACTGCCAGGGATCAGAATCGGCGCTGTAGAGTGCGTCAAAGTAGTCGGGCGTCAGGGATTGTTGTGATAAATTCATGGCATCTCCTCCAAATACACTTCCCAGGGACGAGCAAAGTTAGCCAACATCTCTGGTGTTAACTGAAACCCATCTGGATCGTCATCAATCAAGTTTGTGGTCTGGGAACGGTAAGCCGCGATCGCCGCCTGCTTTGTCTCCAGCATCGATCGAATATCCAGTCGCCATCCCATCACTTGCGTGAAGTTGGCAAGCGCCCCCTGTTGTTCTGGGTCCCAATCCCAAATGGGATATTCAATCATGCGAGGTGCCTCGTTGAAATCAGCCAGCGCTGCACGCATCAACGTCCAGGTGGCTCGATGATCAGGATGTGGATCAGCACGCCAAGGCAAAAAGATGGTGGCAGGTTGCAGCGGTTCTAACCAAGTGCGGCAACGTGCCACCACCTCTTGCCTACCAGGTGATGTAGAAGTGGGAATGGAACCATCTTGCAAACGCAAAAATGTGACGGCTGCTTCACTGACACCCAAGATAGACATGGCTTCTAACGTTTCTGCTTCCCGCAATGCCTGCAAACGGGGCGTCGGATACTTGAGCGAACGAGGATGGGACATCGTGCCATCACTCATGACTAAAATCTGCACTGGATACCCTAAAGTTCGCAGCAGCGCGATCGCGCCACCACAGCCCAATGTTTCATCATCAGGATGGGGCGCAACCACTAAGACAGAACCAGTAATGGTCTGCACCGATCGCAAGGGCAACGCTGCAGCATTCAATAGAGGCATCTGACTAACCATCGGCAGCATCAAACCACAGTGAATGGGCAGGATGAGATTGAGCCAAAGCATACTGCCCAACAGTGGCAAGGGCTGCATCAAATACAGGTTGGCGCAAATAGAGAGTCAAATCCCGGATAATGCGTTCCATCGGATAAGGGGGCAGCAAGCCACGAGTGCCCACTGATCGCTCACAGAGCTGCATGACATCCATACAAATTTGCTCGATCGTCGTTCGCACCATGTTGGCATAGGCAACGAGCTGGTCTGCCTGGTCAGGCGGTTGATTGGGATCACCAGCAAAAAGGGGGGCATATGCTTTCACAAAAGCGGCCGCGCTGCGTAACCAGAGATTCCCGCTTTCGATCGCGATCGCCATACGTCCCAAGCGTTCTTGCTGATAGGGGTCAGTCGTTCGGTTTAAATCACGCAGGTACTGTCGCGTGGCGTCAAACAACGCTTCTGCCCCTCCTAGCTGGACGGCTGCAAAGCGGATGACTCCGGTGGTTAACCACGGTTGTCGAAAATAGTCACCCGGTTTGCCAATTAAGGCACTTGCTTCCAACTCAACCCCGCTGAAATTCACTTTAAAGCTAGCAGTTGCTTTCATTCCCGACGGTTGCCACCAGCTCGGATCGCTCACTGTCGCGACTGCCTCCATTGGCACAACACACATCTGCCAGGGGCCATCCAACAACGGGCCATTGACAAACGGGCGATCGACAAAGCCAGACCCCGAGCAAAAGGTCTTAGAGCCTTCTAAGCGATACCGACCGTTCTCAAGAGGAGACATATTAACGCCATCCTCCGCTTCGGCATTCCACACGCCAAAGATTTTGTGGCGATCACGAGCGTCCTCGGCATAACGTTCAATCTGTTCTCTCGTGCCAAAGGTTTGGATGAGCTGCAGCGCATTAACATGCCCTTCGTAAAGGCGACCCACCGCCAAGTTACCGCGTCCCATCTGCTTTAGCAGCATCAGCATTGCACCAGTGACATTGGCATCAATACCCAAGCCAAGTCCGCCAAACTCTGGTTTCAAAGGCGCTGCCAATAAACCGGCGTCAGCCAGCAGCGCAAATTCTTTGACTGGAAAAGCGCCATTGTGGTCGATCGCAGCTGCATTCGCGGCACAAAAACCAGCAATTTCAGCCCCTCGAACCAAAACGTCGGTAACGGATAACTCGCTCTGTTGGCAGGCCGAAGATAGCGAAGCATGAGCCGTAAGGGGAACCACTTTACTTAAGCTTGTTTGAAATGACTAAAGCGATCGTGCATTAAAAGCATACACAAAGACATCCACCTTCTGGCAGGATTGAGCACAAGGGTAGCACTTGCTTGCAACGGCATCCGAAAAAGCAGACAGAACAAGCGTCTTGCTCACTTTTTCCTTGATGGTTTGATGCAATCAGCTCTCGATGGGTTCTCACTTACTTAAATGTCAACACACTTTACGCTGACATTAACTTTACGCTGACATCAATTGTTGAAGGCGTTGAGGCTCCTCTCCAAGCCAGGTCGGATGTTGAGCAGTGCCATCAAAAATAGATGAGGTTTTAAATGGTTCAAATTCACCGCGTGCGCCCGCTGCTGCCGTTTTGGCTAATAAGGCTTGCACCTGTTCATCGGTCATCGGTTCGAAGGTTCGTACGGCTTCAAACGCTTGCTCAAGAATCTCTAGACTGTCTATACCCGTAATCACAACTGAGGTCGGCAAATTTAGCGCATAGTGAAGGCATTCGATCGGCGTTACCGTTTTGGAGCGTAGGAGAATGCCATTGGCCAGACTTTTCATGCCCAAAATGCCAATCTTGCGTTTGACCAGTTCTGGTACAACGAGCTTGGCGAAGCTGCGGTAATGTGCATCCATCACATTCAGGGGCATTTGAGCCGTCGCAAATTTAAAGCCATGTTGGTCTGCGACTTCCAGCATATGCAGATGCACAGAGGGATCTTTATGCCCAGTAAAGCCGATGTAACGTAGCTTGCCTGCTGCGTGTGCGTCTAAGAGAGCCGCATGAGCACCTTCTTCATCAAAGATGCGATGGGGATCTTCAAACCGCAAGACTTCGTGATACTGCACCAGGTCAATGCAATCGACTTGCAAACGGCGTAGCGATTCATCGAGCTGCTTAGCAGCCTCCTGTTTCGATCGCCCATCGATTTTTGTCATCAGGAACACTTTGTCTCGATAACCATCGCGGAGGGCTTTCCCCATGCGAAGTTCGCTCACCCCATCGTTGTAATCCCAACAGTTGTCCATGAAGGTGATGCCCCGATCGATTGCCGTGTGCACAAGCCGGATTGCCAATGGCTCGTCTACATGCTTTATGCTGAGGTGCCATCCCCCTAGCCCGATCGCCGATACTTTTTCTCCAGTACTGCCGAGATCCCGATAGATCATTTCTGTACTCAATTTGTTGTCTACCATTCTTTTCTCTGTAACGTTCTTGTTCAAGGCATTTTGCTAAAACCGATCGGGTTAACGCTCATAAAGACCAACCAGCCGCGCCTGTTCAATCACATGGTCAGCGATCGCATCTAGAAGCTGTTCACGTTGCAGATCGGGCTTGAGGTCAAGTGCTGCATCTAGGGCATACAGCCAGAAATAGTAGTGATGGGGGCCATGACCAGGGGGTGGTGCTGGCCCGGTATACCCTGGCTGCTGGCTGCTGTTCAAGCCTTCAGTAAACTTGCTGCCACTCCCTTCCGCAATTTGGTTGACGGTTGACGGAATGTTATATAGCAACCAATGGGTAAATCCTTGTGGCAGGGGTGCATCTGGGTCATGGCAGATCAGCGCCAGTTGTTGAGTTGCGGGTGGTAGCCCAGTCCACTCCAGTAAAGGTGATCGGTTCTCGCCGTCGCTGGTATAGCGCTGTGGAATCAGTTGCAGGGAAGTGAATGCGGGGCTGTGGATCTGTAGATCCTTGATATTCATCGCCATTGAACCTTTCCTTTAGGACAGTAGGCTGCATCAGCATGAGAAGGCTGCATCACTATGAGAAAGCGCAGCAGCAAACGCTCGCAGTTGCCTGCGGTAGCGCTGTCTCTAGATGAGCAAGATTGAGGTCGATCGCCAAAAAGTTCAAACCTCAAGGCACTACATGCTTGAGTACTCATCGCTCAAGTTACAGAGTGTCCTTCGTTTTTTCGTCTAACTTTAGGAAGGTACATTGCGTCTCTGGCTCAGCAGGCAAGGCTCAACGCGTATTCCTTTGACTGCACAATATTTGATTGCACAATGCATGCAAGGCGACAGTCGCTAATCGCAAAGGGGTGTATTTCTCCTGTTCTTCTGCTTGAACTCAAAGCTCGAACGATCGCCTTTGGAGACGCTTTACGAACAAAACCCAACCTTGTCACCTAAAATAGCCAGAGACTGTCTCAATGATTGGCACACGTATGAACTCTATCTGGCAAAACCTGACGTTATCGACGCTGTCGTTTCAGCAGTGGCGTAGCGCCAGTTACCTGCATCGCTTTCTGAGCCCGCTACGGCGCTGGCGGCAGAGTAGCTTTATGCTGCGGTGGGGCGATTTGCTAGGAGCTGTGTTGGTGAGCCTGGTCTTTGCGATCGCCCCGTTTGTCTCAGACGATAAAAGTTCCCTTGCGGTCTTACTCACCGCTTGTGCTGGCTTTTGGGTGCTGCTAACGGTGTCGGATGGTGACACAGGGAATGATCGGCATACAGCAAACGAGCTCCAAACAGAACTGCTATCGCCACAGGGGTTTTGGCAGACGCTTGCTAACCCCGGTCGATCGTCTCCACTGGCGACACCAATTCATTTTCTGGTGGTGCTGTATTGGGGTGTTTCAGCCGCAGCAACCGCTTTATCGCCGGTCAAGCGAGCCGCGTTGACAGGGTTTAGCAAACTCACACTCTACCTGATTTTGTTCGCACTGATGGCACGGGTATTGCGATCGCCGCGTGTCCGTTCTTGGGTCATTGGCATCTACCTGCATGCAGCGCTGCTAGTGAGTAGTTACGGCATTCAGCAGAAAATCTCTGGGGTTGCTGCACTTGCCACCTGGGTTGATCCAACGTCGCCTTCTGCGAAAGAACCACGCGTTTATAGCTATTTAGGCAACCCAAATCTGTTGGCGGCTTATTTGCTGCCCGCGATCGCGCTCAGTCTGGTTGCCGTTTTCGCCTGGCGACGATGGGGACCCAAACTCCTCGCCGCTACCATGTTGGTCGTCAACGCTACCTGCCTGTATTACACGGGTAGTCGAGGCGGCTGGATTGGGTTCGCTGTTATGGCGTTCGTGCTCTTAGCGTTGCTGTTCCATTGGTGGAATGTGTCGTTGCCGCGCTTCTGGCGCACGTTAGCGCTACCTACTGGTTTGGGACTCATTGCGGCCGTGATTGTGCTAGCTGTTTTGGTTGTAGAGCCACTCCGCGATCGAGTGAGTAGCATCTTTGTGGGACGTAACGACAGTAGCAACAACTTTCGCATCAACGTTTGGGGGGCAGTGGTTGAGATGATCAAAGACCGCCCCATTTTGGGTATTGGCCCTGGTAACGTTGCGTTCAATAGCATTTATCCACGCTACCAGCGACCACGCTTTAGTGCCCTTAGTGCTTATTCCATTCCACTCGAAATTGCGGTCGAAACTGGCATTATTGGGCTTACCTGCTTTGCCTGGCTTTTGCTGGTCACCCTTAATTTGGGTTGGAGTAGACTTCAACAGCTACGAGCAGTGAGAAATCAGGACGGTTTCTGGCTCATTGGCGCGATCGCGACCTTGCTGGGCTTACTCAGTCACGGTTTTGTGGATACCGTCTGGTATCGTCCCCAGGTCAATACTCTCTGGTGGCTAATGATTGCCCTAATTGCCAGCTACTATACGTTGCCTGCCGAGACGCAGACAGCGTTGGAGGACGTCTAGCGCTCAGTGTCGCTGCACAGCCCCCTTACAGCCATTTTCGTTTGCATAAGCCACATCAACTGAGTGTGAGCGTTTCGCTCACGCCTGCGAACAAGCTGTAAGTGCAAAGCACTCGCTCCACGTTTCTTGTATGCCGCAAGGCTTTACGCACTGTGGCTGACCCCTTTGCAAACGGCTGTAAGGCAGATGATCCTCTAAAAATTCTTCATTGCACGCTGCATACTGCGTTGATCCTCGCGTTTCTTAATGTCTTCGCGCTTATCGTGCAGCTTCTTACCCCGCACCAAGGCCAGATCAACCTTGACCCAGCCGCGCTTCATATACATTTTGAGCGGCACCAGCGTTAGTCCCTGCTGTTCCACTTTGCCGATGAGCTTGCGGATCTCTTCTCGGTGCAGCAGAAGCTTGCGGGTACGGGTGGGTTCGTGGTTGAAGGTCTGGCTAGTCGTCTGATGGGGTGAAATTTGCACATTCAGCAGCATCACTTCGCCATTGCGGATGAGTGCAAAGCCGTCTCGCAGGTTCACTTTGCCCGCACGAATGGATTTGACCTCCGTACCCATCAGCTCAATGCCGGCTTCGTAGGTCTCCAGAATTTCGTAAAGGTAGCGAGCCTGGCGGTTGTCGCTGACAATTTTATAGCTAGTACTGTTATCGCCCATACCTTTCACTCTAGCGCCTCAAGCCGTTGTCTGCTAACCATCTGCGGAACAAAAACAGATTCTTAGGGGTCATAAAGTTCACGATCGCCTGATCCCTATGGTTGCCTAACAGCCTACTGTTTTAGTTTCAGCATTGATCCTTTCTACCGTAGCAGCCAGTTCCCGATCGTTTACTTTTGTGCGATCGATGTCTCACTCATTGCCAAACGACCAGCCAAATGACCAGCCTGGGAATGCTTCAAGCATCTTGGCGATCGATTTTACCCTCCATGATCCCACTCTGTGGTTTATTGTCCTTAGAAGCGCTATCTGTAACGCTCTGACAGAAAGAACAACCGCCTTGAAGCACCGCCAACCCGTTTCGTTCTCTCCCCCTTTCTCCTCTCACCATTAGCCATGCTGAAGCTATCGACATCGTTCTTGCGCCGCTCTCGCCGTTGGGTCTACCCCCTGCTATCGGTTGCCATTGCAGTCGGTGTGTGGGTTGGTCAACCGCTGCTTGGACAAGCCATTTCATTAGGCGACATCATCCGCATCATTCCTAGTGGTGTTCAGGTCATTCAGCTTGCCAGCCTTTCTGACAAACAGGAAGTGGCCATTGGTAAGCAGATGAACGATCAAACGATTACCCGTCAATTTCGGCTTTATCGCGGTGCTGACCTGAACCAGTATGTGAATCAAATTGGCCAACGCTTAGCAGCACAGAGCGGACGGACACAAATTCCTTATACGTATCAAATTGTGGAGGACAAAAGCGTCAATGCGTTTGCAACGATGGGCGGTTTTGTTTACGTGACCACCGGGCTGATGAAGACAGCTGACAATGAAGCTCAGCTTGCTAGCGTGATTGCGCACGAGACGGGGCACATTGTCCGGCGGCATCTAGTGAATCAGCTCAAGGAAGAAGCCACGTTGCAGGGCATTGCTACACTGGCTAAAGTCAACAGCAACACGATCGTCAACATTGCCACTACGTTGGCACTCAGCCGCCCTCATAGCCGCAACGCTGAGTTTGAGGCTGATCAGGCAGGCATTAATATGCTGGGACGAGCGGGCTATGCTCAGTCTGCGGCACCAGCGTTTATGAGCAAGCTGCTGAATCAAGCGTCAACACCGACGTTTTTGAGTACCCACCCAGCCACGGCTGACCGTGTGGCTCGACTGAAGCAATCAATCAACCCTTCGATGGCAAACGGAGCTGGGTTGGATAATGCAGCGTATAAGGCACGGATACGATCGTTGTAGCTGTCGTCATAGCGCTTAGAACCATAGAGCTTCGAAGATGGGGCTCAAGGCGGCGTGGGGGCGTAAGTCCCCACGTCGATCAACTGAACGAGTTGAAGTTGGCTTTGCCTTGTTTATCCAACTCCGTCATTTGTTTAAACCAGATGGTCACGCGTTGGCTGGCTGAACGGTGCCTCCACTACAGCCGTACCAATGTTGAAACCAGCAGTAAAGGCAGAGCTGTTTCACCACCACGACGGATATCTAGCGTGGAGGCGTCTAGCTCAAATGGTTCTGAGCCGATCAGATCGAGATTTGGGAAGAGATTGTTGACATCCAATCGATCGAGAAAGGTGTTGATTTGGGGCAAGAAGCCATTCACTCTGACCCCGCGCGAACGGGAAGTGCTGGGTTTAATTGCGGTTGGCGCCAATAACAAGGAAATTGCCGAGATCCTTTACATCGCTGAACGCACAGTTAAAAACCATGTCACTGGCATTTTGAGCCGATTGAATTTGCGCGATCGCACTCAGGCAGCAGTTTTTGCCAACTCAGCCCTTCCGGGTGACTGGTGGCAGGAGCAAACAGCTGTCTTACGCAAGCATCGAGGTCACGCTTGATAAAAGCTTGCTCCGCTAGAGAGTGCCATTGTGCCTGCTGGTCAAGCGATGCACGCTCTGTTTCCACCTCCTTGCAACGCTCTGCTCTCCAAACGGTTGGGCTTGCTCATCCATCAGTTTGTGGCTCTATTACAAGAATGTTCACACCTAGATTGAGATGATTTTTCAGCGATCGTGGTGGATAAAGGGGTAAAGACTCTACCTCAAGGAAGACGTGATTGCAGTCACTACAAACAGAACCGCCAACACAAAGCGGCCAACACAACGCAGAGGTAGTAATTCAACCTATCCCATCGTCCGCTCAGGAAGATGTGGACAATATAAAAGGCTACCACCAGTAGTTTGATGCACCAATTGAGCTTGCTGCGCTCTCTTCCTCGCCAAAGCCAAAAGAGAAAAGCCAGGGGAAGGATCACATGAGTCAGGGTTAATAATCCGATGAGAAGCATTGTGCTACCTTGATGCTGGACGATCGTTCTATCGTTTACTCAAGCAAATCAAGCTGTGCCTCTATCAGAATCAGGACGATCGCAAACGTCTATCCCAAAGATTTATCATGAGTTAGAGACAGAGCCTGCAATTTGTAGCAAATCAATGTTGAACTCAAAGGCGATCGAGTTGGATTACCGCCAAGCCAACGCAGCCAATGCCCTGTTGCCCAACCCCTCTGTTTTAGCAAGCTCAAATTGGCACCCGATCCACCTGGAGGTTTTTCAGGAGCCAAAATTTGAGATTGCTGAGCATCAACATACAATGCACGTCATTGCCTGTGGTTTGCCTGATCTTAACGAAGACAGCCAGGCTGCAACAGGGGAACGGTGGTTGGATGGCAAACTTGAGCGAGAACGGCGGCGAGCGGGAGATCTTGCCATTATTCCTGCTGGGATTCCCCATCGCTGTAATTGGCAGACCTCCGTTCAATTTATGATTCTGGCGATCGAGCCTGCACTGCTCCAACAAGTAGGTCAGGATTTGGTGAATCCCGATCGCATTGAACTCATGCCTCAGTTTATGAATGAGTCGGACGCACTCATTCAAGGCATCTTTTCAACCTTAAGAGAGGAATTAGAGTGCGACCAAATCGGGGGCGCTTTGCTGATTGACAGCCTCAAAACAACCTTGGCCATTCACCTGTTACGAAACTATTGCACTACGCAGCCGAAGCCATCCAATCAGGCTGATGGCTTATCTCAAGCGAGACTGCAACGAGTAACGGAGTACATTCATGACTCTCTGCATCAGGATTTAAAGCTGGTTGAATTGAGCGCGATCGCTCAACTCAGTCCCTATCATTTTCTCCGTCTGTTCAAGCAACGGATGGGCATTACACCGCATCAATACATCCTGCAACGTCGGCTTGAAAAGGCAACATCGCTGCTAAGGCACAGTGAGCTGAGCATTGCAGCGATTGCAGTGCAAACCGGTTTTTCTGACCAAAGTCACTTGACGCGATGCTTCAAACGGACGGTGGGTGTTACTCCCAAACAATTGCAAGCCTGACCGCAAGAATTGACTAAAATGCCGCAATTTTCTTCTAGAGTTCCGACCAGCCAGCTTTGTAAGCTGTGAGCAACAGGTTTTTCTGGAGCGAACAGATGCAAATCAAACAAACTGAAGTGTTGATCACCACACCCGATGGACAGATGCCTGCCGTGCTTCTGATACCCAATACGCCCGATCGCAAACCCGCTATCCTGTTGCTGATGGAGGCATTTGGCTTAACATCATACCTTCGAGCTGTAGCCACTCGGATTGCTCACGAAGGCTATGTAGTACTCACCCCAGATTTATACTATCGCGAGTTGCCGAATCACACATTTGGCTATGACGCGGTGGAGCAGGCAATGGCGGCAATGTGGCGACTGGATTTCGGCCAGCCAATGGAGAACGACCTTCAAGCCGCATTAACGTATGTAAAGTCGCACCCAGACGTGAAGCCCAATCTAGTCGGCGTCACAGGATTCTGTCTGGGTGGCGGCTTGACCTTTTTCACAGCTTGTAAGTTTTCTGATGAAATTGCAGCAGTGGCTTCCTTTTATGGCATGGTTCTAGATGAGTGGATCGATGCTGTGAAAGACATTACAGTACCCATCTATTTATTTTTTGGGGGACGCGATCCATTCATTCCAGGCGATCGCATCCAACAAATTAAGGCGCGCTTCCAAGAACTCAGCAAAGACCCTAGCCTGAAAGTTTACCCTGAAGCAGGACACGGGTTTTTCTGTCACGAACGCTCTGATTACAACCAGCACGCAGCCAAAGACGCTTGGCATGAACTAACGCAGTTCTTTCAGCAGCACCTCCAGGCTGCTTCTTGATCAAGAGCGGTTTTGAGTATGAGTCGGTGCGGCTTCACCGATATAGCCCGATTGAGTTTGCGATGACCACCCGCTATCTCAATCGATAGATTCCAGGGCGAGCAACGGTTGTAGAGGTTGGGGTGGGTGTCGGGCACAACGATGGTTTGGTTTGACAAAACCAACAATTATATGTATATACATATAATATACGGCCAACTTAACTGTGGAGGCTAACTGTATGAGCGGACTCGAAACCAAAATCCCCCCACCCCTTGTTGCTGTCCTCTTTGGGCTGGGTATGTGGGCACTTGCCACCGTTTTTCCGGTGGTTGCTAGCAGCAGTGTTCGTATCGTCTCAGCGGCAGTCGTTGCGATCGCTGCTGCCGTCTTCGCGCTGTCAGGTATCGTTTCCTTCAGGCAGGCAAAGACAACCATCAACCCGGTCAATCCAGAAAAGGCGTCGTCTCTTGTCTGCTCTGGTATTTACGGGGTCTCCCGCAACCCAATGTACGTTGGCTTAGCCCTTTTACTGGTTGCGTGGGCGGTCTATCTGTCTTCTCTGTGGTCACTGGTCGGCGTGTTCGGTTTCATCCTCTATGTAAATAGGTTCCAAATCACACCAGAGGAACGGACACTAACGACATTATTTGGCGATCAGTTTTTGAGTTACCAGGCAAAGGTGCGTCGGTGGCTATAGGGCACGGCAATGACGATAAACAAGCAAGTTTCTCAAGCTAATGCTGGCGTGAGCCAAGTTCCTGTAACCTGCATGGGGCTGCATATTCGTCGAGCGTCACGCATTATCACGCAAGTGTATGATGCAGCCTTGCGTCCGGTGGAGTTGGTGGTCAACCAGTTTACGCTGTTGGTATCGCTTCATTTGTTTGAGTCTGTGCCCATCACGCAGTTGGCTCAAGCGTTATTTGTTGATCAAACCACCTTGACTCGAAATCTGAAGCTGCTAGAGAAACGGGGGTTGGTCGCGATCGAGCCTGGTGCCGATCGCCGCGTCCGCTTGGCATCACTGACACCCAAGGGGCATGAGATCATGATGCAAGCCTTCCCCCTGTGGGAACAAGCCCAAAGCAATGTGCAGCAGCAGTTTGGGCAACAGAAGTCACAAACGTTACTGTCGCTACTGGCGGATTTGACCGCGATCAACCCGTCTTAATGGTTCCCTTAAAGATGTCGATCCATACAGTTTCCCATGCAGGAGGACTTCATGCCGAAATTTGATGACCATCCGACCGTGAAATGGTGGCGTGAGCAGGCGGCTGTGAGCGATCGTACCGTGAAGACGATGCCACTGAATGTCGATGCACTCCGTCAGCTTTGCCTGGATGCAGGTGCTGATGATGTGGGCTTTGTAGAGCTTGACCGACCGACGATCGCCGATCAGTATACGGACATTGTGGGAGCGTTCCCATCGACGAAAACATTGCTTAGTTTTGTTTGTCGCATGAACCGAGAAAATGTTCGTGCGCCAGCACGTTCCATCGCCAATCTCGAGTTTCATGCCGCCAATGATGACACAAATGAGACGGCACGAGCGATCGTCCAACGGTTGGATGACATTGGTGTGAGAGCCTTAAACCCTGCTGCTGGCTTTCCGATGGAGATGGATCGCTTTCCGGGCAAAACCTGGGTGGTATCGCATAAACCGATCGCTGTAGCCGCTGGGCTGGGGCACATGGGCATTCATCGCAATGTGATTCATCCCAAGTTTGGTAATTTCATCTTGTTAGGAACCGTGTTAGTGGACGCAGTTGTGACGGAGTATACGTATCCGATCGACTACAATCCTTGTCTGGAATGCCGTTTATGTGTTTCTGCCTGTCCTGTAGGCGCCATTGCACCCGATGGGCACTTTAACTTTTCTGCCTGCTATACCCACAACTACCGTGAGTTTATGAGTGGCTTTACCGATTGGGCAGAAGCGATCGCCGATAGCAATGAGGCGCTGGCTTATCGCCGCAAGGTAAACGATTCCGAGTCTGCTTCGATGTGGCAAAGCTTGTCCTTCAAGGCAAATTATAAAGCGGCGTACTGCATGGCTGCTTGTCCTGCGGGGGAGGATGTCATTGGTCCATTTTTGGCCAATCGCAAAGAGTTTGTGCAGACAGTAGTTAAGCCGTTGCGAGAAAAACTAGAACCAATTTATGTCGTGCCAGGGTCGGATGCGGAAACCTATGTGACGAAATACTTTCCCCATAAAACGGTGAGGCGGGTGAGTAGTGGCATTCATCCACGATCACTTCAGGGCTTTTTGTTTGGCTTGCCGTTGCTCTTTCAACGCGAACAGGCCAAAGGATTGAATGCCACCTATCAGTTCACTTTTACGGGGTCAGAACGCCGCAAAGTAACCGTGACGATTCAGGATCAGACGGTTCAGATAGAGGATGGTCACAACGGTACCGCTAATCTCAAAATTACGGCAGACAGTGAAACCTGGTTACGCTTTCTGGCGAAAGAATACAACCTGATCTGGGCCTTACTACAACGCAAGATTCGCATCAACGGGTCGCCAAAACTCCTGCAAGCCTTTGGCAAATGTTTTCCCAGTTGATTTTTTGCTGGTGCTGCCAAAATGAAGCACTCGCTTATTTTGAGAGAAATTCAATTCTTGGGATCAGAGGATCTTGAACAACCCCAACGCCTGTAAAACTCCATCGTTTCAGCAAGTTGTCGATCTGTGTACCAGGGATTGATTCTACCGTGAAGCGATCGGCCATGCCTGAAGCATGAGTATTGAGGTAACTTAAAGCGTCAAAATGCTCGCGAAATAAGAGCAAAAAGCTGGGGCTAGAGCGCTGTTCGTCCTTTGCTTTTTCATCCCCATGAGGATGCGCCACTAAATAGCTGCCATCGGCTCTCGATCGGATGAGATAATAGCTTTGAGAAAACATAGTGTTAATCTGTCCTGAGCCAACCGTTTGACAGAGGCTTGAGCGCCATCATAATGACACTATCCTATCCGACCTTGCTCACACTGATAGTTCCTTCAGGTTAAAACCAGTGAGCTAGTCCATTTCAGCGACTGCTTCTAAGGCCGCTTCGGCACGTTTACGATCTTCCAGCGCCTGAATTGCCACCAACAGCTCTTCTTCTTGGACTTCAAACTCGTTTTCAGGAATGTCACCCATATCAAACGCAAGTTGGAGTGCTAAAAGTCGCTTGCTAAGATTTTCTGTAGCATCAAGCTCGGTGTCAGCGCGTTGTTGGATTTGCTCAGCAATCCAACCGAGACCAGTGACGGGGGCGAAGAGGAGTTTGAAGAGCATGGGGATGGGGGATGAAAGGCTAAAGGATGAAGGATAAAAGTTGAGTTTTGAGTAGCGCTAGCTCCGAAGGAGCCACTTTGTGTTTCTTGTATGCCGAAGGCTTTACGCGCCGACAAGCTAGAGAGTTTTGAGTTGATTGGGCGGTCAGCGATTAGCAGTGACCCGTCAGCTTTCTTCTACCCAGTGACCACTAACCACTAATCCAGCCGATCAAGTTGAGCAAAGTTAAACGGTGCGGTGAAGTTGTTGTAGCGAATCTTCAGCCGACCGTCGAACTGATGATCGAGGGCCTCTACGTAGGCACTGAAGTCGGGTTCTGCTTGCCAGGGGATGAGATAAGCCGCGTTGTAAATCATGGCTTCAGTGAGTGTATCGTTCTCAACGCGATCGCCCGACAGTGCATTAAGAGTGTCGCGAAAAGTTTGAATGATGGCTTGCTTGCGGCTTTCCAGAGCACGTTCGATCGCCTGTCCAATCGCGACCACTTCATCCATCCCCAGGGTGCGTCCTTCCAGACTGTCTCGCTTTTCCTTGAGGCTCTGGTTTTCTTCCAGTAGCATTAGCAGTTCGCGATCGGCTTCCCAGAAGACTTTCACTCCAACTTCGCGCTGCCCGTCGAGTTTGGTGAACAATTTTTCCAGACCTTGATTGTAGGGGGTGATCAGCTGCTGAGTCACAGTCTCCCAATTTTCTATCACCAGCCCAAACTGTAGTGGTAAGAGCGTCCGGTAGCCCACTTCCATTGCCTGCTCCAAAACTTTTTCGTGCCCTAACAGATTACGCCGACTTGCCAGGTAGTGCTCCTGCTGCGCTTCGGAGTATAGAAAGGTAAAACCGTCAATTACCTGCGTGTGTACAGGTTGCTTATCTAAGCCTTCAAGGTGCAACGCTTGAGGTCCAGGAGCAGGAAAAATGCCGTAAAGGTAAAATCTGTCTGTCATAAGGGGCAACGGGTGGAGGTGGGGGATGAGACGAGTTTGCTAATGCGATCGCGTTGCGTTCGATCAGCGTCCACCTTTATAGTGCCCCTTCCCAGCGTGCGCTCTAACGCTCAACCGTTTAAATTGGTTTTGCTGTGAGTACTAATTGCAGTTTGGCGTGAATCAGGTCAATGTTTGCCAACCCTAACTCGACGTTGCCTTGTAGCACAATCCCTTTATTTAAGAGGCGATCGAGGAGTTCCAAAATCGTTGGGCTGGCAGAATTTTCACCGGGATAGTAGCCGCCTGCTTTCGGCAGCAAGGTGCCAATTTCACCCAGATCAACATTTAGATCAGCAGGGTCGATTTCAAAAATGTTGCAAATCTCGACCACCTGTTCTTCGAGTTTGCGGAGGCTTTCAGCAGCGCGATCGAGGTCATCATCACTCAATTCACCTGTTTCCATGCGTCGGATCACCTGTGCCTCCATCAGTTGGCGCACCAGCTCAACGACCGTAAGCAAAAGCGGTGCCAAGCCAGCATCTTTACTGGCTTTTGGTGAAACTGAAAGAGCTTGAATCGGAAGATCAGAAGCAGTCACTCGGTTTGCCAGGTATGTTGCCTGTCTCTATCTTCGTTGATTTTTCGATCAACGATGCCTTGGGAGAGTTTTGAGTTGTGGCAGATTTGAGTTTTGAGTTTTGAGTTTTGAATTCCAAGAAAGGTGTGAGGTGTGAAGTGAGAGGTGTGAAGAGGGTTTAGCCTTTAGCCTTTCATCCCTCATCCCTCATCCCTCAGCAGCGTTTAGCCGCAGCGTTTTCAGCTCAGTTTCCAGACTTTCTACCCGTTGTAGCAACTGATGATTTGCTTCGATCAACCCTTGAGATTGGGTGCTGAAGTGGGGATTGTTTTCCCACCAGTTGATGCCCATTTCCTTCGCTTTATCAACCGACGCAATGAGTAAACGGATGCGGATATTCAGGAGTTCAGTGGTGGCAACGGAAACGGAAATATCGCCAGCGATGACAATGCCTTTGTCTAACACACGCTCCAAAACGTCTGCCAGCGATGAGCCTGAGGTAGAGGTCGTAATCGATCGCGCCGAGTCTTTGGTAGAGAGAGGCGTAGTAGGATAGCTTTTCGTAGGAATAGCAGCAGTCATCGTTTAACCCTCCGTGCAAAGATAAAGCCGATCGCGCAGCATCACGCTGCCCTTGTCTTGGAGGAAGCGCAAAATGTCAACGGTACGAAACCGATCAAGTTCTAAAGCGTGCTCAATTTGAGACAGCCGCGCCCCATTCACTTGCTTGAGGTAAGCGATGATTGCCTGCTCATAAGAGGTCACCTCCTCTTGCATGACCGCATCTACAGAAAGTGGCGACATTGAGGCTGTGGGTAGAGCGATTTCTGTGGTTAGAGTAAGCGGCGCAACTACCGTTTCTACCAGTGCCACATCCTCTGCCAGTGCTGCCAACGCCTGAGTGATCGCCTCTGCTTGCGGGATCGGCGCAATCACTTCCTCAGCCAGTGCGACTTCCTCAGCCAGTGCGACTTCTTCAGCCAGTGCGACTTCTTCAGCCAATGCGACTTCTTCAGCCAATGCGACTTCCTCTACCAGTGCTACCAGCGCTTCAGTGATTGCTTCTGCTTGCGCGATCGTGGCTTCGGGTTTTGCCACATCGGCACTTACCATAGCCATAACGCAGGCTGCTTGACTTGGCTCTGACTCGTTCAGTGCTGCTTCAAACAAGCCAAGACTGATCGCTTCATTGAGCAACTCCCACAAGATTTTGGTTGTTTCTGCTACGGGCAGGCTTGATCGGGAGAGCAATATATCAAAGCAAAGATCACGGAAATCAGCGTTTCCGGGCGTTGCGAGAATCTCATGGTCATGGCAAACCTTCCCTAGCATTAAGCAAGAACGCAAACCAGAAGACTTTTCGTTCCCCGTTCTTACCCGAAATTCTTTGACGAGTCGCACGATGAGTAAAGCACTCGCGCGATCAATCTCTGTTTTTTGCACCAAAATTTCTTGCTGCGTCAGTTCATCTGGTTCAGGTATGTTAATCGTGACCAGACGATCCATCAGTGCATCTTGCGTTGCATGTACACCGCAATATTCTTCTGGGTTAGAGGTAAAAATAGCGCGGAAATGGGGACTCACGCGAACATACTCGCTACGGCTGTTACTGGGTGGTAGCACCAGCAGCTTTTCTTCCAGCGCCGATAGGAGAACGTTGTTGACCTCTGGGCGCGATCGGTTGAATTCGTCATACACCAGCGTAAAGCCGTCGCGACAGGCAAGTGTAAGGCGAGAATCAGCCCAGTTTTGCCGCAGTTCGTCCTCAACTTTGACGACGCTGTGGATATAGTTATCGACCACTCGCTTGCGCGTGTAGCCTGACTGGTTGCCAATGAGGTCAGAGGTTTTGAACTCATCGTCACCAAAAATCAGCATCAGGGGACGAGCCAGCATATCTGCCAAATGCAGTGCTAGCGTGGTCTTGCCTGTACCAGCAGGTCCGCGCAAATGAACAGAATAACCAGATTGTAAATAGCGGAGGGCACGATTTGCCACTCGTTCAATGGCAGGCGTGCTAACAAAACGGCGGGGGCTAGCTCGAAGGACAGTCGTCACAGTTAAACCTCTCAATGGGGGAAGGTGTGAGGGTGTCGGGTGTCAGGAATGAAGAGTGGGAGATCGAAGAGCGGAGCACAATCGTTACCGTCTGTTCTTTGTCCACTACACCCTACGCCCCACTCCCTACACCCTTTTATGTATGGGCAAGGTGCGTTTGACACAAGTAGATACGATCGCGCTGGGTGATTAACCCTTTTTTGATCAGCGATCGTAGCGCATCAACCGCTTGAAAACGGGTAAGACCAAGTGTTGATTCAATCTCTGTCAGCCGTGCTCCCTGAGCTTGATGAATGTGTCCATACACATTCTTTTCGTGAGCGATCGTGTCGTGCGGCGATGCTTTCACTGCTTTGACAGGTGGGACGACTGCTACTGAGCTGCCGTGCTGGAAGGCTCCCACCGTTGTTGTGACAGCTACTGTGCCATTTGGCAATACAGAAACGCGACCAATAGGCTTCGTACCATTCTGAGAAGCAACAGGCGTTTCGGCGCTAGGCGCATCATTGCCCCCCCAAACGGTGCTGTGCAGGTCTTGAGAAAACCGTCGCAACTCTGTCCGAAAGACAGCCAAACGCTGAAATAGTGCTTGCGTCTCGGCTTCGCGCTTGGCTCGACTCTGAATCAGTGCTTGACTTAACTGTATGGCTCGCTGCTGACGGACGGCTTCGAGTTCAATTAAGTAACTCTGAACATCGGAGCGTAGATCGTCAACAAAGGTCACTAGTTCTTGTTCTAACTGTTGTGCGGCTACACCTCGTTCTGCCTGCGCCGTTGCTAGAAACGTTGCGGTTTGCTGTCGCAGTACTTGCACAAAGATTGCAAGTTCCTGAGCCAGTTGAGTTGCCTGTGCCTGTCGGCGATCGCCTGCAGCCGTTAGAAATGCCAGTGTCTCCCCATGCAGCCGTTGGCAATACTGCTGTAGCTCGGTGCGATGTGCCGTACTTTCACTCACGAGCGCTTCACGAAAGACATTGAGTTCGTGGCGTAGTTGGACTGCCTTGATCTGGCGTGTTTGCCTAGTCGCTGACAACGACTCAGAAACTGTCTGCTGCCGTTGTGTTACTTCTTGCTGGCGCTGCTGTCTCTGCTGCTGCCAAGAATCCTTCAAAGACATTGTTAAAACTCCTTCCCATCATGCAAGGGAATGATTGACTAACAATTAAGCTGGGAAACCGAAAGGGTTCCCCAGCATCCAATAAACCTTTTGCAATGTGCTGGGATCGTGCTGGAGCGTTGGTTGCTGAGTTAGCAAGCAATGTTAGCAAAAGGTTGAGTCAACTAAGCAGCAGGAACAGCAGCTTGAGCGGTTAAACCAACTGCTTCGGCATACTTCAAGTAGGTTTCGACAGATGCGATCACAATACGAGCTTCGATCGACAGCAGTTCGATACCCACTAAAGACACGCGAACCCAAGCATCAATGACAATCCCTTTGTCCAAAATGCGATCGACCACTTCAGCCAAGCTAGAGGAGGAATTTACTTTTTCAACAGCCATGATTTTTACCTTTAACGGATAGATGTAACTTGGTACGCCTCACCTCTCCCGTAGGATGGTTTGATTTGGTTTTGGCTTCCGTTTCCAGGATAAGCAGCGAGTTTGCAGACACCACCGTCGCAATCACTGAACCTCAAACCGAACTTTTTTGCCTTATTCGCGAAATTACTGAGCGATCGCGCTCCCAAGATGGGAACAGGTGAAGCCTTAAAAAATATTGCGAATAATTACAGACTGCTGTAGAAATGACAGAAACTTTTAAAGCAGTCATTTTTGTGTATTCAACTGCGAAGATTTTTTTTAACAGTTTGGTTTTTCTAATCAAACCCTTAAGAATACGTTGTCATTACTGCGATTGTGGCTAAAATTTGAGGGTGCCAATGCCTTCACCGAAGCATTAGCTGGCGTTATCGCCTTCATTCTGTATTGCTTCTGCTTTAGTACTGAAATCAAGGAAGGTGTAACCCCATGTCAGACCTGAATCGCGGCATCATGAAGTTCGACGGCGCTGATAATCCAAAATCGATCGCCATTTCTGCTGTTATTGTCTTAGGAAGCATTTCTGCGCTGATCGTTTGGGCATTGCAATCGGCTTACGCACTGGGTTAAGTCAGACGCGTAGTTCAAAAATATTCAGCCTTTATAGAATGGTTTAATGCATGGAAAGCCGCTCTGTAGAGGCTGTTTTTGCTTCCGTCCCCTAGTCCTTCAAGCGTCGCAAGACTAATAGCGGCTCCCCCCTAGTTCTGCCTACTAGACACTGATAATCTGTGTAATGGCTCATCTTACGGTCATACTGCCGCAAGTAGCCACAGACACGATCACTCAGAGCGAGACAGAACATAAATCCCATGCAGCTTGAATTTGTTCCCGTGGAAGAGTTCTATTTTGCCCTCACGCTGGCAGTGCGAACTCTAGATGACTTACCAACAGAAGGCTTAGCACAGCAGGTAGAAAAGCGACTCAAACAAGAATTTGGTCAGCCTTCAACCGTTGCGGCTGCCAACCAGAATACTTATAATTACGTGTTTCGAGTGAAAGAGGTTGACAATAGCCCTGCTGATCAGCTCATTCTATCGATCGCTGATTGGCAGGGTAATTTGCGCTTAAGTAGCGATTACGGTTGGATGCTTGATGCAGAGCGCAAACCGGTTCGGACTGACAAGTTTAACCAACGCTCAGAATTTTCCCAAACAGTGCGCTCTCACTTGCAAGACTGGTTGCAGGTTTCTCTGGCTTGATTAAACCGCGATCGCAGGATGTCAATGCGCCACTGTGCCTGACCGTCGTGGGTTGGGCTTTGGGAACCATGCAACATTGGGCGTCCTGATGAAAAACAGAAGAGGCGAATTGCTTAAATGAACCCGTTTGCGGACTGCCGCAGACCTTCATTCAAACACTTCGCCTCAAGGTTTGTTTTGATCTTGATGTTAAGCGCGTCACCACAACTTAAGTATTTGTGGTTTGAGCAGCCAATAGTTGCTTCAGCTTTTCCAACTCTTGTGCCCAGCGAGGGTCTGGCTGCACGCTATCAGAGTCAGTTTGAGTCCCACCTGTACGGCGCGACTTATTGTTGCCACCACTGTTGTTGCTAGCACCTTTACGGCGTGCGCCGCCAGAGGTGCTTCCAGCAGGTACAGGGGCACTGGTAGTAGGCGAATCTTCGTCGGCTTTATCCTTGGCTCGTGGCTGTGCCCGTTCTACTTTCAGAGCATTCTCTTTAAGCTGATAGCCATTGAATTTCTCAATGATTTCATCCGCTTGTTCTTCACTCTTAACAGTGACAAACCCAAAACCACGGCACTTATTTGTTTTACGATCAGTAATAATTTTGATTGAGATCGAATCACCTTCGTCAGTGAAAATAGCCTCTAATTCTTGGCGACTCAGGTCTTCAGGCAAATTACCGACATAGAGACGAATGGACATGGGAACGATACCTCTAAACTGTGATTCAGATAGACATGCGTGAGCGCACCAACCAGATGCTGCATTAAATCAGAGTGGCAAAACCGGGCTCTGAGAACAGCCAAACCTTTTTCCTAAAATCAACTCGACAAAACGGCGTACCCATCGGGCCATTTCCATTCACCGCCCCACGTCTGATGGCAATTACACCGGACGGCGAGGAGCCTGGAGTTACATGATGATTGCACAAATTCTTGGTCATCACCGCAGGGTCAAGGATGAGCAAATTGCTTCGATGTCAATATGCGAGAACATGTATGCCATCCACTAAGGTATCACGGTGGGTAAGACGCAGGTAGAGTTACGAAAGATTTCTGACCTAAGCAGTATTTCTCGAAGCAATTACTTCACATTTCTACCGTTTGAGCCCCAATGAAATTTATCGAGAAGGATCTATCAATGATCGAGTAGAACCAAGGATGCCTCAAGAGTGGACGCAGCAGGCCTAAAAGCGATGTGAAGAGCGCACGATCTTGGTCGAATGCTGTGAACCGCCTGGCGCAAAAATGCTTAGTACCACGGGTGTCATGCAAAGAAATGTAACATTTATGATAGCACGATGCAAGCTCAAACGTAGTGTGCCATCGAGAAATTCTGCTCTATTTCAAGCATCGGATTGCTTCTAACATGCCTCTCGCTTTATTAAGAGTCTCTTCATATTCTGTTTCAGGCTGCGAGTCAGCGACCAATCCCGCACCCGCTTGGACACTGACACTGTGCTTGTCGCCGCCCTGAGAGCGAACAACCATCGTACGTATAGCGATCGCAGTATTCAACTGTCCTTCGAAGTCATAGTAGCCATAAGCGCCAGAATAGGGCCCTCGACGACAGGGCTCCAGGCTGTGAATGATCTCCATCGCTCGAATCTTGGGTGCCCCACTGACAGTGCCCGCAGGGAAACATGCTTTCAGCAGATCCCAGGCAGTTTTGCTAGGCGCAAGTTTGCCCACCACGTTACTCACGATGTGCATGACATGCGAGTAGCGCTCGATCACCATCAGTTCATCGACGCTGACCGTACCGTTGACGCAGACCCGTCCTAAATCGTTCCGACCGAGGTCAACTAGCATCACGTGTTCAGCCACTTCCTTGGGGTCTTGTAGCAGTTCGGCTGCAAGGGCTGCATCTTCCTGGAAGGTTTTGCCACGCTGACGGGTGCCTGCGATCGGTCGGACAGTGGCAATCAGTGGCTCAGTCGGGTCAGGTGAAAGTTCCGCTTTGACCATCACTTCCGGGCTGGAGCCAATAATTTGCCAGTCGCCAAAGTGAAAGTACGCCATGTACGGCGACGGGTTAACCAGCCGTAGCGATCGGTAAAGCGCAAAAGGATCGCCACTGTATTCTGCTGAAAGCCGTTGCGATATTACGACCTGGAAAATATCACCCGCTTGAATATGCGCTTTGGCCTTTTCGACATTGGCGCAATATTGTTCTTTAGTGGTGTTGCTGGTGTAAAGAGGAGAGGGGAGAGGGGGGAGGGGAGAGGAGTTTTGATTGCTGACTGCTGACTGCTGACCTCTTGCTCCTGGCGATGTCCATTCCAGCAGCACGGCCTGTTCTGATAGCGGTGATTGCAGTTTGTTGACCAGTTGAGCCACGCGATCGCAAGCTTGCTGGTAAGCAACTTCAGGCTGAATGTTGGGATCACGTAAGTCAGCATAGGCGATCGCCCAAATTTTGCGCTTGACCTGGTCAAAAATCAGCAGATTGTCTACCTGCATCCATAAACCGTCCGGTAGATCGGCCTCAGTTGCTGCATAAACAGGCACACGCGGTTCAATCCAATGAATGAGCTCGTAGCCCCAAAAGCCGAATAACCCCCCAATACCGGGCGGCAATTGCGGTAGCTTGACAGGTTGATAGGGCTGTAGGCAGCTAGCAAGCGCCATGAAGGGATCACCTTCAAAAACTTGCACTGAACCATCACGATGCGTTTGGGTGGTGCGATCACCTTTTGCTTCCAAAATCCAAAGTGGATCGCAGCCCAGCAAACTGTAGCGACCCAACTGTTCACCCCCTTCGATCGACTCCAGCAAAAAGCTATACGGCTGCCCCGCACAGACGCGATACCAGGCCGACACAGGGGTATCCAAATCAGCAACCCATTCCTGGTAGACCGGAACGAAGTTACCCTGGTTGGCGAGCTGAGAGAATTCGGTGAAGCTAGGGAAAACCATGAGGGGCAGAGGGGATAGATGAGGATGGGAGATGAAAGGAGGAAACGATTAGGGTTGGGCTACTGACTACCAACGCTTGACCACGTGGCATTGAACGATTGACACGCTCTAGTCAAACTCGATCGATTCATAATGCAGGCATTGCTTACAGGGTCCCGAAGGATTGATGGCGCAACGGATGTGGGCAGAGCGGGCGTTGAAGCGACAAGTGATGTCGCCGATCAGGTAACCGACGCCTTCAACATAGTGATGATCGGCAGAAAGGGGAGAACCGTAGAAGCGACCCAAGCGGCGAGAGGCTGACGCGTTCATCGCTGAGCGCAATCGCGTTCTCAAGTGCGCTTCTGCTTTACGCATCAACACCCACGAAAGCATTGCTGGAATCAGCCCGATCGCAATGATAAAGAGCGCCTTTAACATATTTTACCCGTCGGTGGTTGACCGCAATCTGTTAGTGCTAACCTGCTGTCTTGGTAGACTGTGTGGATGCACTCATAAACTCAACTTGTAGATGGTGATTTCGGCAAACCTGACAACAATCAAGTTTTTACAACAATCGACCTCTCAACAATGGCTTGAGCAAGCGTTAGCCCATCTCGATACCATTTTGCTGGATCACTCCCATTGCGAGCGCAAAGCAGCAGGCGTCGCAATCAATTTGATGTTTCGCTATCCATCGCATGCAAAGTTAGTGCGATCGTTGACCGCTATTGCTCAAGAAGAACTGGAGCACTTTGAACAGGTTAACCAAATTTTGGAACAACGGGGCATTCCACTGGCACCACTTGCCTCTCCTCCCTATGGTGCCGGACTGAGCAAACAGATTCGTGCGAAGGAACCCGATCGCTTATTGGATTCATTGCTGGTGTGCGGTTTGATCGAAGCTCGCAGCCACGAACGGCTCGGACTGCTGGGTGCTCACTGCCCAGAGCCTGCATTGGCAAAATTTTACCGAGGGCTGATGGCGTCGGAGGCGAGGCATTACGGCGTTTATTGGGTACTCGCAACGACTTTTTTCGATCGTTCTCTAGTGGCTCAACGCTTAGAGGCATTAGCAGCGATTGAAAGCCAACTATTGACTAATCTCTATTCTGAGCCCAGGATGCATAGCTAAGAACCATTCATGAGAGTCGTTAATGGGACTGGACTGACGCATTTACCCCAACGCCCCAATGCTGCTGGCTTTAAGGCTGACGGCTGACGGCTGACGGCTGACCGCTCCACTAAACACTGCTAGCCAAAAGATTGAGTTTTGTACCTAAAGGCTCTAGAACGACGATAGACCGAGATAGTCATAGAAGCCCTCTCACTCAGGAGTAAAGCGAGTGGAAACTGAAAACACTGCGATCGAGCATCAAAATGTCCCTGAAAGCCATCAAGGGCTACACGGGTTTCTCTACAGTTCTGAGGATGAGCACACGGCGGCCGTCACCAATGCCTCCAGTTTGGAGACAGCGGCTCAGGTGCTGCCCCTGGAAGAGTGGTGCAACCTGGCTGGTAACGCCAAAGTGGTCGGTGTCTATGCTGTTTCGGGGCGCGATCGCCGCACTCACTATGTTGGCTATTCCCGCAACGTGGCGCTGTCGCTCAAGGGGCATGTAGCTCAGCTAGGTAACGACACGTGCGCGTTTGTTCAAGTACAAACTTTCAAGGTTCCCAAGCGTGAAGCGATGGAGCAGCAGCGAGATGCCTGGATTGCCCAACTAGGCTACAGGCCCTCTGGAAATGCCGAAGCCAGTGAACTGTGGGCAAGCACGGTAGGTGAAGCGGCGATCGCGGCAATGTCGCCAACCGAACGACAAGCCTATGAAGAAAAGAAACTTAAATTACGCAAGGCAATGGCGGACACAGAGTTGTCTCGTGTTCCTAACAATGAAAGCGACGCTGTGCGGCAGCAGAACCTAGAAGCAGCGGTCAAAAACGACGACTGGAGTGCGGTCATTCAAGCACAAACCCAGCAAACCTGATTGCTAGCAATGCGAAGGCTGTACCGAGACTTTTTAATTCGAGACTGGACAGCGGACGATCGCACGGCTGCTGCTGCAATCATTCGCTCTGTCCTGGCAGAGTACGGGTTGGGTTGGGAGCCAGAGGGAGCCGATCGTGATGTGCTGCAAGTCGAAGCGTGCTATCAAGCAGTTGGCGGGGAATTCTGGCTCATCGAACAACAAGGTAAACTGCTGGGGACGGGAGCCTATTACCCCATCCAGCGAGGACAAAAGGCTGTTGAGATTCGCAAAATGTATTTGCTGCCAGAAGCGAGAGGTCAGGGTTTAGGCCGCTTTTTGCTAGAAGCGTTAGAGGCCACGATCGCCGTCCGCCACTTCGAGCAAATCTGGATTGAAACCGCCAGCGTTTTAGCTGAGGCGGTCAAGCTCTATGAAAGCAGTGGCTATGAGCCTGCAACAGGGATAGAGACGGAACGGTGTGATCGCGTTTATCTCAAAGTTCTTACATCAAGACGACTATGAAGCCGTGAACATTTACCTTTTGCCGTTTACCGTTTACCTGCAAATAGACTCAATTCGTCTCTCCTGGCTCTGGCTTGAGTGGTTTAGTGACCCGCTACGGGTCGTACTTCCGCTTCTGTTTCTGATTAGCCTGCCCTGGCTGTTTCGTTCAAGGCGCTGGTTGCGTCGGGTGAGAAGGTATGCGATCGCCCTGCTCATCAGCTACCTGATTCTGATCTCACCGCCCTTTGTCGCGCTAGCAATGGCTGGCATTGGCAGTCCGCTACCATCTGATCCTGGTACAAAGGTGGATGTGATCGTCATTTTGGGTCGTGGACGTGAACAAAGTCCAGCTCGTGTGGAAGTTGGTGCTCAGCTTTGGCGAGAGCAACGCGCACCCGTCATTTTTGCCAGCGGCATTGTTGATGCACCCGAACTGGTTGCCATGCTGCGTCACAAAAACATTTTGGCTCAGGCAGTTAGCGGTGAAAGCTGCTCTAAGACGACCTGGGAGAATGCAGTGTTTACAAAAGCCTTACTGCAGCCTCAAGGTGTGAAGCAAATTCTCTTGGTAACCGATGTGCCGCACCTCTGGCGATCGCTCCTTATCTTTGAGCAAGCTGGCTTTCAAGTCATTCCCTATGCCAGTCCACTCGCCACTGAGATGACCAGTCCCCAGCGCGCCATGCTCCTCCTCCGCGAGTATTTTTTTCTCGCCACCTATCCCGTAACACTTGGGCAAGAGCATCAAACACTGGAACAACCGCTGGCAGGTGTCATTGAACAAATTGCCAGTCGAAAATGTCGCACTGAGCGTTCAGTTCCGTCATAAACGCGTTGCACTGATGTTTACTTAGGTAAGCCTGTTGCCATTGGTGATCAGTGTTGGGATGTCGATGTGTAAGGTGGGCGAAGAAACCTCGATCGAGCAATTGATGGCTCAGGCTGATACCTTGATGTATGCTCACAAGCAAAGTAACCGCTTGGTTGCAAAGTAGGCACAGACTCACACTTTACGGTGTTCCAGTCACGGTTGCCCAGAGGTATTTCTTAAACGAACCCGCATCCATCGTCAGCCGTAGCTGCTTTGACCAGGTGTAGATATCAAATGTAACGGGGTCACCCTGTACCGAAATGTTACCCAGTAGCGCAATCCAATGACTGGGAAACGGTAACATAGGGGGGTTATTACCCAACATGCCTTCGGCTGTGATCAGTGCAAACGCCACTCCACCAGCCTGGAGCGCTGCCGCCGCATCTTGCATTGCACTGATATCATTCATCAGATAGGCGTGGTCATAAGCAACATGGCGATAACCAAGAATTTCCTGCACCCAGCCTTTCATTTCCCAAGATTTGGTCATACCAGCTAAATTACGCACGATATCAGGCGCATTTGGCTCCACTGGGAAAATAATCGATTCGACATCACGCAGCGTTGCCAGTACCATCCAGTCTGCCTGCCCCATTTGCAAATTGCCACGGCTGTCTTGTCGCAACCGATCGGACGAAGCAAGATAGTGGCTGCTGCCTTGAAAGCCGCCGATAAGAAATAGACTCTGACACATCTCGACATAGCGCAGAGGCTGTTTTTGCAGCAGCGTAAAGAGAACCGCCGCCGGACCGCAAAACGGTTGACCACCCTGATTAACCTGAAAGGGATCTTGCACCCGTGCTCGCATGTCAGCAATGACCATCGCTTTGTCCAGGAAGGCCCACGCACTGGGAGCGCTGGATTGTTCAAACGCCGCGATCGCCGCCATCGCCGCCTCAACCTTGTTTGGATCGGGAGCGTATGTCCCTGTTAAAACGTCTCGAGTAATCACTGTCTACCCCTTAATATTTGCAACAGTTTTCACTAACAACACCACTTTCATGCTCTATTCCCTACGTTCCACAGCCGCCTCTTAATGGAAATGTTAAAGATCAACACGAGAAGTCATAGGCTTACTCTGAGACTCTGCAAGCGTATGCTTCATCACCAAGTAGATATTTTTCACGTAGATATTTTTTGATGAAATCATATTAATCTGGTAAAGTAGGAAGATTTCCAAAGTGGGATTATTCATACTGTATCCACAGCTACTGAGCCTTGTTGACTCTTCAAGTCAATGTTCATTCGATGGAGCTCGCTGACCAGTACTCGGTTTAGTCTGAGGCATTTCCTTTTATAATCGCCTCAGTAGCGTTGGTCACTGTCCGTGCTTGCGATTTACCCTGGTAGCTTTGATCCTATTACTTTAGGGCACCTCGACATTATTGAGCGAGGCTGTAAACTCTTTGACCAGGTCATCGTGGCAGTTTTGCGTAACCCAAACAAAACGCCATTGTTTACAGTGCCAGAACGGATCGAACAGATCCGTCGATCCACTCCACACCTGTCCAATCTTGAAGTTGATAGCTTTGATGGCTTAACGATCAACTACGCCAAGATGCGACACGCGACCGCTTTGCTTCGAGGCTTGCGAGTTCTTTCTGACTTTGAGATGGAACTGCAAATGGCTCATACTAATAAAACCCTTTCTGCTCAGATTGAAACCGTTTTTTTGGCCACGTCGAATGAATACAGTTTTTTAAGCAGCAGTCTCGTGAAGGAAATCGCCAGATTTGGCGGTGCGATCGATCATCTTGTTCCAAAACATGTCGCTGTAGATATTTACCAATGCTTCGCCAAGATTCCTCCAGCATCAGCCCAGACCACGGATTTAGTGCCAACGCAGGAGCCGCCCAAAACGGAACCACTCGCGGAGAGTCTCCCCGAGCGGGAAGCGTAGACATCCAGCGAGAGTTAAATCGGCTGGAGGAAATAATTCTCGACAGCCCACGCGTGCCCATGACGCGCTGGACGTGGGTGGATGAAGAGCAGTTATTAGAGCAGCTTGATTTAGTGCGGCTGAGCCTACCCGAAGCCTTTCATGAAGCGGATGCGCTCGTCCGTCAAAAAGATGAGCTTTTTCTGCAGGCTGAGCAATACGCTCAGGAAATCGTCGAAAATGCTGAACGACAGGCTGCCCAAATTTTGAATGAAATGGGGATTTTGCGCCAGGCAGAGATTGAAGCGCAGCAAATCAGGCAGCAGGCACAACAGGAGTGCGAGGCCGCAGAAGCCCAAACGATCGCTGAAATCGAACGGATGCGCCGTCAGGCTCAGCAAGAATTGGAAGAAATGCAGCGGTTAGCGATCGCAGAATGTGAAGAAATTCAGGCTGGTGCAGACGAATACGCTGATCGGGTGCTTCAAGAAATGGAGCGACAGCTCAGCGAAATGATGCGGGTGGTTCGCAATGGCCGTCAGCAACTCCAACCAGAAGCACCGCCTCGCGCTCGAGAGGCAAATACGAGTCATACAGCGACGCGATCACCAGGGGCAAAGAGCGATCGCGCCAAGAACTAAGGAGCTTTCCAAGCAAAAAGTTACCGTTGGGATAGGGGCAGGTTTTGCCAGAGTCTTGGCCTCTAACCGTTAACATTGTGCTCAAAGCTTCTCGTATGGGCCTTTTGTTTGCTAGAAATCTCCTAAGCAAACCTTTTGCCCCACTCTAGCCTGCTCGTTTCGCTTGCCAGGCTGCACCCAAGGCAGCCCCGACCCCTGCAACTAAGCCCACGCTCATGCCTTCGATCGTTCTTGTAAGCGGGCTTTTTGTGAGGCATTGAGCGGATGGTGCTGCCTCTTGCAAGCAGCTATTGCTATCGGCCCAACTTGCGGTACCGCCCAAAACGACTCCAGCTGCGCTACACGCGAGAATCAACGTTAAAACTGATCGATTCTTTTTTCTACCCATAGATGGATGCCAAACGCTTCCTGAATGATTAAGTAAACTTCAATCTAATGTACCCACCCCTCCTGGAATGTCAACAGGCTTCTCACAATCTTGATGCGAACAAAAAGCTTTTGTAAGAAGATTTAAAAACGTCTTGGTGTGTAGCGATGGAGGCCGCTTTCGGACTGCTTTAATGAACACAAATCAACTATGGCTAAAACCGCGATCGCCCAAATCTATAATTTTCTCCAGCTAGAAGATGACATTGCCACGGCAGGTCAACCCACTGAGGCGCAGTTTGCCGCTATCCAGGCGGCAGGCTACCATGTGGTGATCAATTTGGCACCACCAAGTTCGACTAATGCTCTACCCAATGAGCAGGCTTTAGTCGAAGCACAGGGGATGACGTACGTCCACATCCCAGTGCTTTGGGAAGAGCCAACATTAGCGGATGTGCAGCAGTTCTTTGGCATCCTGCAAGCCTATGCAGAGACGCCAGTTTTTATTCACTGCGCAAAAAACATGCGGGTTTCGGCGTTTATGTATCTCTATCGGCGGCTGTGTGAAGGAGTTGATGAGACGGTTGCCAAGCGAGCTTTACATGCTATGTGGGTACCCAACGATCGCTGGCAGACGTTCATTGAGCAGGTCGTGCAGTACTATCAACAGCACTAGCTTTTTCAACCACTCACGTTTCAATCACTACGCAGACTCATGGATACTTTTCTTCCGATCGCCTACGTTCATGATCAATTTATGCCCTTCACAGAGGCCAAGATTTCGATTGCGACGCATGCGTTGCACTATGGCACTGGGGCGATCGGTGGCTTACGCGGCATTCCCGACCCGCAGAACGCAAACCAAGTACTGCTCTTTCGACTGGAGCGTCATTGCCATCGTCTAAGCCAAAGCGCTCGCTTTCTGCATTACGATCTGCCCAGCAGTACGATCAAGCAGGTGATTGTCGATTTTATTCAAAAAAACCGTCCGACGCGTCCATTCTATATTCGCCCCCTCGTCTATACATCCGGACTTGGCATTGCGCCCAGGCTGCACCAGGTGGAAAAGAGTCTCCTGGTCTACGGTCTGGCAATGGACGATTATTTGTCGCCGACGGGTGTGAGTTGCCGCATTAGCTCCTGGCAGCGTCAGGCTGATAACAGCATGCCGCTACGTGGGAAGATTACGGCTGCGTATATCGCTTCTGCGCTTGCCAAAACAGAGGCGGCGGAGTCAGGGTTTGATGAAGCCATTATGCTCAACACACAGGGAAAAGTTAGCGAAGCCTCCGGGATGAATATTTTCATCGTTCGCAACGGGCAATTGATTACGCCTGGGTTTGATCAAGACATTCTGGAAGGCATTACACGAGACAGCGTCCTGACGCTTGCCAAAGCTATGGGTATTCCCACGATCGAGCGTCCAGTGGATAAATCAGAACTGTACATTGCTGACGAGGTTTTTCTGACAGGCACCGCTGCAAAGGTTGCACCCGTGAAACGTGTTGAAAACTACACCCTGCCTGCTGACCGTCCCATCACCGAACGGCTGCGCACAACGCTGATTGCCATTACCGAGAAGCGCGAACCACAGTACCAGGATTGGGTGGACACGATCGCGTTTAACTAGCGACAACGACGACCGCGTTCAGTGGTAAAGTCTCTCTGGAGCAAGGTCTGGCTGTACAACGGCAGTCATGTGATCGATGCTGCGATCGTCAACGTAAAGGATATCAACATGAATCAATGGAACTGGGTGCGGCAGCATGCGCTCAAGATGGGCCTTGCACTCGCGGCGCTTATGCTGACTGCCGTGATCTTTGGGCTGCATAGCGTTAGTAACGCTCAAGCAGGCAACACGCAGCTGTTGTGGTACGGGCAATCGGCGTTTAAGCTCACAACCCCTTCTGGTAAAGTATTACTGATTGACCCCTGGCTTGAAAATCCTCTCAACCCCAACGGCAAAGCCGATCTAGCAGCCCTGAAGCAGGTCGATTTCATCCTGGTCACGCACGGTCACTCTGATCATGTTGGCAATGCTGTAGAAATCGCCAAGAAAACAAACGCGAAGCTGGTCAGTACCTATGATTTAGGACAAGCAATGGTTGCCTTCAGCGGTTATCCCAAAAATCTAGTCCCCTTTGAGACTCAGGGCAATTTTGGTGGTGAACTCACTTTGGTCAACGGTGAAGTGAAGGTTGCGTTCATTCCAGCCGTTCACAGTTCTTCGGTTGCCTCTGATGGTAGTCCTGCTGTCTTTGCAGGCAATCCTGGCGGCTTCTTGATTAGTGTCAAAAACGGTCCTGTCATTTATCACACGGGTGACACCGACCTGTTTTCGGATATGGCGCTCATTCCTCAGTTTAGGCAAGTGAGCGTAATGCTTGCCTGCATTGGCGACCAGTTTACAATGGGTCCTCAACGGGCAGCCGAAGCGGTCAAGTTGGTTAATCCAACGACGGTCATACCAATGCATTATGGCGTCTTCAACCTACCAGGCACACCGCAGGCGTTTTCTCAAGCCTTGCGGCAGCAGGGTGTCAAAAGCCAGTTTCGCACGATGAAGGTGGGTGAAGTCCTGAAACTTTGAGGAGAGGCGTCGCGAGACTAACGCAAGCAGGTCGAGGCGATCGCCCTCGCCGCTCAAGTGATGGGTAATGGTCCTGAATGGCTCAGGACTGATGCAGAAACGATCCAGTTCCGTCAGTCCCGTCACTTAAAAAAGCCAGGATCGATTGATTTAATCGATCCTGGCTTTTCTAACCAGATCTGGTGGAGGAATGGCTTAAGCTCTGCCTTCTCTGCAGCAAATCTACCATCTAGGCTGCGATCGTATCGCTTAGCCAATGTAATTTGCTTCTGCTTCTAGCAAACGGATCAACGCTTCATCACCTTTAGCTCTGGCAGCTTCTAGGCGACGTTGCAAGTTCTTTTGCATATTGGCGCGATGCGTTTGAGATGCCTGTGCTGTACTTTCCTGACGGATTCTGTTCATGTTAGACATTAGTTCAAAAGGAAATGTGATACTGGACGTCGGAATCAATTCTAACACTTACAAGGTGAAACTGTAGTTTACGATACGGAATTTAACTTTTTGCGACTTAGGCAAGTGCGATCGCATTTTTCAACATTAGTGATTCATCGCTTTTATTGGTTTAAAGTCTACATTTCATAACATTTGGTAGCTCACTTTTTAGCGTCAGCCTAAAAAAATGAGAAGGTCTTTGCACAGCGTCCGGAAGGGCACCATCTATGCGTGAAATCGAACTACTGATAGAGGTAAAACAGCGCCAATAGGGGCATTGTTGAAGTAAGGTTTTTGTCACAATTGTTGTCGGCGCAACCCGGTGCATCGAGCGATCGTTAAAAAAGTGTTTGATAAACCATGAATGGTAGCGAACGATGAAAAATACTCATCCGACCGTTCGAAACGTTGACATGTCTGCTGCGATTACGGCCCAACCCATCAATATTTATCTGGGATGGGAAATCTTTCTGAGTCGTGTTTTTAGAGAGCGAACTGATAAAGGCTTGTGGCTTCATTGGTCGCATCCAATTGACCAGAAGCGTGAGGGTGCCCTCCGCTATGGTTACTTCCTTGGCTCCGAGCAAACTATGGAAGAAGCGCTAAATGCTGTCTACCAATCGATTGAGGCGATTATTGAACTAGAATCGATGGAGCAGGTGCGGTCTTTTGAGCAGCCCAGCGATCGCGCAGAGCCTGTGTGGCAAGTCCTGTCAGTCAACGCGTAAGGTAGCACATGGCGCAAGGCAAGGTATGGAGCAGCGCGGTCTTCTCACACTCCTCAGCGATTTTGGCTTGAGCGATGGCTACGTTGGCATCATGAAAGGGGCCATCGCGCGGGTCAACGCAACTCTAACCGTCATCGATTTGACCCATCAGATTCCCCCACAGAATATTGCTCTAGCGAGTTTTACTCTGATGACTGCCTATGCTTACTTTCCGCCAGGCACGGTGCATGTTGCCGTGGTTGATCCGGGGGTGGGCAGTACTCGACGAGCGATCGCCGTTGCTGTCGGTGAGGATGCGGCTCATCCCACTGCCTACTTGGTTGGTCCCGATAATGGACTCTTCAGTGGTGTCCTTGCGGCTCACACCGTCATAACAGCTATTGCACTGACTCAGCCGCAGTACTGGTGCACACCAAAGCCGAGTGCCACCTTTCACGGACGCGATATTTTTGCACCAGTGGGGGCTCATCTTGCTAGCGGCGTACCGCTCAATCAACTCGGTCAGCGCGTTGCACCCGAAACGCTCGTTACCCTTGATCTTCCCCCGTGCTACCTGTATGAAGAACCCGTTGAGTTGCCTCAAGCTGATGCTGTGCTCAAACAAGACACGGCAGCGATCGCCCCTCACGGTTACAAAATCGAAGGCTATGTTCAAGCGATCGACCACTTTGGCAATTTAATTACTAATATTCCAGGTGTGCAGGTGTTTGGTAACCAGTGGTCAGTATTGATCGACCACACAACGCTTCCGGGCAAGGAGACCTACAGTGATAGCCAACCTGGAGACTTGCTGGCGCTCGTTGGCAGCCACGGATGGATTGAAATTGCCGTTAATGGCAGTAGCGCTCAGGCTAGACTCAATTTAGGTTGGAGTGATTCGGTTTGTGTAGTAGTCAGTGGTTAGTGGTCGGTTATTTATAGTTAGAGCACACTCAAAACTCGTCACATTTTAGCGATGACACAACTAGAGACAGAGATTTACCAAGGGCAGTTTGGAGAGTTCACAATTACCCCGGACGACCTCCGAGGCGTTGTCATTTATCGTGCTGGTTTGATGACTGCTGCACTGTGTTTTGCGATCGGGGTCGTGCTAGTACTCTGGCAACCGGAGAATCCCGCGATCTTGCCCTGGCTGACGCTGCTGTATACGGGGTTCTGTTTAGCGCTGGGCGTCAGTTTGCTGATGATTCATATCTATATGGTTGCGCTACATCGGGCGTTACAAACGTTTTGGGCTATTGGCGCAATCGCAGCGTTTGCGATCGGCCATTTCCACCCCGAACCCTTTGCGCTCACCGTTTACAACCAACCGCTGAACATTTTAGGCATTGGGTTTACCTTCGCAGCGTTGACTGGTATTTTCTTCAAAGAAGGGGTTTGCTTCAATCGTTTAGAAACAAAACTGCTCACACCCTTGGTGCCGCTATTGTTGTTAGGGCACATGTTCGGTTTACTGCCGTTAGGCCTAGAGCAGGGTTTACTTGCTCTCTGGGCGGCACTATTCCTGGTTTTTGCAGTACGTAAAGCCATTCAGCCCTTGCCACCCGATATCGGCGATAAGAGTGTGTTTGTGTATCTGGAGCAGCAACGGTCGGCCAAAACAGAGGCGTCGTAATGGTGTGCTGGACGATGTCGTCTCTTGTGACGAAGGTGTTATGACGGTGTGGAAGGAGAAGGGAGCGATCGCGCATGAAGCCTAACGATCAGCCCAAAACAACGCGACTGCGATGGATGAAGCCTGTTTTCTGGGTTTCGATCCCGCTCATAGGAGTGCTCTCACTGTTGGGCATTGCCTTAAGTCGGCAGCAGGCACAGCTCTCTAGTCAAGCGCCAAGTCCATCTCTCACGGCGTCTCCCCTACAGACGATCGCACCGTCCCCATTGGTAACGCCCAGTCAACCATCACAGACAACGAAAAAGCCGACTCCTAAGCCGTCCCTTAAACCGGTTGACCCCACTGCCTTAACCGAACAACAAAAAGCCATTAATCGACAATCGAAAGCAGCTTTCGGAGCGCTGGGATCGTCGGTCGATGCGTTGATTGAAATGCATGTGGCGATCGCAGAAGGACAGCCCGTTGTGAGCGTTGGTGCACCAACGGGTGCCCTTTTGCTCGATCAAAAAGGGCAAAAACTGCATCAACTGCCGCCTGGTAGCGTTTATAGCGCTCAGCCTGATGGATCAGGCATGCGCTTCGGTGAATGGCAATTACCAGAAGTCGTTTGGTTAGAAATCCCACCTGGTAGAGTATTTCAATTGGGCAACCGCACCTACCGTGGCCGTCTCCTGTTGGTGGTGAACAACGGCAAGCTTTGGGCGGTCAACTACATTAATATGAGACAGTACCTTTACAGCGTCGTTGCCAGTGAAGTGTCCCCCAGTTGGAAAATGGAAGCCTTGAAGGCTCAAGCTGTTGCAGCCCGCTCCTACGCACTGACCTACTACTTCAAGCCTGTCAGCCCTTTGTTTCATATGGGCGCGACGGAGTATTACCAGGTCTACAGCGGGATTCAGCGCGAAGCGGCCACGACGAGCGAGGCAGTTGATGCGACCGCAGGCGAGTTTGTCAGCTACCGTGGTGGCATTGTTGAATCATTATATGCGGCCTCTGATGACATTGTGGCTGAGGCGTTTCAAGGGAAGGGCATGAGCCAGCTAGGTGCTCTAGCTTTAGCCGAGCAAGGCTACTCCTATAAGCAAATTTTGAGTAACTACTATCCAAAGACTGGCGTGGCGCGGATTGAAGAGGATAAAGATTAAGGAGAAGTGGGGCGTAAGGAATCAGGAGTAAGAGCGAATATGAGTGAGTCCTAACTTTTACTCCTTGGCTTCGTTGAATCACCTATAGCTAACAACAACCAACCAACAACACGTTTAGCCTCATTCTTCCCAAAAGTGGCATTGCTTTCAGCTCTTACATACTACAGATTCTGTTAGCAGTATCAATGCTTACAATCCTCCTACAAGTGGTAGAATCACTCTGAATTGACAGACGGTACCTGGAGTCACAGGAAAAGCATTATGCCACTTACGCTATCGCCAGAGAAAAAAAAGCATCAGCCTACTATTAAGCTGGGGCGGGTTCTGGTCGTTGAAGATGAAGGGTTGATCTCAGAGACTATTGCGCTAGCGTTAACGGATGAAGGCTATGACGTAATTCGGGCGGAAGATGGTCGTATGGCACTGGATGTCATTCACCAGCTGAAGGAGCAGGAGTCGAGCGGAAAATTGGGGATGACCTTGGCGTTGCCACATCAACTGCGCGGTCGATCGCTTGACCTGATTATCCTGGACTTGATGCTGCCTTACATCAATGGGCTTGACCTCTGTCGGTTGATTCGGCGGGAGGGCATTAGTGTCCCTATTTTGATGTTGAGTGCTAAAGGTAGTGAGACCGATCGCGTCGTGGGCTTAGAAGTTGGCGCAGACGATTACCTCACCAAGCCGTTTGGTATTCGTGAGCTCGTGGCTCGCTGTCGTGCTTTGTTGCGCCGCCATAATCAGTTTCAAGTCCAGCCAGAGCAACCATCCTTAAAGTTCCAGGATATTGCTCTTTACCCTCAGGAATGCCGGATTACAGTGCGCGGTGAGGCAGTCAATTTCTCACCAAAAGAGTTCAAGATTTTAGAGCTGTTCATGAGCTACCCCCGGCGGGTTTGGTCGCGAGAGCAGTTATTAGAGCGTATTTGGGGCCCAGACTTCATTGGTGACAGCAAGACAGTGGATGTGCATATTCGCTGGTTGCGTGAGAAGCTTGAAGTTGACCCCAGTAGCCCAACCTATCTCGTCACCGTGCGTGGGTTTGGTTATCGTTTCGGCTAAAGCGTTATGAGTCGTCAGCAACAAGTCTAGAATAGCGATATATCCTAGCGGTGTTCGGTTATGGCTACGCTATCTGAATCTGGCGGAGGACTGAACGCTAAACGTGACATTTTTGTGGTTTCTTTTCGGGCTCGCGATCGGGTTGGCTTTTCTGGGTTGGTATCACCTCCATCTCACGCGCAAGCTTAAACGTCTCATTTATTCGCTTCAGCCAGATGTGTTGCGCTGGCCGTTGTCTTCGACCTCTCGTCTAATGCGGGCGATCGCGGCTCACGTCACCAGTCATGAAGCTTTAACCACTGATCTTGAGACCTGGCGGCAACTTTGTCATGCTGCTCCGATCGGGGTGCTGCAAGTGGACGACGAAAACCAACTGCTCTGGTGTAACGATCAAGCGGGTCAATTGCTCAGTATTCAGCCACCCCATTTGGCTAATCGTCGCCTGTTGCTAGAGCTAGTGCGATCCTACGAACTAGATCAACTGATTGAACAGACTCGGATACTCCAAAAGTCTTGTCAGAGCAATTGGACGTTTCATCCTGTTTGTGCCGATCCATCGCAGCTATCGCGCCAGTTGTCTCGCCCACTCCGTGCACACAGCATTCTGCTGGGAGATGGTTGCGTAGGCGTGTTTTTAGAAAGCCGTCAAGAAACCGTTTTGCTAGCACAGCAGCGCGATCGCTGGATCTCTGACGTCGCCCATGAACTGAAAACGCCCTTAACGTCGGTTCGTCTGGTTGCTGAAACGCTGCAAATGCGATTGGAACCACCGCTGCGCGACTGGATCGATCGGCTCTTGAATGAAACGATTCGCTTGAGCAGTTTAGTGCAAGACCTTTTAGACTTAAGCCAGTTAGAAGCCAACCCCAACCCCAACTTAAAGCTGAAAACGGTTGATGTGACGAAGCTCATTCAATCTGCCTGGTTTAGCCTGGAGCTGCTGGCGCGTAAAAAGCAGCTTCAACTTGATTATGTCGGCCCCGATCGCCTACTCATGCAGCTTGATGAGTCGCGGATGCATCGCGTCCTGCTTAATTTGTTCGACAACGCCATTAAATACAGCCCTTCTCAGCAAGCAGTGCGCGTGCGTGTCAGTCTTGTCACCGACAATAGCCAAACCCAGGAGCAGCTAGTACAAGTAGAGATTATTGATGCGGGGCCAGGTTTTCCGACCGATGCCTTGCCTTACGTGTTCGATCGCTTCTACCGTGCCGATCCATCGCGTAGCCGTAGCAATGCCAGCCTGGAAGTATCACGAGTTTACTCGGCTGGTAAAAGTAATCTGGCAGTCAGTAATACCTTTGCTGATGACACTCAAGCGGCCAGTGAAACGCCAGCAGTGCCAACCAGTAGCGGCAGTGGGCTGGGTTTGGCGATCGTCCGCCAAATTGTCGAAGCCCATCAGGGCTGGGTGCAGGCAAACAACCATCCGGAAACGCAAGGCGGTTGGCTGCAGGTTTTTCTACCGTGGCAGTCTGTGGATGACACAGCTACTTGACTGAACGATCCGCTTAAACGCCTTCAGCAACTTCAATCCAGCGATCGCGCCACAATCACTCAACCAAGAGCGCTGCGATTTGCGATACTAGAGCTTGGTTCTGTGATGCACGCAAACATGTTTATTATCGATATTACGCTCAAGAATACGCCCCTTTCCCTGTCTGTACAGCGCAAGTCCGAAGAAGATGCTGAAGCGACCTATCAAAAAATCTTGCAGGTGCTTCGTTCTGGTAGCAACGAACTGCTAGAGCTGTCGTGTGAGAAGCAGCCTGGGAAAAAAATTGGTATCCTTGGCACCGAAATTTCGGCTGTGCAAATTTCTGACAAGTCTGGCACAGCAGCGGCGTCTGGTCGTCCCCCTGGTTTCTTTTCAGTAAGTACTGGTTGAGTGACCGTGCTTCAGCAGCGCAATCTGTTCAACTGTGTTCTGATGAGCAGGGTAAACCCAGCAGCGTGACCATCGCTGCAACAGTCAATGATCTTTGGAGGATAGCAACATCGAACCCGCGATCGTCCCGCCTGCTATTCAAGTGCAAGACTTATGCTTTCGCTGGTACAAAGGCGAAACGGTTCTGGACTCGTGTAGCCTGGAGGTGCCTCAAGGTGAATTTTGGATGCTTTTGGGCACCAATGGCAGCGGCAAGTCAACGCTGTTGAAACTGCTGGCGAACCTTTTGCATCCTCAAGCAGGTTCCATTCAGATCAGTCCACACGTTGGCTTTGTCTTCCAAAATCCGGATCATCAGCTCGTGATGCCTACGGTCGGTGCCGATGTTGCCTTTGGGTTGGTCGCAGAAAAGCTGACGTACGCTCAAGTCCGACGACGGGTAGAAGAAGCGCTGGACGCAGTGAATCTGCTGCCGTTGATCCGGCGACCCATCTACGCCCTCAGTGGAGGCCAAAAACAGCGAGTGGCGATCGCGGGTGCGATCGCCCGTCACTGCGACATCTTACTGCTAGACGAACCGACTGCACTCCTCGATCCCGACAGTCAGCTTGAGTTGGTTGCACAGGTGCAGCGCCTGGTCAAAAGTCGTGGCTTAACCGCTCTTTGGGTGACGCATCGCCTCAATGAACTGGACTATTGCGACGGCGCTTTTTTATTAGAACAGGGCAAAGTGGTCGATCGAGGTGATCCACAACGGCTGAAGGAACGCCTGATGCAGCTGCCAGTTTAGCCATCGTAGGGTCGTACGATCGCCCTATTCGAGCAGTAAAGTGTCTTAGCGCTCCAACGTATCAACCGGAAGCGCGATCGCTTCCAGCTTGGTGCCGCAGTGTTTACAGAATTGGGCATCGGCATCGTGTAGCGCCATTTGGCAAGTCGTACAGCTTGTTTGTACCTGATTAGCCGTTTTCACCAACTGTTTCACTAAATCTCCTAATTGCCAGGGAATGAGCGCGATACCCGTCAGAATCATGAGCACGGTTAACAGACGACCCGCTTCCGATCGAGGCGTCACATCACCGAAGCCAACTGTTGTCATGGTGGCCACAGAGAAGTAAACAGCATCAAGAAAGGTGCCAAACGCCTGGGGGTTGGTAGGATGTTCGACCTGATAAATCAGCCCAGAATAGACAAAAACAATAATAAATAGCGTCAATAAAATACGAGTGAAAATCGCGCTGTCCTGCGTTGTCACGTAGCCAAAAATCGTTTTGCCTTCAATAAATCGAATCAGGCGCAGGATTCTAAACCAGCGAAAAACGCGCATAAAACTAAGATTCAGAATGCCAATCAAGAATGGCAAAATAGCAAGCAAATCAATTAAGGAAAAGAGATTAAAGACAAAGCGAACTTTATTTTCAGCACACCATAGACGCAGCAAATACTCAATCGCGAAAATGATGAGAATACCCTTGTCGATCGCCTCCAATGGGGGCCTTATACCATCCGAAAGCGGATACGTCTGCGCTACAAAAATGGCTGACGATAGTAGGACTAAACCGGTAAGACCTAAATTGACTGCCTTGCCGATCGGCGTTTCAATATCTTCCAGATAGAAGCTAATTGTTTTTTGTAACGTCATAGAATCAATTAATCGTTGCTTTTAATCAAGCGGTTAATCGTAGAGGCTGTCTTATAGATAAGGCTTGTATCCCAAACCTGTAAGGGCGAAGCATGCGAACAACAATTTTTCGCGAGTTTGAGCGCTGACTGACCGAATGCTTCGCCCCTACTAAGCGTTGTGTGATGGTGCCCCAATCCACGTCTGCAAAAGCGAATTTACTAATGCTGGTGCTTCATCTTGAGGGCAGTGACCAACGCCTTCGAGGGGAATAAACTGCTGCACCTGAGGGTAATCAGCGAACGCTTTGCCAAGAGCGATCGGCTCCCACGGATCAGCATCACCCCATAAGATCATGGCAGGGCACGGCAATTGCTCCAGCAAATCTTCCGGTAGTGGGCCTTGCGAGTAGCCCGTGAAGGCAATAAACACAGCCGCTGCACCCACATCTGTAGCAGGAGCCATAAGCAGGTTTACCAGTTCATCGGTCACAGCCGTCTGGTCGCGATAGGCTTTCAGCAGAATCTTTCGCACCGTCGCTGGTTTCGCCAGTTGGTTGAAAAACGTCTGTCCTAACCACACATTTTTGAGCAGTCGCTGCAACAGTGGTGTACCCAGGCGCTTAAACCACGGCTGCGTGGCGCGACGCCGATCGTGCAGCAGGCGGAGCGAACAATTGATCAAAGCAACCGATCGCCCAATCTCTGGATGATCCACAACTGCTTGCATCACTGCAATGCAGCCCACCGAGTTGCCGACGAGAAAGGCGGGCTCTCGTACCACCTCCTGACAAAAATCTGCGATTTGCTGCCCCCACGTTTCAAAGGTGTACTCGACTTGCTCACCCGGTTGCAGCGGCCCCGGTGTAGGCTTAGCCGAACCACCAAACCCAATCAAATCCAGAGCATACACGCGACAGCTTTCTGCTAGCACAGGGATGTTTTTGCGCCAGTGCCCCAGCGAAGCCCCAAAGCCGTGTACCAGCACAACCGCTGGCCCTTGCGTACCTTGAGTCTGGTAAGTAATGGGAAACCCCTGCCACAGCCAGGTTTGCGTTGCTGTTGTGGCGCTGGCGGAGGGAAGCGATGAAGAAACAGACATGGGATGCGATGGCTAGTTTGCTTACTACTATTCTGGCAAACTTTGCTTTACAAAATTTGATGATCTTGCGAACGGCACACCGTTGCTTGCAGGCACAGCGGCTGTCGGCCACTGAAGCCTTTCAGTCTGCTGTGGTTGACTGCTCTATAGAACCCATTTGAGATCTCAGGAAGGGGCTGCAAGCCGCTTCAGCATTAACCTGACAAAGCAGAGTTTAACGATCGCCCGCGAACTGAACGATCGCATGAGCGAAGGCATTGGCAGGGTGAGTCCATCACGCTAGGCAATCTGGGGTTAATCTACGACACGTTGGGCGACTCTAGCAAAGCCCTAACCTACAGCAGTTTTCAGATCAGTAAGCCACAGTCTTGTGAAGTGGGGTGTGGGGTATGGGGTGTGGTTAATCCAAATGAAAATGGCTGTATCAGCAAAAAAGGTTGACTCTGACACACGCCATGAAGGATCGTGAGGGCAAGGCGTACGCCTGACTTAACCTGGGTAAGGTGTATGCGGCACAACGAAAGCTGAAGCCAGCGATCGCCTCCTACGAACAAAGTCTCAGCATTGCCAGAGCGATTCGCGATCGGTCATTCTGGCTGGCGTACCGAGCGTGATTGTCACCCTCTGGAGCATTCCCGATGCGCCGACCGCCTCCTTAATGACGGATTTTTACCGCACCGCTGCAATCCGGCACGGCCCAGGCGTTACGACAGGCAATGCTGACGACCCTCCAACAAGATCCCAACCCCATTGACTGGGCTGCTTTCACCCTTGTTGGAGAACCTTGAGCACTGGTCAAAAATAATGGCGAACGGTGGGATGAGCGATCGGCTTTTCTCTGACCATGTGATGCAGGGTTAACGCTAACGCCATAACTGACGGCTACCGCTCCGAACAGGGGTCTGCTCGTGGGTTCGCAACCCGTTCAGACGGCTCTTTTGAATGAAAAGGTGACGCGATCGCGGCAAAGGCAACGGTTGTCCACAAAGCAGCGATTGCTGGGAAAACAGCGAGCGAACGTCTTTTGGCAAAAACGCAATCGGTACTCGGTAGGCTGGACTACTTACATGAGCTACTTAAAAATCATTGTGCGGCTATTTGCCAGATCGCGAATCAGCGGCACCCGCGAGGCGATGTAGTGACTGAACGCCGTGGTTTCATCGTGGTCGAGCAATTGCTGGGCTTTGAGTTGCTTGAGCAACCATTGCACCAAACCGTTGTCGTCCAAATTGAGCAGCGTTTGAGACTGGCTTGTTTCCACAATGAACCAAAGTTGACGCAGCGTTGATGGGGACATACAACTCTTCTTCCAAAGATGGGGTAGGAGTGAGCCATCCAGAATCACTTCTGGACTGCTTCCTTCTACGCTCACAATAGCGAACCGACCGGAACTGGCAACGGGATTACATAAGACAACACAAGAGTTACACATCGCTTCATCATCCGATGCATAACTTGACGTCTTACTCATTTAAGCGGTGGCTCATTTAAGCGGTGGCTCATTTAAGCGGTGGCTCATTTAAGCGGTGGCTCATTTAAGCGGTGGCTCAGCGGCCTACATAAGCCTGCATCGGTTCTTTGATGAATCGGATGTAAAGATGCCGAAACGTCGATTTGAGAACACGAGGCATACCGAAGTCGATCGGTATGAGGTGTTCAGGCAGTTTCCAATCCGCGACTCGTAGCGCGTGAGGATGCAGCAAGGGAAAGTGGATGGCTTCTAGCGTTGAACAAAGCCCCAACCGTTGAGAAGCCGCTACCGTAGGCACCGTCGCTGGATCAACGTTGAGAATATCGACGATCGCGCGATCGAGCGCAAAGACATTGTTTGAGGCTGCCAGCAGATTAAGACGACGTGGCTCACCGCCGCTGGGCCCATTTCCTTCGTGACCAATAATACCATCCAGGATTGTCAGATCGGGGTCGATCGCCCGTGCGGTTTCTGCCAGCATTTCACCAAAGCGGTTGCAGTCTTTACCGGCTTCCATGTGCCACCAGGCTTTCATCTTGCCAGGAACGCAGCCAAACAGATTTTTGACCCCCATCGTCAAGGTGAGCTGCATATGCGATTTGACCTTCGGCAAGTTGATCACCACATCGGCCTCGATCGCCTCTTTACTGAGCAAGAGATGGTTGAAAGCAGCGCTGACCGTTTCGTAACGTTTGCCATGAAACTCGACGATCGGTAAATTGAGCGCCTCGGTCAGCGGTAAATAGCCGTTCGCTTTGGCAACACCCTTCGCACTCCCAAACGCGGGGCCATCGCCTAAAAACGGCTTGCCACCCACTTCCTGCACCATTTGCGCCACACAGTAAACCATTTCTGGACGGGTGACGCACTCTTTACCGGGACGCCCACCCGTCAACAAGTTTGGCTTGAGCAAGACACGATCGCCCGGTTTCACAAACGCTGCCATGCCGCCCAAGGGTTCCAGTAAGGCGTCTAGCGCTTGACGAAGCTGGGTGCGATCGTACGATTGAGCCCGAAGCAAACTAACCGATGGCTGCACAGTTTTCATATGTCTCTTAGGAGCGTGGATTAAATAACATCGGTCATCCTCACGGTAAGGGCTTAGCCTTCGGCAGGGTTGCCTTCGGCTACGGTAAGCGCTTTTACCCGAATGCCAAGCCCCTACAAAATTGTCGGCTTTATTAAATTCTCATTCCTTAATATCGTAATTGTCTTAGAGAAGGCAGAGGGCAGAAGCGATTATCTTAAATGTCAAGTTCATCAGGCAGGTTGAGCAGCAGGTTTCACGGTCAGTTGCTGTGGCGGTTGCCAGTCTGTGCCGTGTTTTAGCATGGCATTGAGAATGATGAGTAGTTTGTGCATACAGGCTACCAACGCCACCTTGGTGGGTTTGCCGCGCTGGAGCAATTGGGCATAGAAGTCTCGCAGCACGGGATTATGGCGCACGGCAACCAGCGTCGCCATGTAAACCATCTGGCGCACAGCCGCACGACCGCCGTAGATAATACGCTTGCCCTGCATCTGGCCACTGTCGCGATTGAGTG
>NZ_PVWK01000046.1 GCF_003003795.1 Stenomitos frigidus ULC18 | reverse complement strand
GCGGTCGGTGGCAGCGTGACCTTACCCGAGCTGGTTAAGGCCGTCGCCCAGAAGCGTGAGCGGCTGCGCACCGTTGGAAATGCTGTGGTTCAGTTGACACCCCATGTCGCTCAAGTATTAGAGGCGTATGCCAGCGCGATCACCGCTTACCTGCAAGCCAAACTGCCGCCTGGCGACCTGTATGTCGTGTGTGGTGGGGGTGCATTGGGTCTCATTTGGCCGCAGATGGAGGCGTGGTTTCGTGACAGCGATATCCCGGCTGTTTATGTGGGCAAAGGCTTAACGGGTGAGTTGCAACAGCTCTTTAGTGACCGCACTGATTTTGAGTCTACGAGTCAGACCGACCAGGGACTACGGTTTGCGGATGCGTTAGGCTGCTATCGTGCGATGAGTTGCCGTTTACAACGTGAGCACCAACAACAGCTCGAGCACAATGGTCTGCTGACCGCGCTGACGGTGCGCAAATAGCACGCTCGCTTGACATTGCGGCGGCTGTAGAGAATGGCGGTGAAACTCTCACTCCCTTGAGCCTTTGCTGAAGCCACTGGGTTAGTTGCCCCGCGCAGCAGAAGTGCAAGACCTGTCGCGGTTGTTTGTTGCGTTTCTAAAACTCGGCACAAGACTGCTAGCGCATGATAAAGCCTCAGAAGCCTTACTAATCAAGCGTTTTGATTTCCTCTCGTTACGTCAGGCGAGATAGGCACCAGATAGGGTATCTGAGTATCTATCATTCTCTCAGAAACCACTGCCGAAACTAAAGCTAGATGGCGTATTCATCCTATCTGGAGCTTTTTCCCTTTATCTTGTCGTAACTCCGATCCGAACTTATGTTCTTACTTAAGTTTGAACAAAAAATAAAATATTTGTCGTAAGAGGTTCTTACGAATATCAGTGATCTTCAATATCTCTTGAGGAGAAAGGGGGGTGGACTTTCGCTGTACTTCTAAAAGGTGGGAACGACATAATTCGATGTGACTAGCTATGTGTCCGTTGAATCGAGTCTGCCCCATATAATATTCCGGCATGGTTCGGGCTTGCGGAGAACGAGTTTGCTGAAGAGACGCAAGCAAAGCTTCCACTTCCACATCGCATTGCGTAGCTGAGACATACTGCCGGAGTACGAGGCAGGTGGCCGCGAATAGTTTTCCTAAGTCTACGATCTCACTGGTTCTCACTAAGTACAAATCCCTTATTGAAGCGGCATCGTCCGGCTTATACTCCCCATCTAGCGTCAGAGGTATGGACTTAAAATTCCGCTCAATGCGAACCTCAGAGTTGGGCGCACACATAGCAATACCACCGTCTTCAGCAAGTGCCCAAGCGTAAGTGAAAAGCCGAAAAGCATGGGCGAACTTTGCATCCCATGCCTCTAAGCTTTGCGGAGTAGCGGAAGCAGTGAATTCATCTTCACTATCGGAAGACAAGCAATACAGCCCTCTGATAAAAAATATGTAACTTGCCTCTGTACCAAATAGGTAAATTGGTTCTTCTGGACGGCTAGTCTCAAGCTTGATTTTGCCATGCTTTACCATTAGAAGTGACATATCAAGGTACAGCACTTCTTGCCGCTGTCCTGGTCGCTTCTCGCTATGTTGAGTAATTGGCGGTGTAAGCTCCTGAATGGCTGGGATGCTTTGCACGCCAAGACCAAACTCTTGAGTCTCAACCGTAACACCACTTTTTTGCTTGATCTGGGTATAGCAATGTTCCCCGATCGGTGCATAACTAAGAAGCGCTTGATTGCGCAAGCGCTCTGCCCAGCTAAAACATAAAGAAGGCGATAGAGCAGTATCCTTACTTTTGCCGAGCAAAATTGGGGTGTCTTGAAATGCTAGTACCAAATAAACACACGCTTGATAAGCCGTAACGATGGTATACAACTTGCTATCCCCATCGGTGGCTGCATAGAGTCGAGATTCTTCTAAAAGCCACAGCCAGCCTCGGTAAAGCTGCTCTGGCTGCCGTCGAACATTAGGTTGAGATGGATCAGTTGGGATATAGGCAAGATTGATTGGCGTCTCCTGCGGAAAAAACATTAGCAACCGTACTCGTTGCCAGTAGATCCGTGCTAACAGTTGATAGTGAGGATGAAACGTTCCTTGCGAAGCCTCTCCAAGCACTTGGTAGCGAAACTGCCGCACCTTCAGTAAGTCTTCTGCCTCATCGAGCAACTGGCTTGCCTTGATGATCGCATCTCGCCTGCTAGCATCATCAGCTAAACTTTCACGGTAGAAAGGGTTGTCGCGGTCTCTCTCCCAGTCGAAAATATAGTAGTAAAGTGCCCAAAACAATCGATAGCGGACTAACAAAGCACCAAAGAAATTGACCGTTGTCTCACTCAAAGTTGTTTGCTGTCCTGCTTGGTAGCTGTTGTACCAGTTCAGTAACGCATTAGAGGCATCCTCAAACACCGATTCCAACGCCTTTAGATACCCATATGCTTTACGATAAAGGCCTTCAGAAAGAAAGGTGTCAGCAAGACGCAAATAGCCTGAAAACATCCATTGCGGTGCTGTTGATGGAAGTGGGTCTGAAACAACCATATTGGCAAGTGCTGAAAAAGCTTTTTCAAAAGCCAGAGATGAGAACGGATACTCGGTCAGATAGGCATAGGCTTTCTCAGCCTGATGGAGCTGCCTTACCCGATTGTTCAAATCTTGAAGATAGCTTCTGGCAAGTACTCCTGTGTGTTTGACCGCGCGCAACCGGGCGAAAAGAGCCGCCTTTGCAGGACTCAGCAGCATGTCAAACTCGCAAGCGTCAGCCCGCCCGATGGCATCTGTGAAAGCGTAGTCCTGATAAGACTTAAGTCCTTGGCAGGCATCGCTGTGGGAGAGCGCTTCTGCAAGCACCTTCGCTTTGCATAAGCGGACTAAACTGTGTGACCACACCGGTGAAGGAAGATCGTTTTGCGGAGCATCATAGTGAATCAGCACGTCGTGGGCTACTAAGTAGTAGCTGGATAGGCTCTTAATGTCAGACAAAACCCCGATGTTAATCGTTCGCACGATATGGGAAAGAACCCCACCAATACCTTTGCTGCAGACCGAGAAAGGATGTATATGCTTCTCGCCCTTAGTATCTGTTTCCTCAACGTAAAAAATCACTGTTACCTGTTTTGGGCTCTGCGTAGCAAGAACCGCTGCTCGACTGCCACTGTCTCTAGCACGCGCTAGCACCGTCATATTGAAACTACCAGAACCGTGTAATGGTGTAACGGATAGGGGGAGAATCGGTACATCGGTAATCGTAATAGTCTTGATCCCAACCGGAAACTGCTCAGTCAGTAAGGCATTTTCCACAATTGTCTGAGTTAGGCGGCGTATGAAGGCGGGCTGCCCATAGCGCGAGCCTTCGATTGCTGACACTTTTTCAAAGGACACATTCTGGCTTTCGCCTTCTGAAACTTCACAGACTGGTGGTTTGGGTTGGTATTCTAGCTCACCACCGAGAACTTGAAAATGCTCAAGTCGACTCCGAACTCCTGCCGCCAGTTTTCTTGCGGTGATTTCCGTTTTAGCGATGGGAGGATTTTTAACAAGAAACTTTTCAATATCGGGAAGCAGTTTGCCATCAAGAGATTCATCAATCAGCCACGGTCTCAGGTCTCCATCCCCTTTGGGAACAGCCAAAGATGCCTTGTAAAACTGCCGAATAGTTTCAGGCGAGATGTTGTTGAAGCGCATATTGTTTAACGCTTGATAGAGTAACGTCTCGTCACTTGCTTGCGGTACTCCTAATTGCTCTTTTTCTTCGGGTGTCAAGCGTACCAATTTTTGAAAGAGCAGCAAGGACTCTTCCTGTGACAACTGATAAGGTAAGCCCTCTCTAGGATTGTTTGATTTCCTCCAAGTGGTGACCAAAGCAACAAGCTGACCAATCGTCAGTACACTCTCGTGGTTCTCATCCAGCAATTGGCTCACCCTCTTAGAGGCTTGAGACTCTGAATTCAGCTTGGGAAAAAGCCAACGAGCAAACGTTCCCAGCTTCCCATCAACAAAAAATTGCTGGAGATACTCGACCACCTCACGAGTACGCCGTTTATCGTTTGGAGTAATATGCAGCCCACGCTGTGGGTTAGCACTTCCGTCCAGCTGTTCATTTTTCTTTCCCATCATAGCTTTACAAAATGTTATAGGAATTTCTCAGCACTATCATCAGCAAAACTCAAAGAACACTTCGGAACTTCCGGTCTCATAAAAAGAATTCCTGTAGCGAACTTAACGCTTTCTGCGCTCTGGTTATCCTGGCTAGGACAAACAGTAATTCAGGCTACTAAAACCACCTCGGAGAATCCGAATCCCTTCGAGATTTGTGTATCGCCTTCTCCGGTTGGAACGATGCCGCATTAAGACTACGCTTGCCCTTATGAAGAGCCTTGAAGCGATGCTTGATCATCTGGACCCATACTTCCTGAACCTTGAGCGACTCTAATCTCTGTTTGCAGACTGCCCTAATTTCACTCAAGGTAAAGTAACTTTTTCCTCGCTGATGTATCTGTACTTGCAAATCTCAGCACCTGTTGCTTTAAGGGAAGTTTTCTAATGACCTAGTTTTTGTCCTACTAAATGCAACAGCGCTAGAAAGAGTAAGGCACCGATGCTGGCTAAACCAGGATTGGCATTGAAGCTCTTTCTCTCGTACTGCAGCAAGGAGTAAACCGTATCTTCTGATCCTCATTGGAGTGCAATTATGACCGTAGTACCCTCAAGCCCTGGGAATGAACCTCCAAATTTATTATCTAAGCTACTATCGATAGCTTTCTCTTTAGGCATTGCATTTGGTACAGGATTTGGTTACGGCTACGCCAAGTACATAACTGCGCATCCCCCGATGCAACTGATTGGCCGTGTCGAGTACGAGCGGCTGCAGCAAGGCATGAGCACGTTCCAAGTTGAAGCGCTTTTGGGCTCTGGGGTTGAAACTCAGAGTTCTCCAACAGAGGTGACTTATACTTGGAAAAATCAAGACAAGTCTGAGATTACCATCGTGTTCAAGAACGGATACCTCTATAACAAAAAGCAATCAGGGCTAAAGTAAGACGTTGTTCTGAATTTTCACAATTCGACAATAGACATTACGCTAACCCTGATGCAACCGGAATAGAGTTTTCTACGTTTCGCAATGGTCAGCCAGAAAAAAGAATGCTTTCCTGGAACCTATGATCGGAAGTGTTTGGGCACATCCGAGAACACTTCCGATCAGCTACTGTTTACGTCTGGTATCTGGTCCAAAGACAGCGAGGCTGCAACAGTTCCGAGCCTGTCAAGCCCTTGAGGTTACCTATGTCAAAAACTCTAAGTTCAAGCTATGAAGGGGATGAGCTAAACTCACCCCTAGAATCACTCCTTATCAGCCACCAAGGTTTTCAGTTCTGCCAGCAACTTCTCCAGACGGCGTTGCTTCTTAGGATCAATCCACACTTGTGATCGCTTGGCTAGCCGCAAGACATCGTCGATTTGACCCTTTAACGATGAGTCTCCCACTTCAGCAGGTTCTTGAGCCGCTTTGAGCTTTGCAATCTCTGTTTTGATTTGAGCTAGAGAAAGGTCTTGTGAAATTGCTTTTGCCAAAAGCTGGCGTCGTTGCTGATCGTCTTTGATTCGAGCAACTGCCTGCGCTTTTGTATAAGCGAGTTTTCCACTTCGGAGAGCCTCCAAAATCTCAGGTGGTAGGCGGAGTAAGGGGAGTCGTGTTGTAGCAAAAGACTCCCAAGAGATTGTCCCTAGCTCAGCAAAAACCTTCTCCACAGCTTGAGCTTCCGAGTTAATCAAAACGTTTTGATTAGTATTGCCGATCGCCTCATTTCGCATACGATAAAGGAGTGGTGGCACATCGATTGGGGGGATGTTGAGCCTCAGTCCCAGTAGCTGCAAGACACCTTCAGTCTCTTCTACCGGGTTCAAATCCTCCCGCTGTAAGTTCTCAACTAAAGCAAGTTGAAGAGAGTCCTCGTCGCTCAGTTCCCGAATCGTTACCGGGACGGCTGTTAGCCCAACTTGTTTGGCGGCTCTAAACCTCCGCTCCCCAGCAACCAGTTCAAACAATCCGGCTTTACCTGTAGGACGTACCAGCAGGGGCTCTAAAATGCCATGCTGACGCACAGACTCCGTCAATTGCTGCAGTTTTTGCGGGTCGAAGTAGCGACGCGGTTGACTAGCCGGTAAGGTAATTGCCTCAATCCCAATGCTCTGGTTTTCAGAGACCAATTCAGATTCAAATTTCCATTCATCCTTCAAACTATTTCGCCTTGCCATACAGTATCGCCTCTTCAAACAGACGGTCATAATCCTTTGCAACTGAACTTGCAGGTTCCCCAGGCATGGTGAACACAGTTGCTGCTTGACCAGGAGCATCAGCAATCGCTTGCCGTTGGTAAATCACAGAGTCCAACAACACAAACCCTTGCGTTTTGCTTAACGCCTCTTGGGCTTCTCTCATTAATACCGTTCCGCGCGACGCACGGCTCAGAAACATTGCGGCTTTCGGCGCTCCTTGGCGAATCTTCTGCGCTTGATGAACCAAGCGAACAATGTCTTTAGCCGCGAGCAAATCCAGATTAGAAGGCTGGATGGGCACCAGTGCCAAATCAACACTCAATAGCACTGACTTTGCTGGTTCTCCCAGTACCGAAGGAGAATCGATCACAACTGAATCATACTCTTCTGCAAGCTTGCCGATTTGGTCGAACAAATCGTCGGGATCGTCAATCACAACGGAAGGCATTCCCAGCTTCGTGAGCCATTGGCTAGAACTCATCTGCCCATCTGAATCAATCAGAATCACCCGCTGCTTCTTTTGGGACAACCAGTATGCCAGATGGACGGCAGTCGTTGATTTTCCGCACCCACCTTTCCGATTTAAGACTCCAATTAACATCTTCGCTGTTTCGTAATTCCCAGCTATTTTGAGCTAGATGTATCGAGATTATGTCACGATCAGAAGCGGAACAACTACCTTTCAGAGCACATCACTTGTGAGCGATCGCCTGCTTTCCGCACCTCAAGACTATGACGATTGGTTGCGCCATCTGAAAGAGCGCATCAGGACCGCTCAAGTTAGGGCTGCGCTTGCTGTTAACCAAGAACTGCTTCTCCTCTATTGGCAAATCGGGCGCTCTATCCTAGAACAACAGCAACAGGAGGGTTGGGGAACAAAGGTCATTGAACGGCTGGCTAAAGATTTGAGAAAGGAGTTTCCCAATATAAAAGGTTTCTCCCGCTCAAATTTGGGGTATATGAAGGCTTTTGCTGAGGCTTATCCAGACGAAGCAATTGTCCAGCGCAGCGTTGGTAAATTACCTTGGCGGCACAATCTAGCTCTGATCGATAAGCTTAAAACTCAGGAACAGCGACTTTGGTACGCCGAAAAAACAGTGGAGAACGGTTGGAGTCGGGACATTCTTGTCTACCAAATCGAAAGCAATCTGTTCCAACGGCAAGGGGGTGCCATTACCAACTTTGACCGTACTTTACCCCAAGCACAATCTGACTTAGCTAACCAGCTAGTCAAGGATCCTTACAGTTTTGAGTTTCTCCCATTACAAGAAAATGCCCAAGAACGAGAACTTGAGCAGTCGCTAGTTACGCATATTCGTGACTTTTTAATGGAATTAGGGGTTGGGTTTTCTTTTGTTGGTAGCCAATATTACCTTGAGGTCGATGGGGAAGCTTACTATCTGGACTTACTCTTTTACCATCTCAAGCTGCGCTGCTTCATTGTCATTGACCTAAAAATGGGCGAGTTTCAACCTGAGTACTCTGGCAAAATGAATTTCTATGTCTCAGCAGTAGACGATCTGCTGCGTCACTCGACTGACAATCCAACAATCGGGTTGATCCTCTGCAAGTCCAAAAGCAAGACAAAAGCAGAGTACGCCCTACGAAACCTGAACACTCCAATAGCTGTGACAACCCACCGATTACCAAAGGCACTCAAAGAGAATCTTCCAACGGTGGAGCAGTTAGAGATAGAGATGAATGCTGCGATCACCGAGTTGGCAGAACAAGCAGAGCAAAAGTCGGACACAAGCGACAAGTAGAGCACAGTCAATTCTCAACAGCGATCATAGCGAGATGTCAGCTATGTGCCAGTTGAGAGTGTCAATTAAACGGTGGGATACTGTTGGCGAACGCGGATCCGAATCACATCAGATACTCTAAAGCAAAGCAGCAGTGTCTTTTCAGGAGTCTCT
>NZ_PVWK01000041.1 GCF_003003795.1 Stenomitos frigidus ULC18 | reverse complement strand
GGTGATTGCGTCCATTGTGGGCTGGCAATCCATTCTCCAAGCACTATCTGTAGCTGGTATTTAAGGAATTGGTATAACTACCATTGACTAAGCCTTAAAGCTTGCTGCTGCCCATCAGGTACAGTAGCGCCATGCGTACCGCCACGCCGCTAGTGACTTGCTGCGAGATGAGGCTGCACCGAGGGTCATCCATTAAATCTGAGCTAATTTCGACACCACGATTGACCGGACCAGGATGCAGCACTTTGACATCGGGCTTGCAAAGCTTGAGGCGATCGCGCGTAATGCCAAACTGTTGATGGTACTCTCGCAAACTGGGCAGCAAATGGCCAGTCATCCGCTCCTTCTGTAGCCGCAACGTCATTACAAAGTCGGCATCGCGGAGTGCGGGCTCCAGCGACCAGTGGAGGAAGAGTTTGCGGGGGTGTGGGGTATGGGGTGTGGGATATGGGGTGTGGGGTGAAAAGATCGTTTGGGTTCCTCTCCCCTCTCCACTCACTCCTCTCTCCTCACCTCCCACATAGTCTGCAAAGAGCTGTGGCAACAGGGTGGGTGGACCTGCCAGATGCACTTCGGCACCGCTAGCTGTGAGGCTCCAGAGATTAGAGCGCGCGACGCGAGAATGGAGAATATCGCCCACGATCGCGATTTTTTTATCTTTTAGAAGCGCCAGGTGGGGATGTTCAGGGTCGAGGAGCGTGGTGATTGTGAAGAGATCCAGCAACGCTTGCGACGGATGTTCATGCTGACCATCGCCAGCATTGAGTACACCCACCTTAACCCCCAGGCGATCCATTTCATTGGCGATTGCCTGTGGCACCCCGGCTTCGCGATGGCGAATCACCATGATGTCAGTGCCCATCGCCAGATAGGTTTTAGCCGTATCCAGAATCGTTTCGCCTTTGCTCAAGGACGAAGTGCTGGGCGCAAAGTTGAGCGTATCCGCAGAGAGACGCTTGGCAGCTAACTCAAAGCTACTACGTGTACGGGTAGAGGATTCAAAAAACAAATTGGCAACAACCTGCCCTTGCAGTGTCGGCACCTTCTTAGTACGCCTTGACAGCACTTCGCGAAAGCTATTAGCCGTTTGCAGAACGGTGTCGTACTCGTCAGGGGTAAAGTCTGCCAGTGACAGAATGTGATGGCGATTCCAGGTAACACTCATGGGGTGAGAAATAGGGAGGGATGGCGACGGATCTGCCGCAAAGGAGAGGATGTTGAAGCCCTGCATCCGCAATTGGGGTACACGCATGACGCTTGAGTGCAAAGGCACCCACACTAAGTTACATCCTTTAGACTTCTCACTGGCTGAACGTGATCAGGTAAAAAGGAGACAGAGGGCAGAAGGGAATGGGGAGTGGGGAGTGGGGTGTCAGGAGAACTCAAAACTCTCTAGCTTGTCGGCGCAAAGCGCTACTCAAAACTCAAAACTTTCTTAGGACTTAGGCGTGAAGTGCTCAGATCCCCGATTTCTGGTGAAAAATTAGCGCTGCCTTGCTTACCGTGCAATAGAAGTCGGGGATCTTTGTGTAAGTCCTGTTTCTCTCACGCTTCACCTCTACCCGATCGCCCTTTGCAAAACGTCTTGATGAATCAACGCCCGACTAATCAAGAACTGAATTTGATCAGTGGAGAGGGCTTCGCCATTGGCGTAGAGTTCTAGCCAGGCTTGGCTAATGACGTTGGGGTCATCGGGAATGGTCGCCAGTGAGCATCCGGGTAGTGAAAGCTCTTGCATTAGATGGCTGACTTTTGGATCGTAGCTGAGCGCAAAACAGCGACAGCCTTCTGCCGCTGCCATAATCAGCCCATGAAAGCGCATAGCGATCGCCATTTCGACGCCACGGAACACGCCTTTCAATTGTTGTGGATCGTCTAAACGCAGAATGTGGCTAACACCGGGAAGCTGTGGCTGGATGGCTTCAGCGATCGCTAAGTCCTGAGTCGCTTGAAAGGGCACCAACAGAAGGCAGGCTTGGGTCGCCTTTTGAAAGGTGATAAGCGCTTGCGTGAGCGTTTCTAACCGAGGTGGCGTCAGTTCTGGATGAGACCGTAAGTTCACTGCGACACGAGGTGCGGGTAAGTTCCACAGACCGTCTACAGGCGTTGATTCTAAAGCCCAAACCGGATCGGGAGCTAGGGTAAACGGTATGCCCCAGTTGGTCAGCAGCGCAGCCGAGCCACGATCGCGCACGCTAATAGCATCACAACCCGCCAAGGTTTGTTTCGCCATCCACTGGGTGAGCGATCGTTGCAGCGGCCCCACTCCCTGTGCCCAGGCGATCGTCTTCAAGCCCATGCGTTGCGCCAGTGTCATCACGCCTGCGTAGTAGACAGGGCTCATCGCACTCGTCACATCCTGGATCAAACTGCCGCCACCCCAAATGAAGACCTGAGAATCGCGTAGAGCTTGCAGTACGGCTAGAGGACTTTTCCGGTTGACAGCGGCGACACGATAGCGATCGTGCGTCTGCTCTGGGTTGCCCGACAGCACGAGTGGCGTTACCGACTCTGGCAACATTTGCAGCAGCGAGGCTAAAAGTGCCTCGTCGCCCCCATTGCCCTGACCGTAATAGCCACATAAAACTGCCTGGATACCCATTTGGAAATTAGCGTTATTAACGTTTAACCTGATCGACCGTCACGTCGCGCTCTCCAATCATCCTCGATTTTGACACCTGACTGGGCAGATAAATCTAAGCCAGCCACGCGTCCAGGTCTACCGTCAGAGAGATTCAACGGCACTCGCTTCGCTTTAACCCGGATTATTCACCAAGCGCCGGAACCCTTGTTGTGAGAACACCTCAAAAAACAGGCTGTTTTTTAGGCAAATCGTCAGATTCTCCTCTTGGCGGGGCTTTCGAGGATTTCTCAAAATCATCATGAATAATGGAGGTTAGCGGTGCGATTTTGAGCAAGATTGGTCTGACTCGAATGATCTCGGTTCGACCAGCAGTGCTCATCAATGGCGATGCTACCTTCCTGCTTCCCATCACGCTTGACTTTCCGTTTGAACGTGCAGGCCGAGTCAGCTTTGCCCTTTACATGGATGTTGGAGCATCGTTTTCGACGGGCGATCGCAAGAATGCTGACTTGATTGTTTCTGGCGGTGTAGATATTCCGCTGTCGCCCCCGTTCACCCTCACCGCAGGTGCGAATGCAGGTGTGATCAACGGCATTGAACTGGGCGTTTTGGTTGGTATTGGCTATAACTTTGTCGGCTTTTAGGCGGCGGTCTACTACCGTTTTGCAACCTCAGTTTTAGAAGGGCATGGCATTGCCATGCCCCTACCAATGCTTGATTAGCAGCGATCCTGCTTCAAACTGTGATCAGTTAATCACCGGGCTGACCTTGCTGACTGTTTTCAGCTTGCCGTCGGGTTCGACTTCCCACACGTCATAAACACCAGAGACATCGCCGCTGGAGTCAATATCGACATTGCCGCTGGCTCCCTGGTAGTTAATCTTTTCGCCCTGGCTCAACAGCTTCAAGCCTTCGCAGACATCACTGACCTCCTTACCAGGCCCGTTCGCCACTTCTAGAATTTTGCTCTTGATGGCGTCGCCCGTGTTTGCTTTAGCCGCTTGGGCAGCTAGCACTAGCAAGGCAGCCGCATCCCAAGCTTGGGGCGCGTAAGCAGCAGGCGACTGATTGAACTTCGCCTGCCACGTTTTGGTAAGGGCATCCAACGCCTTGCCATCAGCACCGGGAATGGTGCCCACTGCACCTTGCAGGATAAATTTACCATCGCTGGTCTTACCAACCTGAGTAGCAAATTGATCCGATTTGGAACCGTCGGTGAGCAAGATTTGGACACCCTTGCTTAATCCTTGCTCATAGGCCGTTTTTAGCAACAGAGCACCCGTTTCCGCGTAAGCAACAGCCGCAACCCCCTGAGGCTTGCCGCCAAAGGCTGCTTGTGCTTCGGTTGCAAACGTGGTGGCTTTGGGGTCATAGCGGGCGGGCTTCGCTTCGTTGGTGATGGTGCCGCCTAGCTTTTTGAATGCCTGCACAAATTCTTTCTCAAAGCCTCTGCCGTAATCGTTGTTGATGACGACCGTGGCAGCGCGCCGAATCCCTTTTTCATAGGCTAACTTTGCCAGTGCTCGTGCCTGATAGGTATCGGGTGGAGCTGTGCGTGCCCAATAGCCCTGAAATTCTCCTTTTTTGCCCCGTTCTGTAAACACAGGGCTGGTACTGCCTGGAGATACCAGCATCACCTTATTGCGAATGGCGATCGGAATCGCTGCTGCCGAAACGCTACTGCCAAACGAGCCGACAACCCCTGCGACTTTATCGACCTCGGCTAGTTTGGTCATGCCATCAGCACCCGCCGTTGGATCGGTTTGATCGTCTGTATTGGATAACAGCGCTACCGGAGCACCGTTGACGCCACCACACTTATTGACGGTTTCTACCAGCAGTGGCACTGCCGCCAGCATAGGCTGCCCCACAGACGCTAAGTCACCCGTTGCTGGGAGCAGTGTGCCAATCTTCAAACCTTTAGCATCACTGGCAGGTGTACCGGCAGGAGAGGCGCTAGAAGTGGCAGACGGGGGAGCCGCTGCTTCCTGGCAAGAGGCGGCAAGAAAGCCGATCGCCAGCGTCGCCAGTGCTAGACTAACGACTTTGGCGGGCTTGAGAGGATTAGCTGAAGCGAGTGGTTTCATCGGTAAAGTTCAACTCCTCAACGTTTTTAATAGTTTAGGCTATGGACGATCGGCGTTAAGGTTAAACATCGAGAAAAATTGCAGCGATCGTTCCAAAGCGAGTGGCTATTAGCTCTCAGCTCTCAGCTAGTTTCTAACGACTGACCACTGATCACCGACTACCTCCTGCCTCCTACCTCCTACCGATTGCCTTCCTCTGACGCCTGAGCGGGCTCAAAAACAGGACAAAAGCCGTCGGGAGTGACTTTAAATTCAAACAGGGGCGATCGCTGATTCCAGCAGCGCTGTCCGCGATAGTGACGGCAATTGCCACAGCAGTTACGCAGGGGCGAGTTTGCATCCATCCAGTCGAGCAGGCGATCGCTCGGTCGCAACAGTTCCCGTTGTGGCAAACCACGTAGCACCAGTTCATTCCCTTGCCAGCGAGCTTCGACCAACCCAGTATCTGCTAATTGCTGCCAGCGTGGGTCAGCCATAATTGCTTCTGGCAGGGTAATTGTCACCAGCGTATTCAGTTCGGTTAGTTCGCCTTCATAGCTAGCTTCAGGAGCCGCCACACGCAAAAACGTCTCGCCGATCGGTAATTCCACCAAACCGCCGATCACCGGAGTATGGACGTGGTAGCGATTGTGCAGTTCTTCTAACCCAGCTAGATCGGCAAGGTAGGCTGGCGATCCATGCACAAACACCACATGCTGTGGGCGCAAATTATGGATTAATTGCGTCGTACCGGGACCATCACAATGCTGCGCCAAGAGGTAGGTTTCAACAGAGGGTGAGGAAGGAGGGGTAAGGGGCGAGGGGTGAGGTAACTCGCTTTGTGGGTTAGCGTTAGATGAGAACTCAGCTGTATCCTTATGCTCCTCTCGCCTCTCCCCGCTCCCGTCTCTCCTCTTATAGTGTGGCTGCTCCGCTTGTAAAACTAGCCAGGCATCAGGTTTGGCAGCATAATACTGGCTCAGGTCAGTCGCTTCATCCGTGAGCACGATCGAAGGACGCTGATCGAGGTTAAAGCGCTGGTCTGGAGTAAGATGGCGCACACGTGGACGAACACGCTCGTCCCAAAAGAGGGACTGATGACGAGCAAAGTTTTGCACCGCTGTCGGCAAATGGGGCATGATCTCCAGGTAAGCATCACAACCTTCGGCAACAGAGCCATCGACCCAAATATCAAGGTCTCGCCCTGTAAAGTGGTGATGACTTCGTAACAGCATCAATAGCTCTTGCCCCAACCCTATGGTCGAAGTCGGTAGCAGAATCGACTGTTTGTCGGCGATCGCGCGATCGATGCGTTCTGCCAGTTGGTTTTCTTGTTGGCGACGATGCGGATGTCGCGCTGTGCCATAGCTGCCCTCAAGGATCAGCACATCTGGCGCAGTGCCGCGCAACTCTTCTAACGGCATGCCTTCGACCAGACGTCCATTGGATAAGAAAAAGTCGCCTGTGTAAAAGACCGTGTAGGAGCGAGACGGGCGATCGTCGTCCGACAGGGGCGTGTAGGTTAGTAAAAAGGCAGTCGCTCCCGGCAGATGTCCGGCTGGGTAAAGCTCGACGCTGAGCCCATCAAAAAATTCGATCGGGGTGCGCCAAGGTAACGCATGACAAAAAAACGGCAAGGGAGTGAGCGATCGAGCGTCATCGCCAACATCGTCATCAGCCTCAAAATCAGTAGCAACGACAGAGTGAGGCTCCAACCAATTGAGCGGTAGCAGTTGCGTGGTGACTTCACTCGCGTAGATCGGCAGCTGAGGGAACGCTTGATGCAGTGGCAGCAGCCCTCTAGCGTGATCGGCATGTGCATGACTGCACAACACTAAATCAGCTGGCGGCATCGTTGCGTCGGTGAGCAACGCAGAAAAATCAGTCAGCCCACAGTCCAACAAGACGCGGTACGTTCCGAGTTTGAGCAACAAACAGATGCCCTCATCCGCTTCCGTGCCATATGCCAGACATTCCAGTTCGCTCACGATTGGATCACTTTCTGCACTTGCAGTCACCTAGCTTGCACTCGGCAAGACACTCAGCTTTCTACTCGTAAGACAGCACCCAAGGAGAGTGTCATGTCTCTAGAAGCGGCTGAACTTCAACCGATCGTGCAAGCAAAAATCTTTACTCTGCGCCTCTTTCAGAACATACCTGTAGTACACCAGTCCTGCAAACCCTGCACATAAGCGAGCGTCATTAAACACTGTATACGCGTTACGTAAAGGCGAAGACTGAGAAGGTAAGGTAGTCTCGTTAGTAGAAAGAGATGGGATAAAGGGCTGCTAGCGGCCCATCGATAGTACGTTGAAACTCAGTGCGCTGAGCCATTACCGTGATAGTTATCGGAATCATAAAAGCCGTTTTTCGTGCCAAAGAACAGACAGGCCACCGTAAACACAGCGGTCAGAACGACTAGAACCAATTTGACATCCATATGCTTATGCTCTCTTAGTTAAAGACTTAAATGCCGCGATCGCTAAACCTTAGATTACTAACGCTGAACTCTAGACCCAGGAAGACTCAAATCAATGAACGCCCGTAAGTCCGAAGCGTACGTCTAGATCTGGAGCCCAACCTTTAGGAATTGTAAAACAGTCTCTTCACGATCCGAGCAATTCACAGATTTTTGCAACAAATTTGGTTATTCCACCATCCTGGCTTGCCCGTCCCTCTACAACCGTTGCCGCCGATTTGATTGGCTGCCATCTGGTGCGTCAGGTGACTGATACAGACCAAAAGCCGACCCTTTGGCGCGGGCTCATCGTCGAAACCGAGGCCTACACGCCTGATGATCCTGCCTGTCATGCCTACCGTCGCCGCACCGATCGCAACTGGGTTATGTTTGGCCCTGCTGGTATGACCTACGTTTACCTCATCTACGGCATGTATCATTGCCTCAACGTGGTGACTGATTTGGACAGGGTACCAAGCGCTGTTTTGATTCGCGCTTTGCAGCTAGAAACAATACCACCTTGGCTCGATCACGAAACCGCTTCACGCGATACTCGCCCCAAAGCAGAGAAACCTCACCGTGTGGCTGCTGGCCCTGGAAAACTTTGCCGTGCTTTGAAGATTGACCGGAGCCTTAATGCCCAACCGTTGCAGGTTGGTCACCCGCTCTGGCTCGAACATCGCAGTCCCACGTTTCAGGAAGAGTTGGATCAGGGCGATCGTGCCCTCGTTCAAACGACCCGCATTGGCTTAACCCAGGGTGCCGATCGTCCTTGGCGCTGGTATTTGTCGGATTGCCCAGCCGTATCAAAGCTGTAGTTTGTCGTGCTTCAACGATGGCGATCGATCTCTGTAGCGATTGTCTTGGGAGTCAAGGGGAATGGAAAAATCGGTTGCACGCTCAACACGCGTGACCCAGTGACAGCAGTGGGGGAGCGGTTGAGTCGGACCGTGTCTTGTGCGGCGGCTGGCGGCAGCGGGCGTTGGCCAGGGCGTGTGAGCGCGGGTATGGCATTGAGCCTGACCAGGCGTTGGCGCCTACAGGCAACCAGAGCCACTGGGTTGCGCTTGCCGCTTTGCCAGCAAGGGTTGCTCCAAGTCGCGCCTCACGGGGTTGTGGGGCGTCGCCACGCGGGTTGCCATAGACAAGCCACACCG
>NZ_PVWK01000071.1 GCF_003003795.1 Stenomitos frigidus ULC18 | reverse complement strand
GCGTTCTGAAAGCTTACCTAAATGGGATATTTCAATTGCCCCAACCTAATCGGTACCTTATTTGTTTGCTAGTCCCTTACCCCGCTATTTTTTTTGAACTGAGGAAACTGAAGTATGGAAGACATTCGGATCACCCTCATTGAAGACCACGATCTGACGAGAGTCGGGATGCGTACCGCACTGCAACAGCGGGGATTTAATGTCATTGGTGAAGCGGCTAACGCTACAGATGGGCTGAAACTGTTGGAGACTGCTAAGCCAGATGTCGCGATCGTCGATATTGGCCTGCCTGATATGGATGGCATTGAGCTCACTCGGCGCTTCAAGCAAATGCAAGCGGATGCGGCAGAACCAGCGACCGTGGCAACCAAAGTCCTGATTTTGACCCTGCAGGATAATGATGATGTTGTGCTCGCTGCGTTTGCGGCTGGGGCAGATTCTTACTGCATGAAAGATGTGAGTCTGGATAGCCTCGCCGAAGCACTGCGAGTAACGCATAGTGGCAACGCCTGGATTGATCCCGCGATCGCTCGTGTGGTGCTCCACCAGGCGCGTCAAAGCGCCGCAGACGGAGCATCGTCGGAGTCCAAAACGGTCTCTATCCATGCGACTGAGCCAGAGTACGACCAGATTATTGAAGCGTATCCTCTAACAGAGCGCGAGCTTGAGGTGTTGCAGTTGATCGTGGATGGGTGTAGCAATGCCGCGATCGCTGAAAAGCTTTACATTACGGTCGGCACTGTGAAAACGCACGTCCGCAATATTCTCAACAAGTTGTGTGCCGATGACCGCACTCAGGCAGCCGTAAGAGCACTGCGATCGGGGTTGGTTGGGTAACGGACTCAAACTCCGCGCAGTCAGCGCTTTTTAGACTAGAAACTGCCATCCTATGAACAATTCCTACCCTCACGGCAGATCGCCTGGACAGCGGTAGGAGTCTGCATAGGCATCGTTTTAACGGTGGCGTTGAGTTAAAGTGATAGGCTGTGCTGCTTTGCTCGGCTTCTTTGGCTGAGGACAGTTGTATGGAGTCAGTTGGAGGGTGCAGACGTTCGTCAAACTTGGGTTGCCATAAGCCCATTGAAACGGCTTGCGCGACTTCAGAGACCGACGCAGCCATAAGGTTGCACACCCCTTACTGGATCATCACTTTTCGAGGATGATGTATGCAGTACACGAGTGCTTGCATACTGTATTCGATCTAGTGGCTGTTGTCTTGTGTGTTTTCTGCCATAGAGTACTCGCGTCGATCACACGGCTTTTGCTTGCAGATCTTGCACCTTTCTCCGACACTCAAGGAGTATCAATTTTGGCTCTTCCACCTGCTTTGACCCTTTCACCTCGCCCACTTCAACGCGCCCAGTCGCTGCATGAACAGACGTATCAGACGCTGCGAACAGCCATTTTGTCAGGCGAACTGGCGTCGGGCGATCGCCTGGTAGAAACTCAGCTTGCGAACCTGCTCCAAGTGAGCCGCACACCCATCCGCGAGGCGATTCGGCAACTGCAGCGAGAGAACTTAATTGCCACCGACGAGAACGGCGCGTTGCGTGTTGCCAGACTTTCTGTAACGGATGCAGCGCACCTTTATGATTGCCGCATTGCCCTGGAACAGGTGTCGGTTGCCGAAGCGTGTCGCCATGCTACAACGCCCCAACTTGAGCAGATCGACCTTGCCATTCAGCAGGCAGAGAAAGCAGTGGGTCAAGAAGCCCATCAGCTCACCAATTATCAATTGCTGCACATGGACTATCAGTTTCATCGGTTACTGGCTGAAAGTTCAGACAATCCCTGGCTTGTGGCGCTCCTTGATCAAGTGTTTGACAAGATGATGCTGCTGCGACTGCGTACGATGCAGCACAATCCCGGTGTCCTCGAAGTGCGCAGTGAGCATCGCTGCATTTACGCTGCCGTGAGCGATCGTAACGTCGCTGCTGCTGTCCAGGCGATGCAAGAACATCTCACCGCTAGCAAAGAGCGCGTCATTCGCGAAATTGAGCAGATTGAAGGCAAAGAGTAGAGGCGCCTCTACTCTTGTGCTCCTCTCCCTACAGTTTCTTCGTCTCAGTCCACATCAAGGCGATCGCCAGGCGTACTGCCTGCCCCACCGTAGACAGCCGAGCCACTTCAGGAGCGGTTTTCTCCCATCGCTGCATATGGGCGCGAAAAATTTTGTCTTGTTTAGCGCGTTGGGTAATGACTTGACTGATCACCTTCTTCTGGATGTCTTCAGTCGCAATGCCTTGCCTGCTTAAATAATTAAGCAGTTGCTGCACGCTTTGGACAAACTCTTCGGGAGTTTGATACATCATAATATGTTGAATTTGCCGCACGACCTCTTGATACAGACGGATGCGTCGATCGGGAGAAGGGAGCGCTTTCAGTTCTGGTTGGGCTGGTTGAGGTGGTGATTCTAGCAGTAAGTCTGGTTCAATGGCACGGGGGGCGATCGCCAGTAGGTCGAAAATTTCGCTGCGGTTCGCTAGCAGACGTTGCAAGACTTCTGGATAGAGCTGAAAGATCCGCCGCGAGAGAAGCTTGGCATTGACTGGACGGTTGGCCTTCAACCGGACTAAACAATGCTCGTCTAAGGCTTCGTAGGATTTTACAGTCAACCCCAAGCCGTTCCCTTCGCGATCGATCTGCGCCAACGTAAAAGCCAACGCTTCCCAATTCGGCGCTTCCGTAAGGTGAACTTCCAGCAGCGCACTGTCTTCCTGGTACTGTCGCCCAAGCTCGCCTGCTTCCAGGTCACGCCCTACGGGGTAGCGATCGGTCGGTTTTTTGGTGGTGTAGTTAAATTGGGTGAACACATAGCGACAATTGACTTTAGAGAAATCGGTCTCTTCTAGATGCCAGTTGGCGATGCAACAACCGGTCATCTGCGCGCCGTCTAGATTCGTGCGGATCAGATGGCTCTCAAGTAGATAGGCATCACTAAGGTCGGCTTCATTTAAGGATGTATCGCTTAGATAAGCCCCACTGAGGTCGGCTCGCTGTAAGTCTGCTCCGCGCAGATTCGCTGTCTTGAGGTCGGCTCTTAGCAGGTAAACATCTTGGAGGTTCGCTCGTAACAAGTGCGCCTTGCTCAGGCTGGCTTTTAAAAGGTAGGCTCCAGCCAGGTTGGCTCGACTCAGATCGGCGCTGTTAAGGATGGTTTCACTCAGATCGGCTCCGGTCAAAATAGCGCGGTGCAGGTCTGCCTCAGTCAAGTTCGCCTGTCGCAGGTAAACGCCACTGAGATTCGCTTCAATTAAGTTGGCGCCGATCAACGAGGCTTCCCGCAGGTTGGCTTCTTCCAAATGTGCTTCTCGCAGATTGGCGCGATCGAGATTAGCACCCGCCAGATTGGCACGGCGCAGATTCGCTTCCATCAGCTCGGCTCCCGTGAGGCAACTGCTGTTGAGTTTTGCCCGCTCCAGGTTGACCTGGTCTAATTTTGCGTCCTGGAGGGTCGCACCACTCAGATCGGCTTCCTGGAGAATGGCCCAGTTAAGGTCAGCATTTTGGAGACTCGCTAGCCGTAGATCGGCTTTGCTGAGGTTGGCACCGCTGAGAATGGATTGGTTGAGGATGGCGTTGTTAAGTGATGCACTGCGAAGGTCTGCCCGTCTCAGGCACGCCCCCGTGAGGTTCGTGCGGCTCAAAAAAGCCCAGCTTAAATTTGCACCCGTCAAATTAGAGCCAGTCAGGTCAGCGTCTCGAAGGTTAACGCCGCTCAGACTGGCTCCACTAAGGTTGACATGGGCGAAATCACGCTCGCCTTTCTGATATCGCTCTAGTAGATCCTGTACTTGCATATTGATCCTTTGAGCAGGAGATCCTTTGAGCAGGATGACGATCGCCGTCAGGTAAGGGTGCTCATTACCAAACTTCTGTCGAGTGCTTCAGGATTGACGCAGATCAGGATTGATACAGAGTAAATCGATTTGATGGGGATAGTCGAGGGGCATAGATTAGACAACCTAAGGCAACCACAAAGGGCGAAGTCCTGGTAACGGTAACGATTCAGGTTGAAGTTTAGCAGCAGGGTTCGCCGGATCGAGGGGCAGTAGCCAGAGACGGCTAGAAGCGATCGCATTACCCGTGCTGTCGCGCAATTGTCCATCTGCTGCTGACTGATCATGCACGGCTTCTGTGGTTTGGTCAAATAGAAGCGCTAAGCCATCAGGTGCCAGGCTCACCTGAACGTCTCGCTGATTCGGCAGCATGACCAGTGGGTGGAGTTTTGAGGTCTTCAGGTCGATCGCTGCTAGATAGGGTTGTTCCTGATAGATGTTGCCTCCTGTTAAGAGTTCTGTCAGCAAGCAGTAAAGCGTTTTTTTAGTGGGATCAAACCGCGTGCTCAGAATGGAGCCTGTCGTGCGTAGCAGCTCTTTTTGAGTGTTCTGATTACCAACCAAAAAGAGCGATCGCGTATTGTCAGTATTAAACTTCACCATAGTTGCTAGCGAACCATCTCTAGCAAAACTCAGCACCATCCCAAATTTAGGCAGAAAGTCCAGCGGTTTAGCATTTGGCTGTAGGGGTAAAATAGCTAGCCCTTGACCCTGGGCGATCGCCAGCGAATTGCTGTCTGGCGTGATCAAAAAATCACCGCCTGGTTCACCTTTCAGTGGCTGGGCTCCTTCACCCGTTTTCATTAACCAGGGGCCAAAATCATTGGGATTTTTACGATTGACCCGCTGGACAACGATGACATTGCCGTCTACAGAGAGGTCAAATTTGAGGTTTTGATAGTCTTTGTTATCCAGCACTAGCGCCACCGTGCCAGCAGGCGCTGGAGAGGGTAAAGCCTTTGCTGGCGATGCCTGAGCCGCATCTGGCTGGATGGGTGAATCTACGTGAATGCCAGTCGTGACCGTATAAAGCTTCTGCTCAGTCAGGACGGTGGGCTCGGTCGTCCGCTCTGCCGCTGCAAAGAGTAGCCGCTCACCTTGAGGATAAGCTTTGAAATCCATTACCACCATTTCTTTGGGCGTCAGGATTTGCTTTTGCTGCTGGTTTAAGTTGAAGAGTATAAGCCGCCCTGCTTCTTCACCGCTAACGCCAATATAGGCAAACGCGCGATCGTGTGTTTGAAATGTGCCTGTAAACGGCTGCATCGCCCCGCGCTCGCTGCCCGTAAACCGGTCTTGGGCTTTTTGTAACTGCACTTGAAATTGAGTGCCGTAAGGAGCGGGTGTGTTGAGAGTGTAAGCCATTCGTCGTCCGGCCCAGCTTACCTTGCCCAAAAGCGGTGGCTCAATGCGTAGGTTTGACTCCACGCTGGCATGGTTCATGGGACGACTGAAGGTGAGCGTAAACGCTGTATCATCAGCGCCAACCTGTTTGTTTTGCCAGCTAAAGTCCCGCACACGAGCGGAGGCGTGATTCCCGCTCAGCAGCAGGATGCCAATCAGCAAGCTCAGCGCTACTATGAGGACGATAGCAACACGATCGATGGGCTGCGTTAACGAGCGCAATGTAGACGTAGAATTTGAGCGAGTCAATGGGGCACTCTAGGTAAAGGCATCAACTTGGCCGTTCAGAGATCTATTGTTTCGTGCCCTGACGTTTTGGTCAATTGGATTAAGGATAGCTTGTGGGACATTTGTTCAAAGATCTGGGATCAGACATTTTGCTCATTGAGCACCTGCTGGAACCATCGCTCTGTAGCCATGTAATGCAGGTAGCAGAGTGCTGTCAGTTCAAGCCATCCAGCATTCTGGTGAATGTGGTTGATACCGATGTGCGTAGCAGCGATATGTTGCCGTTGGGCAATACAGGGCAGCAGCTACAGGAATCGACCAATCAAATCCTGCTTACCAAAGTCAGAGTGATTCAGGACTTGCTCTTTAAACACTATGGCATCAAGTTTTCCCAGGCAGAAATGTGTTCGATCTTGCGCTATAAGCCAGGACAACGCTACAAGCGCCATGTCGACAACCTGCTTCTAGCCAGCCGTTTTCAGGAAGTGTCCAATGGCATCCCAACTCGCGATATCAGCATTGTCGGTTATCTAAACGATGATTTTGAAGGTGGCGAAACTCTGTTCGATCGCCAAAATATTAAAGTCAAGCCCCAGGCAGGCAGCGCGATCGTCTTTCCCTCTTACTACACTCATCCCCACCAGTCCTTGCCCGTCATCCGAGGACGCAAATATTCCTTCACCAGTTGGCTCTTTTATTAGTGACTATTAGTGATGCCAATTGCTCAGTGATGCAGCGCTAATTTTTCCGGCTTTAAGCATAGTGGAAAGCCCATTTTCTCCCGCTGCTGCAGATGCGTTTGCGCAACCTGACGTGCCAGGTTCCGAATCCTGCCGATGTAGCGTGTCCGCTCTGTCACCGAAATTACACCCCGCGCATCCAACAGGTTAAATGTATGCGAACACTTCAGCACATAATCAAAGGCTGGCAAGACTAATTCCGCCTCCATCAGCCGCTTTGCTTCCTGCTCGTACAGCTTAAACAAGGTGAACAGCAACTCTGGATCAGACGCCTTAAAATTGTACGTTGAGCCTTCAATTTCACCTTGCAGATGAATGTCGCCATACGTCAGCGTGTCATTCCAGCGAATGTCGAAGATTGAATTCACACCCTGGAGATACATGGTCAAACGTTCCAGCCCGTAAGTGATTTCGATCGACACTGGGCGACAATCCAGCCCTCCACATTGCTGAAAGTAAGTAAACTGAGTCACCTCCATACCATCCAGCCACACCTCCCAGCCCACACCCCAGGCACCAACCGCTGCATCCTCCCAGTTATCTTCCACAAAACGGATGTCATGGTCTTCTGGTTGAATGCCTAATGCTCTTAAAGAGTCCAGATAGGTTTCTTGAATGTCGCTAGGTGATGGCTTAATCAGCACCTGATACTGGTAATAATGCTGCACCCGATTTGGGTTTTCCCCGTACCGACCATCCCCTGGTCGCCGACAGGGTTCTACGTAAGCTACAGACCACGGTTCAGGGCCGATCGCGCGTAAAAAGGTATGCGGGCTCTTGGTTCCTGCCCCCTTCTCAGTGTCATAGGGTTGAACGATCAAACAACCACGATCGCTCCAAAATTGATGTAAAGCCGCAATGACAGACTGGAAGTTCAAGGCATTCCTCCTGGGAGTACGTCGGAGTCCAGAGACTCTTAGTTGCCTTTTCATTGTGCCGTAAAGTGTTCCGCTCCAGATACCACTACAACAGGATTGCAGGATCGTCAGACGGCGGTGAAGGAGGCAACGATCGGCGTTCACTCGTTCACTATTGTTACGCTCCAGCAGCAGGTCTGTCTCTGCCTCGCAGTTGGATCGTTGTTTTCAAACCTTTTCAGCTAATGACTGTAAATAGTGCTCAATTTGCTCAACTACCGCTAAGTTACCAAGCTGCTGCTGACGTTCATGCTAGAAAACACCTTTAAGATGGCCCCCGACACCGCACGACGAATCGCTGGAAAAAGCTCTAATAAAATGCCTAATCCTCGAAAGGGCGTGCTGGTATACGCCAGAACTGGGGGATACTGCTTTTGGCTTGTAAGCATGAGCGATCGGCTGCTATCGCTGTGAAATGCCCGACTAATCCCATTCCTTAAAATTCGAATGCGCTGGGAATCAATGGCAAACTGCTGCTGAAACTGCATAGATTGCCATTTATACCAAATCAATTAGTAAAGGCTACAGATCTTGCCCTCATCCCCAACCCTTCTCCCCTTGGGAGAAGAGAGCCGGATTCAAAGTCCCTCTCCTGTGGGAGAGGGATTTAGGGTGAGGGCGTATCTGTAGTGTTTATTGCGAGATTTGGTATTACTGACCTGAGCAAAGCCGTCATAAATGCCGCGCTCGTCTGCTGCCTGCAATCCTCCTAATGGCGGGTTGGTCATGAGCATGCCCTGACCACAAGATCAAACAGGTTCGTTCTGGCAAAACAGCCCGAAGCTGACGACCATGATGTGCCACGTTGACAATGATCAAGACATCAAGTGATTGGCGAACTTAACAGGCATAGTTGCAAAGGCCAAACACGTTACACCACGAAAGACACCGGGCGTTGTAGTTTTATTCAGTAAAAAAACATCCTGTGCTTGTCTGACTAACTCCTTAGCCAGGTAACATACCGCGCCGAACTTGAACCACCCAACAGGCGCTGATAGACCGTCTCAATCGTGTAGTCGTAGTCAGCAGTATCCAGAAAGCCAATCCGCATCTTCGCTTCCCTAGTGACGAATCCCCACCATAAGGATCAACTGAAAGCATCGAAATTGCATACTTCAGCCTTGGCTATGTCGATTCAGTTGAAGGGGGCTTCTAACGGTGTATATCTTCGGTCGCCATTGCTTCAGCTTTAGCCATGATGCTCACAAAAGCATCCTATCCATCGACTGAGAAGAGCATCCGACAGACTTTTGTACGAGCAAACGCCGAGTAGGTAGGCATTTCGCCAAAGTTGCTCAGGGCTTTTTCAAACTAATTTGAAAAAGCTGTTGACACGCTTCTTGGTTTACCGTTATATTGGCTAAGCGGTCGAGAGGAAGTGAAGCGCAAGCGGAACGGACTTAAC